>JAFSWL010000044.1 GCA_017444525.1 Alphaproteobacteria bacterium
GATGGGTATTTTGTCAGTACCGTAGGGGTTAATGAGGCAGTGATACAACGCTATATAGAATATCAGGGACGCGAAGATTTAGGACAAGCTTGGCTTGACCTAAAATGATACCACCGGCGTAAGCCGGTGGAGTTTCATTTAATGAAACTATATAATAAAGCAAAACAGGAGATGTGAAATGTCTGTATTGTCTTTTGATATCGGCGGCAGTAAAATAGCTTATGCTTTGGTTGATGCTAAAGGAACTTTGCAAACTGAGGTTGTTACAAAATCGACACCACAAACAGCAGATGAAATTGAGCAAATTTTACAAGATGCAACTACACAGTATAAATATGATGCTTGTGCGATTGCCACTGCCGGTATAGTGTTTAAAAACAAACTGCAAGGTAAACCAAATAATTTGCCTAAAGGTTATGAAAATATTGATTGGTCTGCAATATTCAAAGCTCCGTACATTATCGAGAATGATGCCAATGCGGCAATGTATGCCGAATATCAAATCGGTAATATGCGCGGAGCTAAAAACGGTATTATGCTGACACTCGGCACGGATATCGGCTGCGGACTGATTTGCAATGGCAGTATTTTACGTGGCAAATGCGGTGCCACCGGTGAAGTAAGTTTCCACTTTTCCGGACGCAGTTTAAAACGTATGGCAGAAGAACACGGTTCAAATTTAACCGATTGTTTTGAAATATATGAAGCGGCAAAATTGGGAGACACTAGAGCCCGTGCGGCATATTATGAATGGGAAGAAAATTTAATTTCCGGCTTAAAATTACTCAACGGTTTGCTTGATACTGAAAGATTTGTGTTATCAGGCAGTTTATCACGAATTGTCGACTATGCCAAAGTAAACACTGCATTGGCACTGTTGCAGCCGTATAATCCTGCCGAAGTTAAACCGGCAATCTGCGGTACTGCTGCCGGCATTATCGGCGCGGCCCTGCTATACGTGGATGGTTTGCAATAAAATAAGCCCCGAACAATTCATCGGGGCTTATTGATTAAGCACATCGGCAAAAGTTATTGTAACTTAGCCAAACGAACCGTATCATGGGCAATTACGGACTCTTCGTCAGTCGGGATGATATAAACCTTAACTTTCGAATCCGGTGTTGAAATCATAATTGTTTCACCGCGAACACGGTTGTTTTTCTCATCGAGTTTAATGCCGAGATAGCCCAAACGTTCAATCAGTTGTTTGCGCAAAACCCAGCCGTTTTCGCCGACTCCGGCCGTAAACACAATGGCATCAACTCCACCCAACACGGCAATATAACCGCCGATAATTTTCAACAGAGAGTGAACATAACAATTAGTCGCCAATATGCATTTTTCATCGCCTTCAAAAATACCGTTTTCGACATCACGGTTATCAGAGAGACCGCACAAAGCCAACATACCGCTCTGCTTGTTAAGCATATCATTGACTTCATCGACACTCAGGCCGTCTTTTTTCATAATATAAAGCGGAATGTACGGATCAATATCACCTGAACGCGTACCCATAATGGTGCCGGCAAGAGGTGTAAATCCCATGGAGGTATCAATACATTTACCGTTGTCAATAGCGGAAATAGATGCGCCATTACCTAAATGGCAAGTGATAATTTTACCTTTTTTACCAATTAATTTAGCGCATTCTTCAGCCACAAATTTATGTGAAGTACCGTGAAAACCGTAGCGACGGATTTTGTTGCGTACGTACTGATCTTCCGGAATGGCATAGCGGTATGCTTCCGGCTTCATGGTCTGATGAAATGATGTATCGAAAACAGCCACTTGCGGAATATTCGGCAATGCTTCCTTAACAGCTTTTATGCCTAAAACGTGCGCCGGATTATGTAGTGGTGCCAAATCGGAGAGTTCGGCTATTTTAGCCACAACCTCATCGGTTATCAACACGGATTCCTTAAAAATATCACCGCCTTGAACAACACGATGTCCGACAGCACTTAATTCGTCCATAGATTTTAAGGCTCCGTTTAAAAGAAGATTAAACACGCTGCGAATTGCTTCTGAATGCGTAGGCATCGCAATCTGATGCTGCTGTTTAGGGGAATCGCCGTACTGAATTTTAATAACCGAATTTTCGGCACCTATACGCTCAGCGATACCTTTGGATACTACATCATAGTCTTCACCTTCCACATTATAAAGCTGAAATTTTAATGAAGAAGAACCACAATTGATTACAAGAATTTTTTTCATGAGTAAAGTTCCTTATTTTGTTGCTTGAATACAAGTTATGGCGATTGCTCCGACCACATCTTCGGCAAAACAACCGCGCGACAAATCATTAATAGGCGCGTTCAGCCCTTGCAAAATCGGACCGTAAGCCTCACATCCGCCCAAACGCTGCAGCATTTTGTAGCAGATATTTCCTGCTTCCAGATTCGGGAAAATTAATACACGAGCTTTACCGGATACGTTGCTGTTCGGGGCTTTTTTTGCGGCAACAACCTCATCTAAAGCGGCATCTGCCTGCAGTTCGCCGTCAAGTTTAATTCCTAAATTTTTATATTCGTCGTTTTGTAAAGCTTCCAGCGCCATTTGCGTTGCCCGTTTAACTTTTTCCACTTCGTCTCCTTTGCCAGAACCTTTAGTCGAGAAAGACAGCATCGCCACATTCGGTTCAATCCCGAATAAAATCGCGGTTTGTGCGGCATTAAGTGCAATATCCGCCAATTCTTTATCGGTAGGATTGATAATTACACCGCAATCGGAAAAAATATACGGCACATCATTAGATAACATAATGAAAAAAGAAGAAACGTTAGCTCCTTTTTTGGCTGACTTAATAATCTGCAAAGCCGGCCGCACCGTATCGGCAGTGGAGTGATTGGCTCCCGAAACCATACCGTCGGCATGACCTGATTTTATCATCAATGTTCCGAAATAGTTATAATTCTTAGCCAAAGCAACGGCATCTTCATGGGATAATCCTTTTTCTTTGCGCAGCTCATAAAGAAGTTCGGTATATTCGGTCAAACGCGGAGATTCTTCAGGTTTTATGAATTCAATATTTTTTGTGCTCCAACCTTTTTGGGTAAAATAATCATTCATTTGCTTGATGTCGCCCAAAATGATGATCTTAGCCGCGCCTTCATCGCTGATAATATGAGCTGCTTCCAAAACACGTTCATCTTCACCCTCAGGCAGAACTATTGTTTTGACATTTTCCTTGGCTCGCGCCAAAAGAGAATTTATATATTTACTCTTTACCATTTTATCAATCCTTTAAAGTAGTCAGTTTAAAATTATAAATAATAAACAACGGTTCTGTAAAAAAGTCTATAAAAAGTTTTGCTTTTTAGACTCTTTTGTAATATGCTTAGGGCAAATTTGAGCGAGTAAAGAAATGAAAAGTTTGTTTTTATTAATAGCGTTAGTATTGTCTGCGATGCCGGCATATGCCAAAATTGAATACAGTGTTATTATTCCTGTTGACGTAGAGGCCGAAAATTCTGTGGTAGCCAAGGATAAAGCAATGCTTGACGCACAGCGTCAGGCCTTTTTGGAGGTTGCCGGAAAATTGACATCGACCGAAAATGTGGAAAAATTAAAGGCTCTTTCGGACGATTCTATTCAATATTTTATCCGTTCGGTCGGAGTTGATAACGAAAAATCAGGAGGCACAAAATATAAAGCTGATTTGTCGGTGCAAATTAACGAGCATTTACTTAAAGATTATCTGGTTGAAAATGAAATGATTAAATTTGAAACGGATAACTTGTTGGTAATTCCAATTTTTAAGCCGCATCCGCAAGCATATCCCCTGTTGTGGGAAGACGATAATGTGTGGCGACACAGTTGGCAATCAAAGGGGTTGATAAAATTCGGAGCAATGCAAATGCGCACTATCGGCGATCAATATCGCTATATTGACAATCTCAGCGCACAAAATGCCCTCTATATGACGAACGAAATTTATGAGCAAATCAGCTCAATTAACGATTCAGATAAAATATATGTAGTTTTTGCAGAGCCGTTGGAAAACGGAGATTTGAAAATTACGCTTAAAAATGAATATACCAAGTCCGAGGAAAATTTTGCCATATATAATGACGGCGATAACAATGTTTTTGATAAAGCAATCGAAAAAAGTGTTATGATGATATCAAATATGGAGCGAGATACAAAACTTGAAGCCTCAGAAAATACAGTACACTCATTGAATGCGGTTTATATTTATCAAGATATGAAAGATTGGCTCTTAAAAAGTAAAGTCCTTTCCGAGCTATCAATGGTTGAAGGTATTGATACCAAAAGTTTCGGCGGTGGCAAGGTCAATTTTTCCATCAGGTATACCGGTTCTTTGCAAGATTTATGGAATGCATTGCAAGAATCCGGTTTTAGTCACGAAGCGAGCAGTAATTACCACATTATAAGGTAAAAATTATGAACAAATCCGAAGTTAACAATCAAAGATATATATTGATATTGGCTGTTTTATTGATTGTAGGCAGTTTTATGTATGCACTGCGCTCGGTATTGTTGCCGTTTGTTGTCGGTATAATGTTGGCTTATTTTTTGGACCCGTTGGTAAATTGCATAGCTCGCAACGGTAAAATATCACGCACCACAGCAACCATAATTGTTTCGGTAGCTTTTTTGCTGATTCTGTTGCCTGTTTTAATTTTGTTGGGAACGATGGCTTTATCACAAGTCAGTGATTTTCTGGGGAATCTGCCGAATTATATTGAAAACTTCAGCGGCAAAATAAAAATATGGATAGCGCAGATACAAACGCATTTTCCAACACTGATACCTGACGGACGCGGAGATATTCTGCGCAACGTCGGCGAATCGGTAAAGCCTTTGGCAGCACTGGTGCAAAAAATCATAACCAACGGATTTGCTTTTGTAAACGTCATTTCATTGTTATTGATTTCTCCGATTGTAGCCTTTTATATGCTACGTGATTGGCATAATTTTACCGGCAAAATATTTGATTTGGTGCCGAGAAAGCACAAAGAGAATGTGATTGACGGCGTAAAAGCCGTGGATAGGATTATCTCAGGATATTTGCGTGGACAAGCATTGGTGTGCGTTATATTGGGGACGTTCTATTCTTTCGGTTTATGGTTGATAGATTTGCATTTGGGGCTTTTGGTTGGTTTTTTGGCCGGTTTGATATCATTTATACCGTATGTTGGTTCAATTTCCGGCTTTCTGATGGCGATTATTCTGGTGGTAACACAATACGGAACATTACCGAAAATTTTGGAAGTAATAGCCGTGTTTCTGATTGGGCAATTTATCGAAGGCAATTTCTTGACGCCTAAATTAGTCGGAGAAAATATCGGACTGCATCCGGTATGGGTGATGTTTGCTTTGCTGGCCGGAGGAGTTCTGCTCGGACTATTGGGTATGATTATTGCGGTACCTGTGGCTGCCATTATCGGTGTGTTGCTGAGTTATCTTATAGAACACTATAAAAATAGTCCGATATATTTGGAAAAATAGCCGTTTTATCACGGCAGATATAACCTCGGATTAACAGCCTTCTTGCCGGTTCTTACTTCAAAATGCAATTGCGGAGCAGTGACGCTGCCGGTACTGCCGACAGTGGAGATTTTTTCGCCGCGTGCTACTTTCTGCCCTTTTTTAACAAACATTTTATCGTTGTGCGCATAGGCAGTAATCCATCCGTCGGTATGTTTAATTAAAATCAGATTGCCGAAACCTTTAAGTTCGCTGCCCGCATAAGCAACCGTGCCTGCATCTGCCGCTTTTACAGCGGTACCCAACGGAGCTTTAATATTTATACCATCATTTTTACGTCCCTTACCGAGATTGCCGAAACCGGAGATAACCGTCCCCTGTATCGGCCACAAAAATTTGGCCGAGCGGTTCTTTGCCGGAGGAGTAGTTGGAACGTAAACCTGTTTTTTCGTTGATGTAGTCGGTATATTACTGCTTTTTGTTGGTGCAGCAGCTACTTTTGAGCCCGTGGCCTGAGCAGAAGAAACAGATGCCGGTAACAGCAGTTTTTGCCCCACATAAAGCGCATAAGGCGTTGAAAGGTTATTGACACGGCTCAATGATGTTATATCAACATTATAAATTCTGGCAATACTGTACAAACTTTCACCGCGTTGAACTATATGATATTGTTTGGTAGGTAATGATATTTTCTGTCCGACATAAAGTGTGTAAGGAGACACCATGTGATTAATGTTTATCAAATCTTTAATCGGCACATTATATCGACGTGATATACTATACAGTGTATCACCTTTCTGCACGGTCACGCTACTTCCCGAGCCACCCCATAAATTGAGAGAGGCGCAACCGCATAACCCTAAAATAAGTACAAATATGCCAACAATCTTTTTCAATGGAGACTCCGTTTCTCCGTTGATGTTAACAAATATTTATTTATATTTGATTAAAAAACTACGGTATGAAATTATCATTGGCCACGGAAATTAAACAACAATTTTCCTTGCTTATCACTTAATTGAAACAACCATTTATCAAAATATTTATGATTTTTTTCAATAAATTCCGGCACTGATTTGTGAGCGATATTTCCGACTTTCATGGCTAAATCCAACCAATAACTGTCATCAGCTTCGTAGATGGTTAAAATGTACTCTAACCCATCGGCCATTTCTATTTCTATTTGCCTGCTTTTCGGATTCAGCGATTCGTCGGTAATCAATTCTTCTTTGAAAATAATGCCCTGATAATCAAGATTGCTGATTGCCAGAACAAATAAGCGCATATTTTTGGAATGCATGATTTTATCTATTATTTCATCGTGGTACAATTCGGTTTCCGCAGTTTTTATGCGCTCCAACAGATAATACGGGATTGTAAGCAACGGATAGGGCATCCAATCTGCGGTCTGCGCAGAAAAAAGATTGCAATCGCTGATGCGGTGCATATATTTGGCGGATTGCGGCAGACGGGCATAACATATATTGTTCTTCTCTTTTTTGCCGATAATTATTTGATCAAACATGGTTCCGTCAAGAGCATAAGTCTGTAATAATATGCCGGAATTCTTGTCTAGTTGATGCTTTTTAAGCAAATTGGGATTTGCCTCATCGGTAGCTATGATTTGAGAATCATTTATCATTTTCAACAAATTACTTAATTGTCTGAGATTGGCAAAATAATTTTTAGCCTCCGCAAATCGCCACATACCGTCTTGACGATAAAGATTTATTTCTCCGTTATCAGGCGAAGTAATTTTAATCTTGCCTAAATAAGACATTTTATTGCGAGTATTGGCAAATGTTGGCTCGCCGTTCGTGGTCAGACTTTTTTGCCAAGAAGAATATTTTAATGCACCGCCGCCTATGGCTGCTGCCGCAAGCGCGAAAACAAAAGCAATGATAAAATATTTTTTATTCATCCATAAATCTCCAAACAATTCTTTGTTGTTTTTTTTGTGCGATAAATATGATGAGCGCCAATAACAAAGCAAGTAACAACGGAGTTAATAAAATTTGAGAAACCATCATAATCCGGATTCTTTGTTGATATTGTTGACTTACATTATAAATGAGGTTCTCTGTTTGCAATTCTAACTCCGAAATTTTTTGACCGGCTTCACTGATTTGCAACATTTGCGCAATCTTGTCCGGATTTTGAAAAATCCCATCATCAACTGCAGTGCGTGCATCAAGCAGTTCACTGCTCAAACGAAGATAAATAGGAGCATTTATCTCATATAAAAGGTTGTAGATTTTATCGCTTATGCTGAAAGTATTTTGTCGCTCATAGCGTACCGGAAGAGAATTATAAATATCGTTTCCTAATATCTTGTCGATTAAGCCTCGCAGAATTTCTATATTTGCCGATTTATATACGGTATCATACGGATTCTTATCCGGAGACTGTGCCGCAATCCAATTGTTGTCTATAAGCATATCGGTATCACCGAACAACGCTACCTGTGCGCTGTTCGCACTACCGACAGAATTCTTTTCTTGCAGCAGTACACCAACCAAGTGCTCACCGTTGGTGATAATCGGCGTAGTTGCATATTTGTCATCGGTAGCATCAAATTCAACTGCTTTATACAACCTTACCGGTAATCCTGATTTTGCGACATTTGTGTCGGCTTTTGCGTTGTCAATCAGGTTGCCGCTGAATGTAAGTCCCAAACGATTAATCATCCCTAAAAAGTTAAGTGATTTCATGTTGACGGTATTCGGCTGATTATCTGTTAAAAAATCAAAAAACAAAAGAACTTTGCCGCCTGCGGCCAAATATTTATCAACCGCATTCGTAAAATAAGGTGGGACCTCTTTCGGATTAATTAAAATTAATAAATCCAGTAGCGGTGAAATTTCATAAATATCTTCCGGAATACTGACTGTATTATAGTCATTTTCCAGATTAAGCAGGAAACCCTGAAAATCGTCAATATTCTGCAATACATCCAAATATACGCCAACATTTTTCAAAACATCGTCACGGCTGAGTTTTAGGAGTGCAACATCAACATCTTTTTCCAAATAAGGGCCGCGAGCCGCCAAAAAATGTCGAATGACGACACCTTCACCGTTTTCGTTGCGAATAACGGCTCCGAAATAGTCTTTACTGCCGTAAATGTTTTCTTCATAATACAGTTGAGAGGAAAGAACAATATTTTCCAGTTTACTGAATGGTTCTACTTTTATGGCGCTTACTTTGATTTTTTTGTTTGACAGTTTTTCATACTTTTTCAGGAAGCGCATAACTTGTTGATAGTATCTGGCATATTCAGTATTACGTTCAACGTAATCTTTTGATATATACACGTCAATAGAAATAGGTCCTTTTAAGGATTCGGCAATTTGTTTGCTTAGAGTTTGTGGGGTATATAGTCGGTGCATTGTCATATCGAATTTGTGCGGTAACAAAACATAAACCGCCAAGCATAAAGCGGCGGTACCGCTTAACAACAATGCACAGAAAGCGCAAAATCGCAATATTTTATAACTTTGTGCGGAGGCATTGAGACGCAACACCGTAACATTTAAAAGGAAAAAAGTTGCGCTCAGAGCTAAAAAATAAAACACATCACCTATATTTATTTCCGCCAACAAAAAATCGGTATACGCAGCACGGAAGTGAGATACGGATATTGCAATCGGTAACACGGTTGCCGATAAACTGAGCAAATAGACCGCTATGGTATTTTTATTCAGCGATGAAATCAATGCACCGGCAGTGCTGAAAACCAAAATAACCAGCCACAAACCGCAGTAGGCACACAAAATATTGCCCCAATCAATATTAATTTGATTTGATGCCTCCCAGATAAAAGGCAATAACAAAAGACTGAAAAATATTCCGAAAATAAAAGCTGCCGCTGCTTTTGCCGCTACCGGTTGATAATATCTGAGCGGTTGCGTCAGTAAAAATTCTATAGTGCCGCTTTTATATTCTTCTGCCCATAGCCGCATTGTCAGAGCCGGCATTAGTGCCGCCATAATATAGAGCTGGGAGGAAAATAGAGCATAAAGTGCCGTATCGTGCATCTTTGTATATCCCGAATAAAAAGCTGCACCAACGGAGACGGCTAAATAAATAAACACCATTAAGGGAGCAAAACGGTTTTGAAAATATCCTGAAATTTCTTTTTTAAATAAAGTATAAAATTGTTGCATCTCTAACCTCATACAGACGTTGCTTTTTGAAAAGATGCCGACAAATCATTATCAGCTGTTTCTTTGAAAGAGGACAAACTTCCGTCAAATTGCATTTTACCTTTATGCAAAAGCAGAACTCTGTCAGCCAATGTGTCTACATCTTCCAGAGTGTGAGTGGAAATAACTACAATATGTTGGCGGGCATAATCTTTAATTATTTTCCGTAATACTGCTTTTTGATTCGGATCCAAACCTTCCGTGGGTTCATCTAAAAGCAGGACTTTGGGCTCTGCCAGCAATACGGCTGCTAATTCGGTTCGTTTCTTAAATCCTTTGGATAACGTTTCCGTTTTTTGGGTAAGCACTTCACTTAACTGTAAATTCTTGATTATATCAATAAAGCGTCTGCGCTTTGTTTCTGAGTTTATTTGACGTATATCGGCAGCAAAATTAAGAAAATCGTACACACTCATTTCTCCATAAAGTGCAGATATTTCCTGCACGTAGCCGATGTTGTGTAAAAATTCTGTGCGTTTTAATCTGATATCAATATCATCAAATGTAACCTTTCCGGAATTTGCTTCAAAAAAACCGCTCATAATACGTAAAAGAGTGGATTTTCCGGCACCGTTCTCGCCTAACAATGCTACGGTTTGTCCTTGTTCAATTTGCAAAGAAACATCACACAATACCTGTTTTTTACCAAAAAATTTTGAAATATTTTCAACTTTCAGCATTTGTTACTCACTATAAAAAATTATATATCATATATAACAATATTTGAACATTTTTTTCAACCATAATAAAAAACGTTGATGACAAATTGATTTTAAAAGAGTAATACTTAATAAAAAGCTTAAATGGAGCAATAAAATTGAATGAGTTTACCAAAGAAGAATTACGCAACTTTAATATCGGCTTGGGTGTATTGGCATTTTGCCTTGTTGCCTTTATGATATTCAAGTTAAACCACAGTGAGTGGGAAAATGCCGAAAACAGCGATTATATCGTGTATGCTACCTATAATCGTACCGATGGTATAGGTATAGGTGATAAGGTAAGAATGGCAGGCATCGACATCGGCTACATTGCCAACAGTGTTTTGGAGGATGATTTTAGGGCAATGTTAACTTTAAAAATCCGCAAAGGAATACAAATACCGGATGATAGTGGTGCCGCAATCGTTAGCACCGGTATTATGGGTAACAAATATATAGAAGTCGAACCGGGCGGCTCCGAAGATTATATTGCCGATGGGGGAGAATTTGTATATACACAGGATGCTATTATCTTGGAAGAATTGATTGACAGAATAATATCAATGGGCAAAGCTAAGCTTAAGGTTGCGGCTGAGCCGGCAACAATATCGACGGAGGAAGATTAAGATGCATAAAAAACCGGTTGAAACCATTATGGGATTGGTGGTTCTGATTATAGCGTTATTATTTTTGGGCTTTGCATATCGCGTATCGGATTTGCAAGTTGTTGAAGGGTATTCCGTGAGCGCCGAATTTTTGAAAGTCGGTGGCTTGAGTATCGGCTCTGATGTTCGAATTAATGGTATTAAGGTGGGAACTGTTACTTCTCAAAATCTTAATAATTATGATTATACCGTCAAAGTTACTTTTAACATTGCCTCCAATGTTAAACTACCTAAAGACAGCACAGCAACTATTGTTGGCGACGGTTTAATGGGTGATAAGTTTGTGAAAATAGAGCCGGGGATATCAAAAGAATATCTTAAAGACGGCGATACAGTTGCTAAAACCAAAGATTTTAAGACTATAGAAGATATGGTCGGTGAAGTTATATTTATGGTAACTGATGGTGGCGATAAAAATGAATAAAACGGTTTTTTATATAGTTTGCTGTATAAATTTTGTACTCGCGGCAGCAGCCGGAGCAACCGGTATTGATAAAAATACGGCCAAAATGCAAGCCATGGACAAGATAACCGGTCGCGTCAGTATGATTAATGTTCCGGTAGGCGGTATGGTAAAATTCGGCTCACTCTCGATAGTGGTGCGCGCTTGTAAAACAAGACCGATGGAGGAAACTCCGGATAATTTTGCGTTTGCCGATATTGCCGATAAAACATTAAAAGGCGAAGATGTCAATATTTTTCGGGGATGGATGATATCTTCCTCTCCGGCTACGCATGCAGTCGAACACCCTATATATGATGTTTGGCTGCTTAGCTGTGAAGATAAAAAAGTCGATAAGAAGTTGCTGCTGAGTGAAGAACAGATGAGAGCGCACGAAAATATTCCGAGGTTGGCTGAGGCGCAAACAGATGCGGAAAATAGCTCGGATAATGCACTAAAAAACGGCGCTCAGATTGCAGAAATGCAGGAAGATTCTGCACATAAACATACCACAGTTGAACAAAATATTGAATTTTCATACGATGAAGCAATTGAAGAAAATACCGATGATGATATCAGTAACCATAAGGAAAATTTTGATTCCGGCAGCGAAAGTACCGATTCTTCCGGAATATAACCGAAAAATCCGTTAATAACTTGAATTTTTAGTTTTTTCTCTTGCAAAAAGGGTATAGTAATACCTACATAGCTATTGTTGAAAAAAATCAGGAGATGATAATGTTTATTAATGATGCTTTTGCCGCAACATCTGAAGCCGCCGCACCTGCAGGAACTTTGGGTGGAACACTGATTCAGTTGGCATTGATATTGCTTATCTTTTATTTCTTTCTTATTCGTCCGCAAAAGAAAAGAATGAATGAACATACCGCAATGGTAAATGCTTTAAAGGTAGGCGATGATGTTTTGCTTAGCAGCGGTATTTATGGTAAAATTACAAAAATTAAGGATGATAAACTTTTGGTGGAAATTGCACCGAATGTTGAAATTACGGTTGATCGTATGACGGTTGGCACAGTAATTGTCGAACCGCAAAAAACGGTCGGTAATGTATCGAAAGTTGAAAAAACAACTAAAAAAGAAAAAAAAGGAAAGTAAAATGTATAAATTATCATTTAATCGAATTTTGTTAATTGTCGCTATCTGTTTGGTCGGCATATTTTTTGCCGTTCCGAACTTTGTTCAGGATAAAACAAAATTGCCGAAATGGTGGCAACCGGTAAATCTGGGGTTGGATTTGCAAGGTGGCTCCAGTTTGTTGTTGGAAGTAAAAATGGATGATGTTCTGCGTGACAGAATGTCAACTCTCGAAGATTCAGTCCGTCAATCTTTGCGCGAACGCAGAACGCGTTATCAGGACCTAAGATCGGATAAAAACGGTGTTACCGTAAAAATAGCCGATTACAACGCTCGTGATAAAGCTAAAGAAGCATTTCGTAAACTGGATGACGGTTTAGTCGTAACTGAGGATGAAAACGGCGAGGGGATTTTGATCATTACATACAATGAACAGGCTCTTGCTGTCTTGAAGAATCGGGTTATTGATCAATCTATCAGTATTGTTCGTCGCCGTATTGATGAACTCGGTACCAAAGAACCAATTATTCAGGGTCAGGGTTCAGACAGAATATTGGTGCAGTTGCCTGGCGTTCAAAATCCGGAAAGTGTTAAAATATTGCTCGGAAAAACCGCAAAAATGGATTTTCATTTGGTTGATGAGTCAACTTCGGTTACTCAGGCTAAACGTGGTAAAATCAGTAAGAGTTCGCGTATTATCAACGGCTCCGAGGGAGAACAATATGTAGTGTTCCGCAAGCCGGTTGTCGGTGGTGAAAATTTGACCGATGCTCGTGTTTCATTTGAAAACGGAGCGCCGGTGGTGAGTTTTCGTTTCAATACTTTCGGCGGTCGTAAATTTGCCGAAGTTACCAGCGAGCACATCGGCGAAAGATTGGCTATTGTTTTGGACAACGAAGTTATTTCTGCTCCGAACATTCAAACAGCTATTACCGGCGGCAGCGGTATTATTACCGGTAACTTTACTACCAAAAGCGCCAATGATTTAGCATTGCTTTTGCGTTCCGGTGCGTTACCTGCGCCGCTTGAGGTGATGGAAGAAAGAACCGTCGGCGCCGGCTTGGGTGCGGATTCGATTAAGGCTGGAGTAACTGCGTCAATTGTCGGATTTGCCGCAGTTATCATCTTTATGATTCTGGCATATAGCCTGTTCGGTTTGATGGTTGATATCACACTATTTTTGAACGTGGCAATGATGCTGGGAATTATGAGCTTTATGGGTACGACTTTGACCTTGCCGGGTATTGCCGGTATTATCTTGACTATCGGTATGGCGGTTGATGCCAATATTTTGATTTTCGAGCGCATCAGAGAAGAGGTTAACCACGGTCGTTCAATTCGCGATGCCATTACAGTAGGCTTTACCGAAGCATATCGCACCATTGTCGATTCAAACCTGACGACCTTGGCTGCTGCTGCGGTATTGTTCTATTTCGGCAGTGGTCCGGTCCGCGGTTTTGCCGTTACCTTAACCATCGGTATTATCACTTCCATGTTCACGTCCGTAACGGTCAGCCGTTTGATGGTTGAAGCATGGCTTGCCAAATATAAACCGACAAAGTTACCGTTATAATAAAAAAGGAATAAAGAAATGAAAATATTCAGTTGGATTATAAAAGATACTACCATTGATTTTTTGAAGTGGCGCAAAATCGGTTGTGCAATTTCTCTGTTGCTGATTGTCGCATCAGTTGCCAGCATTACGCTGAAAGGTTTTAACTACGGTATTGACTTCTCCGGCGGTGTGGCTATGGATGTGCGTGCTAAAAGTGGCGCGGCCGATGTGGAAAAGGTGCGTTCACAACTTTCGGAGCTTAAACTTGATGAATTGAATATTCAATCGGTTGGTAAAGAGGGTAATCAGCTGCTCATTAGAGCTCAGGCGAATAATGCCGACGAAGAGAGCCAACGTATAGCCGTGAATCAGATTAAAGATATTTTAGGCAGTGAATACACCTTTGAAAGTATTGAATCCGTTGGTCCGCAAGTCGGTGATGAACTGAAACTGTCCGGTGTTCTGGCATCGATTTTTGCCTGTGTTGCCATCAGTTTGTATGTATGGTTCCGCTTTGAATGGCGCTTTGCTTTGGGAGCTTTAATCGGTTTGTTCCATGATGTCTTTATCACGGTGGGCTTGCTTTCCATCTTCCATTTAGATTTCAGTCTGACTACGATTGCCGCTATTCTGACACTGGCCGGTTATTCGGTAAACGATACAGTGGTGACGTTTGATCGTATCAGAGAGAACTTGCAAAAGTTTAAGAAAATGCCGCAATACGATTTATTGAATAAGAGTATTAACGATATTTTCTCGCGTACGATTTTAACCAGCTTAACTACATTGTTGGCGTCTCTGGCATTGCTCGTGTTCGGTGGTGCAGCGCTGTACAGCTTTGCATTTGTGATTACGGCGGGTGTGATTATCGGTACATATTCTTCGATTTTTGTATCGGTGCCGATTTTGAACTGGTTTGATTTGCGTAAAGCCGCACAAGAAGAAGAGAATGTTAATCCGTTCGGTAACGTGCAGTAATCTTCTGTGAGGTTGTAAAAAACTCCGCAAGTGTTCTGCTTGCGGAGTTTTTTTAATAAAGCGGTTGCTTTTGGGCATATAACTTCATGCGGATTAGTACAATCGCCAAAAAAACAGGGTATCCCCAAATGAAGCACAGCGAATACAGCATGGTAAAGCGGAAGGTGGTCGTAAATAAACCGAACGGAAGAAAGTCGTGATTACTCCAGCGATTTACTCGGAAATACATTCGATTAATCGGTTCTCCGCACAGTCGATAACGATACATAACTACCGCGTTCCAAAAGGTGTGATAGCTCAAATTGGCATAAATCATTGCCCTTTTAATGTTTTCTCGCGGTAACTCGTAAGTGCCGTCGTACCAACTGTAAGCATCATGCAATTTGTCTTGCAAAATGTCATCGCGTCCGGCAAGGTCAAAAGAGACAGACCTCGTAAAAATACGGATAACCGAAACACAAAAACTGACTGCAAACAAAAAAGTTCCCACAGTAAGTACGGAATACACAAGTGCGTCAGGCAGATTTGCCAACATAAAGCGCAAATCGCTCAGCCATTTATCAAAAACTGAATAGTGCATAATTATAGAGTTTAGTTAATAATTGTTAAAATACTTTTGTTTATGGGTTGAGTGTAATTAAAAATCGGTATGGAGTCAAACAAAAAAAAGACAGCCGAAAGACTGTCTTCTTCAGGAGGTAAGTATCAAAAATCTTTAGTATGTCGTAATCGAATTATCGTCTTTAACATACATATTGAGCGATTGATGAATATTCTTTTCCATACTGGAATCAAAGGCTTGGAACAAATTGATAACCATATCGTTCCAATGCTGTTCTTTATCTTCGATACTGGTATCAACAGACATGGTTAAATCACGCCAAGCTTCAACATTTGTTGAGGCCGATGTTTTGTTATCCAAAATACGCAGCATTACTCTGAGTGTTGCATGATATTTCAGCCGATCCTTTGTCAGTATCTGTGTGGATTTTTCTTCGGTTTCGATTACACTGGCATCTTTAATAATAAATTCCGCCGTACGATTTGAAGAGAAATCGGTTGCTTCGAGACGTTCTTTAGCCCAAGTTTTGGCGGTTTTTTCAATAGAAGTCGGCAATAAATGTTCAACGTGCGGACGTGTAAAAGATGGAGTAAATTCCGATTTAACTTCAACAGTTTTAACCGTAAGCGGAATCGGCGCTTTGTTATCAAAATGTAAATCACTGTATCTTTCCGGCACGGCAGTATTGTTGTTCATGGAAGAACAAGCGTTTAAGACCAAAGCTGCGGCGGCTACTCCCACCATTTTGCAAAATATATTCATTGTTCCTTCCCTATACTAAAAGTTGAACGTACTGTGGTAAGGTTACACATTAAAGTTTAAGATATGTTTAAGAACATAACTAAAAATAATTTTCAAAATTTAACAAAAATGTAACACAAAAACTCTAAAAAAAGATGTAATATTAAAATGTGGTAGTTTTATAATAGGAGAAAATCATGTCAATAATGAGATTGTTAAAAAAATGGATACTGCTGGGTGTGCTATGGTGTGCGGCAGCAGTTACTCCGTCTTTTGCAGAAATATGCTTTCTGCCTACCGGCATATGCGAACAGGGTGCTGTATCTAAAAGTCCGGAAGAGGTGGACTGTTCCGTCTACCTGAAAAGCGGCAGATATTTTGACACCAAACAAGAGGGTATGACTTGTATCGAGGCCTATGTTCCTCAATGTCCGGGGTTGTATGAATGTACTGCAGCCACATGCGATGCAAGCGGTTATAAGCTTAAAGGAACACATAGCTCGACTAAATGGCCGACGGGATATAAGGACGATTCGTGGTCTTGTGAATCGTGTAAGCAAGGCAATACGTATTTTTGGAAGTGTTCACCATTGCCGTGTGTGGAACCGTATGTATCGCGTCGCGATTGCACGGAAACACAGACTTTTAAGGCAGTTGACAATGCCGGAAAATCAGGCGGTGAAAAATGTGGTGAATGTATAGATAATTCAATTTTTACCTGTGAAGATAAAAATAACGGAACAGTTTCGGTTATTCCATCTGGTTGCTACACTTGTGACAAAGAATCAACGACAGGCAAAGGCGGGATTTTCTGCTACAGATGCCGTGAAATGACCAACGGATATCTTCCGGAATCGGTGTATAACACACGTTATGATGCTTCTTGCTATGATTATAAATCCAAAAAAGCAGCTGACGGAAGCTTATGTTACAAGCCAATAGAAAAGGTATGTCCACTGGATCAATATAAAGCAGTTACTCATTACAATGGTAAAGATTTATGTAAGTGCCGTGATTATGTGTATACATTCAAGCTGGAAAACAGTAAAGATGAAAGAGTCGTGATTCCGGCCAATGGCGGCACCGTAGATGTTCCGGTAATTTCTACTATCAGCGGCAATGAAACGAATTACTATGACTACTATGCGCCGACTACTGCCGGAGATTGTTCAATAACCAAATCAGAGACCGGCGTTTTGCATATAGCCTGTCCGGCAAATGAGAGCACTATAGCCGATAAGGTTTATACCTTTACCATCAAACAAACCCAACTGGATGAGGTAACAGCGCATGAAATAACTATTACAACTGTGATTGCAAAAGATACTTGTCCAGCAAATATGCAGTTTGAAGAGGTATGTGCAGCTTCCGGATATAAGTCTAAAAAAGAGGGAACTTCGGTAATCGGTAAAGATTGCTATAAATGCTATAATGATAATTGTCCGATCGGTTATACAGCCGGAGATACTCCGACCAATGGCAATTATGACACAGCAACAACTGATTTCGGCAGCAATTGTTATATGGCTAAAAATGATAATTGTCCATGCTGCGGATATATCAAAGGCAATACACCGAATCCTACAAACAATTATGAGGTAACTTCAACTGAATTCGGCAGCAATTGCTATAAAATGAAAAATGATGATTGTGGGGTCGGAGAGACTAAATACACCTCTGACTGTGCGTATGGCTACACGCTCGGAGATAAGACAGATTTAGGATCGCAATGCTATATTTGTCAACAGAATGGCACCAGAAGCTCCAGCAGCTCCGGCAGTTCAAGTAGCTCAAGCAGCTCGAGCAGTAGCTCCGGCGGCGGTTGTGATATAAGTTCTTCCGATTGCGGAAATTGCTACTACTTTAATAGTGATTTGTGCCGCTGCATATATTCTCCTTCTGCATGTGGCAACAGCTCCAGCAGCAGTTCAAGTTCTTCGAGCAGCTCAAGCAGCAGCTCCGGCGGCGGTTGTAATGTAAGTCCTTCCGATTGCGGAAATTGCTACTACTTTAATAGTGATTTGTGCAGCTGTATATATTCTTCTTCTGCATGTAGCAACAGTTCGAGTAGCAGTTCAAGTAGTTCAAGCAGCAGCTCAAGTTCTTCGAGCAGCAGCTCAAGTTCTTCGAGTAGTTCGAGCAGCAGTTCAAGTTCTTCGAGCAGCAGCTCTAGCAGCTCAAGCAGCAGTTCAAGTTCTTCAAGCAGCAGTTCAAGTTCTTCGAGCAGCAGTTCCAGTTCTTCGAGCAGCAGTTCCAGCAGCTCCGGCGGTGATACGAACCAAAGCAGTAGCTCTAGCAGCTCTGGTGGTGATACGAACCAAAGTAGCAGCTCGAGCAGCAGCTCAAGTTCTTCGAGCAGCAGCTCCGGCGGCGGAGCATGCCCTCCGGGATATGGTCGAGTCGGTTCGCAAGGTGCAAATTCTGCGTGGGAAACTGGTAATAAATCTTGTACCAAAAGCGGAGGAACGTGGAAATGTCCTACAGCAGTTGATACATTCGTCATGTGCTGCACGTGTGTCCATTAATATAGTTAAGCAAAGAGGGTATAATAGAATACAAAAATTGCTTTAATTACAAAACAAAGGGAGGTGGATTTATCCTCCCTTTTTGTATATGTTTTTTCTACTTTTGTGTGCGTGCCAATGTTAGAGAGTATATGGCTGCAGCACCGGCCTTATGCAAAACTTTGGCACATTCGTTTAAGGTGGAACCGGTAGTGGCAACATCATCTATCAGAACAATTTTCTTACCTCTAATATTTTGCGGTTTCACTGCAGTAAACGCATGTTTCAAATTATTGCGCCGCGCAGCCCCCGAAAGCTGAACTTGCGGAATGGTGTTACGGCAGCGCTGCAGAGAAGTGTAATCTGCGTCAATGCCGGTCTTGTGCACTAAATATCGACAAAGCAATGCCGATTGATTGTAGCGCCGCTGCATTAAACGCTTGTGATGTATCGGTACCGGCATAAGAATATCCGGCTGTTCTTTCCAGATATCGCTTCCGGCTGTGTAAAGCAAATTGGCTAAGATTTCGGCAGCGGCCGTTTTATCACGGAACTTCAAATCTAAAATCAAATCTTTGGATTCGTCATTATAAATAAACGCCGAGCGCTGAAGTTCAAATAAAAATTTCTTCTTTTGCAAACATTTGCCGCAATATTGTACTGTGTTGAATTTGATATTTACGGCATCATTGAACGGTATGCCGCAGTGATGGCACATCGGTTCACTGATGAAGGTGATTTTTGAAAAACATTCGGCGCATAATCCGTTTTTTACACTCAGAATTTTGCCACACTTAATACAACGCGGAGGCAAAATAAGATTTAATAAGGTCTGCCATATTTTCATAATTTAAGTTCTTGCAGTGCTTTATGTATCTGATTCATTTGATCGACAACAATAATTCCGGATTGCCGCATGATGCGCTTTTTATCGGCAACGGTAACACGGCCGTGCGTTATAATATCTGCCGCATAACCCATGGAATACCCAAACGGCAATGCTTCACCGGCCACAAAAGCGATAACCGGCTTTTTATTATCAATGGCTGCATAATATTCTGATATAAGCTGTTCGTATGCGTTATCAGCTTTTCCGATCAATAACACGGCTGCTGTTTCATCATCATCCATAAAACGCCTCAGCGGTTCGCAAAAGTCCGTACCGATGATCATGTCGTCACCTAATCCGATAACGGTAGATTGTCCTAATCCGGCTTCGTTTGTCTGCAGAACTGCTTCGTATGTAAGGGTGGAAGAACGCGAAATAATTCCGATTTTTCCTTTTTGATGAATATTTTCCGGAAAAATACCGAGTCTTGCCTCTTTAGGTGTAATTACTCCAGGTGTGTTAGGCCCTATCATTAATGTCTTAGAGCCTTTAAGCATAGCCCTGATTTCAAGCATATCATGTACCGGTACACCACTTGCAATAGATACAATCAGGCCGATTTCGGCTTCGACTGCTTCTTGCACCGCACGTTTTACCGCCATTGCCGGCACAAACAAAACACTGGCATCTATTGCAAATTGGCGTTGAGCCTCATATACATTATTAAATACCGGAACTCCGAGATGCTTTTCGCCGCCATGTGATGGCGAAGTTCCGGCCACAATGCAAGTGCCGCTTTCAATGGAGCGTTTTACATGGAAAGAAGCCTGCGTTCCCGTAATTCCCTGAATGAGTACACGTGTGTTTCTATCGGCTAAAATAGACATCAGTCGTTTACCTCCATTCGCGTCAGCAGTTTCTCTACGGCCTCGTTGATATTTTCGGCAAAAATAACCGCAAGGTTGGATTGCTGCAAAATAGTTTTTGCTTCTTCTTTGTTTGTACCTTCAAAACGCACTACCAACGGTATGGTTAATCCTACATCTTGCGATGCTTCCAAAATACCGTCAGCAATCAGATTGCATCGCAAGAAACCGCCAATAATATTAATTAGAATTCCTTCTACTCGCGGATTTGTCATAATGATTTTAATTCCCGCCGCAATTTTATCTTTATCAAAACCACCCTTGACATTGAGTGAACAGGCGGTACCATATCCTTTGGACTGAATAATATCCATAGCTTCGAGAGCTAATCCTTCACCGTTGACAATACAGCCGATGTTGCCGTCAAATTCGTGATACTGAAAACCGCAGGCTTTAGCGTTTCGTCGCCGCTTATTTTCTTCAAAATCCTCATGAATCCGCAAAATATCGGGATGCCTGAACAGAGCGTTTTTATCAAAATTTATTTTGGCATCAAGTGCAATTAATTTTTTATTCGGTAAAATCCCGACCGGATTAATTTCTATCATTTGCGCATCTAAATTGATAAACGTAAACAGTAATTTTCCGAAAAAGTCATGAAAACTCTGCAAATATACTTTATCCAATGCCAGAAAATCCAATATTTGATAAATCTGCGCATCACTTATGCCGCTATCCTGTTGCAAATTAATACGCAGAATTTTATCTTTTTGCTGAGAGAGTGTCAGAATATTTTCATCTGCGACTTCGGAGATTAAGAGAGTAATGGCCGGAATGGAACTGTCAATAATCATGCTGGCATAAAATGGATGCTTTACTTCTTCGTATTTTTCCACATATACCTTTGTAACCAATCGGCCGCTTTTACCGGTTTGTTCCGTAACCAAAGTATTATTAAGCATTTGCGCCGCTTCGTAGGAAATATTGCTGATTTGCGTAACCAGCCGAATACCTCCTTTCCCTCCGGCATCGTGGTCGATAAAATGACCTGTAGCTCGTGCGCCTGATTGAATCTGAGCTTTAAGCATCCATGGACCGCGCGATGAAAGTTTCTGTGCTACTCTTTTAGCTTCACTTGAAGTATAAGCAATACCCCCTTGCGGAATCAAAATACCGTACTGCGCTAAAATTTTTTTTGCCTGATATTCATGGACGTTCATGCTGCTTCTCTATTTTAAATCGGCATATTCTTTAATTTTAGCCACCATTGACAGCATTCCGTTGCGGCGGCTGGGCGTTAAATTCTCCTCTATACCGAGTTTAGCAAAAATTTTTGTAACTTCAATACTTTTTATTTCTTGCGGGGTTTTATCATTATAAATCAGCAGTACAATGGCAATGATACCTCTCACTAAAATAGCATCACTGTCTCCGTTGAAGTGAAATTTTCCTTCGCTGAAATGGGGTACCAGCCACACTTGCGATTGGCAGCCTTTTACTTTCCATTCTTCAGTTTTGAAATTTTCATCTAACGGTTCAAGTTTACGGCCTAAATCAATCACATATTGATATTTGTCTTCCCAATTATCGAAAAAAGAAAAATTTTCTGTAAGTTCTTCAATATCCATTATAACAACTCCAAAATCTCTTTGGCTTCATCGGTTAATTTATCCGGTGTCCATGCCGGTTCCCAAACCAGCTTCACTGCAATTTTACCCACACCTGCGATAAGAGCAATGGCATCAGCAACTTGCTGCGGCAAAACTCCGGCAATCGGACAAGTTGGAGCAGTCAGAGTCATTTCCACATAAATATCACCATCGTCTTTCTGATCGATTTTATAAATCAACCCCATATCATAAACATTAATCGGTATTTCCGGATCAGAAACCGTACGTATTTGCTCGACAATATCAATCATTTTTGCTTTAGAAACACCGCTTTCCAATGTTTTTCCCGCATAAGCAATAAAATCCGGCAGCGGCTCTGTCGGTATTCCTGTTGGAGTATCCTCAATACTCATAGCCTGCAACAAGCGACTCTCGGTAGCTCCGATTATTTTTTCTTCTGTTTCCTTAATTTCTTCGTTCATCATTCTTCCCTGAAAAACTTTTCGGCCTTCAACAAAGCGGCAACCAACGCATCAATATCTTCTTTGGATGTATATAAACCAAGTGAAGCACGCGCCAACGAATTATACCCCATCCGATTGACAATCGGCTGTGCGCAATGGTGCCCGATTCTGATGGCAACATTTTCTTTGTTCAGCACAAAAGCCAAGTCTTGCGGATGAATATTGCCGACGGCAAAACTAAACACTCCGCCCTTGTTTTTGGCCGTACCGATGATTTTGAGTTGCGGCACTTCCGATAAACGCTCGGTGGTGTATTTTATCAGTTCATTTTCATGAGTGATTATATTATCAAAACCGATTCGCTCAATATAGTGGATTCCCTCAGCCATACCGATAGCTTGTACCGAAGCTGGAGTACCGGCTTCAAAGCGCGCCGGTATATCGGCAAAAGTAGTTTTTTCAAAAGTTACATTTTCAATCATATCTCCGCCGAATTGATATGGCGGCATTTTTTTTAGAATTTCCGCTTTGCCGTACAGCACCCCGATTCCGGTCGGACCATACACCTTATGTCCGGAGAAAGCCAAAAAATCACAATCTACAGCTTGTACATCAATCGGATAATGTACCGCAAACTGACAAGCATCTATCAAAACCTTGGCTCCGACATTGTGTGCGGCGGCAGCTATTTCCTTAATCGGAAACATTGTACCTAAAACATTGGACATAGCACTCACTGCCACCAACTTGGTTTTTTCATTCAGCCGTGCCAGAAATTCCTCTGCAACATATTCGCCGTTGTCCGCTAAAGGAAATACCTTCAATTCGGCACCGCTGATTTTGCATAAATGCTGCCATGGTACCAAATTAGCATGATGCTCCGCCTCTGAAATCAAAATTTCATCGCCGGTATGAATATTCTGCAGTCCCCACGTCGCCGCCACCAGATTTATCGATTCGGTGGCATTACGCGTAAATATGATTTCGCGATTGTCACCGGCATTAATAAATTTCTGTACGGTTTTCCGCGCTTGTTCGTAAGCAGCGGTTATGGCATCGGCAAAATAGTATGTGCCGCGGTGTGGATTGGCATAGAACTCATAATAAACACGGCGCATTGTATCAAACACCGATTGCGGCTTCTGCGCTGAAGCGGTAGTGTCTAAATATGCCACCGGTTTGCCGTTGACAAGTACATCAAAAATCGGAAAATCTTTCCTTATTTTATAAACATCATACATTGCTTTGCCCTTAAACTTTTTACATATTTAGCCCGTAAAAAAATATTTTTCAAGTTTTATGTTTGTATATGCCCGAAAAATAAAAAATCTCCGATACTGTTTAGCGTCGGAGACTGAACGGAATTCATCGTAATTTTCATTCGATAATCAGAATCAAACCGTCTTTAACCGTCGTAACCTTGGCTTTATCTCCTTTTTTGAGCGGCTTTTCGGTATATGCCAGCCAATAAGTATCACCGACCTTAACCTTAGTCTGATTATCAACCGTATCATCGGTAACTGTAACAATTCGTCCCACGTATTGCTGAGCCGAGTCATTCAAGTTCTGATATTCTTTCGGAGTTTGCATTTTTTTGAAAATGCAGCGATATGAAAACCAACCGATAACCGCAAAAAACGCCGAAAATACGGCAAACCAGATAATTTGTGTAGATAGTGCCATAGGTACAAAATACATTAATATACTCATGCATAAGCCGGCAAATCCGAACCAAATTAAATAAGTTCCGGGTACAATCAGCTCCAAAACTGACAACGTCAGACCGATAATCAACCAATTTGTTGCAGCAGTTTCAAACAACATAACCGTTCTCCTTATTTTTTAGGTTTTTCCGCAACGTTTTTTGCAATCTCGGCAATACCGGCTATTGTCCCCATAACTTGTGTAGCATCAACCGGTAGCATCAAAAGCTTTTCGTTCGGCGAGGTTACGATACCTTGCAAAGCATCGATATATTTCTGTCCCAAAAAGTAAGATAAAGCGTTTTGATTGCCCTTTTCAATGGCATCGGAAACGAGCTTGGTAGCGGTTGCCTCGGCCTGAGCCGAACGCTCGCGGGCCTCAGCCTCACGGAATGCGGCTTCTTTATTACCTTCCGCTTCCAAAATAACCGACTGTTTTTCGCCTTCCGCCTTCAAAATTTCGGCCTGACGCAAACCTTCCGCTTCCAAAATATTGGCACGTTTATCTCGCTCAGCTTTCATTTGGCGGGCCATTGCATCAATCAAATCTTTCGGCGGGGTAATATCCTTAATTTCCACACGAGTTACCTTCACGCCCCACGGAATAGTTGCAACATCCACTACATCAAGTAGGCGCTGATTTATCAGGTTTCGCTGCGAGAGCAGTTCATCAATTTCCATGCTACCGATAACCGTACGAATATTTGTCATAACCAAATTCATAATGGCAAAATCGAGATTATCTACCTGATAAGCTGCCTTTACCGCATCTTGAATTTGATAAAACAGCACACCGTTCACCGTCACCATGGCGTTATCTTTGGTAATCACTTCCTGCGAAGCAACGTCTAAAACTTGTTCTTTGCGATTAATTCTGGCACCGATATTCTCAAAAATAGGAATCAAAATATGAAATCCCGGTTTAAGCGAACGGGTGTATTTACCAAAGTTCTCAACCGTATATTCAAAACCTTGCTGCACGATAACCACATATTTCAGCAACACGATAAAAACTAAAATTACGAGAATAATTGCTACTTCCATTGCTTATTCCTTTCAAATAATCATAAATAACTTTCCAACCGTAAAAGTATACTTTATTTTGTAATTTCGCAAGCAAAAAAACACCCTGCCGTTCGGCAAGGTGCTAAATTTTGACAATCATCGGTACAATAGGACTATATCCTGCCTTTGCCCATATTTTTTAATATAGAAGTTATTTTTTTTGCAGACAGTCCCGTATCTACTGCTTTTCCGGCATTTTCTCCGGCATTACTGATAGAATAAACCTTCTTAGTGTCTCCGTCTTGAATATAGGTTACTTGAACACCCGCATCATTTCTCTGACTGCCGAGAACAACATCGGCTTTGGTACCGTTGGCATCACCTACAAAACTGGCCTCCTCTTTCTTTCCCTTAAATAATTCAACGCGGTTGTTATCCTCGGTTTTATATATCTTGGTGCGCACATCATCAATCGTCCGAGTTGTTACGGTATATCCGTTTTTGCTTTCCACATTAACTTTAAATTTATGCGATGTACCGTCGATATCGGTCATTTTTCCCTTAACTGTATAGCCGTCCTGTTTGATGGCTTCATTGCTTTCGGAATTTATCGGTAATCCGCGGGATTGCATGGCGATACGTGCCGCATAATTTTCAACATCTTTATCCGTTTCACCGGTTACGACCATATTGACATCATAATCATGCTTTTTATGCCACATCCGTTTCCACCAGCTGCCTTCTTCGGCCTTACCGGTAACGGTACCTATTTTCTTTTCCGCTTCTGCTGCTTTTTCCACATGGACAGCATCAGAAGATTTTTCTTTATCTACAACCGCCACACCATCATTGGCATTCCCGTCGCTTTTGGCAGAAGCCTGAGCAGAATTAACTTCTGCATTGCCGGTCTTTGCTGTTGCTGTGTTGCCCACATTTTCGCCGGTATTTCCGCTTCCCGAATTTATTGTTTCATGCCCGTTGGCAATTTCGCCGCCGGCATAAATAACCATACGATGATTATTCAAATCATCCTTAATTTTATCAAACTCACCGTTATCAAGTTTGGCTTGAAATTCTTGTTGCTGAGTGTCGGTAAGTTGCAGCTTATTAAGATAAGCAGTCATTTGTGATTGGGTAATATGGGTATTGCCTCCGCGCAGTTCATCAAAATCCTTGCCATTCATCAGCCCCATTTCTTTCAAAATAACATAAGTGGCATTCGGTTGAGTCACAACTCTATTATCCGTAATTTCAAAAGTATGTGTTTGCGGTTCCTCGGCAATCACGTCAGCTTGCTGTGTATCAGTCAGCTGAGGTTGCTCAGAGGCGGCGTTACCGACGGTAGTGTTTTCTGCAAGAGTGTCCGTCTTATCGCCATCTCCGAGCAAATTACCTATAAAATCTTTAACTTCTTCGCCATTAGCCATGCCTCCGCCGATAATCGTACCGGCAACGGCTGCACCGCGTGCGGCTTTCAACTGTTTTATTTCTTTGGCGAGCTCCATCACTCGTTCCTTGTCCTGAGCAGGGAGGTTTAACGAAGCAATTTTTTCCATAAGCTTTTCATCGCTATTAAACAGCCTTGTCAAATCCTGATAAGCTCTTTTTGCCGGATCTTTGGTTTTGAAAAAGCTTAATAATCCTTTATTTTCGACCTGTTGTCCCTGCAGATTTTTTTGCAGAATTTCCATTAATTCTTTCTTTTTCGGTGAGATTTTTTGCTGAACCACAACATAAGTTGCACCACCGGCAACAGCAGTAATAATACCGGTTACTTTCATCTTCATCAGTTTTATGGCCGCAGCCTGTGTGGCAGATGCAACGGCATTGGTCATGCCAAATCCGGACAAACTGCCGATAGCACCGAAGGCCAACGCACCGGAAGCATATAAGGCGGCAACAGCGCCCGCAGAAACGGCAAACGTTGCGGTTTGCTTTAACAAGCCGATTCCTTCCTCTTTATTGTTATTAAGATATTTGAAGAAGCCGCCGATGGATTTCTTTTGTCCTTCATTCTGCGCCGCATAGTTGTTATAAGATTTTTTGAACGCGCCGACTAACTGCCAACCTTGTTTTGCCGTCAGGCCTATAGGACCGAGAGCCGCAACCATACCGACACTTAAAGCCGCGCTTTTTCCACCGTTTTTTACCGCAGTCATTATTTCAGGATGCTTTTGCCACAAGGCAAGTTTTTGATGTGAAGCGGTATTTAATACTCTATTCATTCCGGTTTTCTGTGACAAACGCGAAGCATATATTGCATTTCTTTCGGTATAAATGCCGTTCATTGTTTTATAAATGTTAGAAAACATATATTTATTAAAGGCGTCAATATGCTGCGGGTTTTGACTGATTTCGCCGATTTTATCCAACGGAATATTATTGGCCTCGCAATATCCTTTCCACCACTTAGCTTTTTGTTCTTCATCTTTTTCAATTAACTTGATGGTGGTGGAAACGCTGCCGAGATATTGCGCCGCTGTTTCATTATACTTTTCTAAAAAAAGTTTGGTATTTTCTTTTTCATCTTCGCACGGTACTACTGCCGCCAATTCGGTAATTGTGATCGCACGCAGAGTATCCAGTATTTCTTTATAAGTTTCTTTATCTGTATCTTTTAAGAAATGCAAACTTGCATCCTCTTCGAAACCGCTTGGAATAACGTTTTCTTTTACAATGCCGGTCCATTTCTGTTCGTTTTTCAAAAGTTGCTCGGCAATTTGTGCCTGATTTGAAAATTCTCCATCCAATCCGTTATCTTTATCATAATCTTCCAGAGCTTTTGTAAGACTGTCCTGATTTGGATATTTATAATTTTCATCGCTTGCAGTCAGTATTTCAACATAATCTTTTATGGTAGGAGCATTATGCGAAGAAAGCTCAGTTTCTTCAAGTTCTTTATTAATATATTTCTCAATATCGAGCATTTCTTGGCGGAAAGATGCCATTTTTTGTGCAAGCTGCTTAGCTTCCGGAGAATCCTGTAATGGCGGATTTTGTCCGAATGTTTGTTGACCGATCACAGCTAAGCGATTATATTCTGCCCTGATTTTATTATATATATTGAGTAAGTTACGGGAGGTTAGAGCATCATAAGGAGCATTGTTAGGTTCTTTTTCTTGCGGTTGTTCCTGCAAAGAAATAATTGTTTCTTCTGTTTTTGGCTGAGGTTGCTGCGCCAGAAGTTCTTCTCGGCGATTGATTATTTTTTCCGGTAAAGAACGCAAATTTTCAGGTAAATCACGTCCGTCAAGCAATTCAATGAATTTATCAAGAGTAGCAGTATCCAATCCATCAAGATTTGTGCGATTATTCAGCTCATTTAATAAGGTAATAACCGAGGTATCATAGACCTTAATATCTTCTTGCGGATTCGGCAAAGCGGCAATTTTTTCAATAAATTCTTGATTGGTTGTATCAGCCATATTCATTCTCCTCAACAGCTTATATTTCCTATACTATATCGCAATTATACAGAAAAAGCAAGTAAAAAATGACAAAATTAATACATTTTGTAAAATTGTCAAATAAGGGTAACTCATTCAATAATGCGTTTTTTTTAGTATACTTTTTTGTTTTGTATGGTATAACAAGTATAGTTTAAGAGTGGTTAACGAGGTGCTATGCAAAAATTATCAAAAAAGTTTATATCTTTACTGCTTTTTAGTTTTGCGGTATGGAGTGTGGTTCCGATGTTGCGTCTTTCACTCTCCATGGATACACAAGAAGCGATAGTGTGGGGAAAATATTGTCTGTTCGGTACTACCAAACATGCACCGCTCTCGGGGTGGGTTGCGTATGCGTGGTATACGCTTTTCGGGCAAAGCGATAAGGCTATGTATGCCTTAAGTCAGCTTTTTGTATTGCTCGGTGTGGTATATATCTATAAGCTGGCTCGTTGCTTTTTGGATGAAACTAAGGCAATTTTGGCGGCGGCGCTGCAATTCGGCATAATATATTACGGATATTCTACTCCTGAATATAATGTCAATGTGGTATCGGTTGGATTATGGCCGTTGTGCGCCTATTATTTTTGGCGGGCCTATACATTGGATAAGTGGCGTGATTGGTTATTGTTTGGTATCTCAATCGGGCTGAATTTATTGAATAAATATACTGCTGTAATGCTACTGATTGCTCTCGGAGCATTTGTTTTGTGCGACAAAAAGTTCACACAACTGCTGAAAAACTATAAGGTGTATGCTGCGGCAATTATAGCTGTATCTTTGTTTGCTCCGCATGCCTATTGGCTGTATGAACATGATTTTGTGTCGTTTAATTATATATCATCACGCAGTCATGGCGGAGACATAACTTCTTTCTGGCGGCATTTTGTTTATCCGCTGAAGTTTCTGTTTGCGCAGATTTTGTTTGCGGCTCCAGCATTGCTGACATATTTTTATTTTTGGAGTAAGCACAAAACCGAGAAACTGGAATTCGGAACAACAGGCTGTTTTATTTTTTGTACTGCCGTTATTCCGGCTGCAATGTTTGCCCTGATTTGTCTCGTCAGCGGCAATGCAGCTAAAAGTATGTGGGGTTTTCCTTGTTTGTTTATGTGGGGAACGGCTTTGTTTTATTTTGCTCCGCTAAAAATAGATAAAAATATTGCCGATAAATTTTTAAATACAATGTTTGTATGGGTGGCGCTCTTGTCAACAGCTTATGGTGTCCAATGCTTGCTGACCTCCAGTCAGCGCTATCAGACCGATGTGCAGTCTGTGGCTGCAGAATTTGAGCAAAAATGGGCAGAACACACCGCAAAACCGCTTAAATATGTGGGAGCTGATGTGTGGTTCGGTAATATGATGGCGCTGTACGCTTCTCATGAAATAAAACCGATGATATGGATGAACCCTGATAATAACCCGTGGTTTGACCGCAATGATTTTGAAAAAAGCGGAGCATTGCTGATTGCCACGGATGATTGGGAGTTTCTGCAATATCAAAAGTTGTATGGGGATGCAGTTTCCGCACCGCAAAAAATCACGCTTGAATTTAAGAATTATTTTGGTAAAACTAAAACAAAAGAAATTTTATACGGATTTTATGAACCATGGGAGGTTAAAAGTGCCGAATAAATTAGTCAGTATAGTTGTTTCTGCTTATAACGAACAAGATAATGTCACTGAACTTTACAAACAATTGAATATAGTTGCAAAAGACTGCAAAAATGTGGAGTTTGAATATATATTCGTGGATGACGGCAGCAATGATAAAACTTACAACAATTGTCTGAAATTGCAAAAGGATGACGCACGCGTAAAAATCGTACAACTCAAACGCAACTTCGGACATGAAATAGCAATGACGGCCGGTATGGATTATGCCAAAGGCGATGCAGTGATTTTTATGGATGCAGATTTGCAACATCCTCCGCACTATATTCCGCGGCTGATAAAAGCTTGGCAGAACGGTAAAGAAATTGTGTTGACTAAACGTATGGATAACGCAGAAACATCCAAAACCTACAAGTTCTGCGCTAAAACTTTTTATTATATTCTGAATCTGCTTTCCGATATGCCGATAATGGAGAGCGCGCCTGATTTCAGACTACTTGACCGTAAATATGTTGATTTTTTGAAAAGTTTTAACGAACAAGATAGATTATTTCGTGGTTTGCTCAGTTGGATTATGCCGCAAGACAATGTAGAAATTATTCCGTTTGAGGCGCCGGAACGTTTTAGCGGTACTTCAAAATACAATTTTATAAAATCACTGCGTTTGGCGATAAACAGTTTTGTGCAGTTTTCCGTGGTTCCGTTGCGTTTGGCAACCATTTTGGGTATTATTGCAGCGGTTTTGGCGCTGCTGATGGGTGTCTATGTGTTTTTCGAACATTTCTTTATGCATAATCCGACTCCTGGTTATGCTACAATTATGGTAACAGTGGTGTTTTTGGGGGCGGTTCAGCTTATTTGTTTAGGTATCATCGGCGAATATATCGGCAAAATCCATATTGAAGTAAAAAAACGTCCGCTTTATGTGGCTGATTTTATCGAAAAGAAAGCAGGAAAAAATGAGCCTGAAAATCATATTTAATGCCGATGATTTTGGTATCAGCCGCGGTGTCAATGCCGCTATTATCGAGGCACATACCAAAGGTATTTTAAATAGCACCAGCTTAATGGTTAATCAAGAATTTGCCGCTGAAGCGGCGGAAGCCGCTAAAAATATGCCGGATTTGGAAGTGGGACTGCATCTTAATTTAACAAACGAAAAACCGGCAGCCGATTCGCGTGATATTCCGCTGTTGACAGATGCTGACGGTAAGCTGAAAAACGGTTTTGTAAAATTGCTGCTGTTATCATTTTTGCATCCTGAAAAATTTGCATCGCAGGTTGAAACGGAAATTCGCGCACAGGCACAAAAATATATGGCAACGGGGCTGAAAATGGCACACATTGACGGACATCGCCATGTGCATCTTATTCCGACAGTGTTTAAGATCGTATGCAAAATTGCAAGGGAATATAATGTGCGTCGTATAAGAGTGATGAACGAAAATGCCCTTAATACGATTTTGCAAAACAAATCTAAAAGTTGGTTATTAGACGGCGGACTGATTAAATATTTTATCTTGCGCTTTCTCTCTTGGTGGAATGGTTATAAATCAGACGTTTACTTTTATACGATTCTCTTTACCTGCAAAATTTCACGTGAACAGTTTGAAAATATTCGGATTCCGCGTGGCTATAATGCGGTAGAAATTATGATTCATCCCGGTAAGCCTGAAATAGATAAACAGTATCCGGAAAGTGTGTGGGATGATAACATATTATCTCCGTGGCGCGCGGTGGAATTGGAAACATTGTTGGATAAAAATGTTATGAACAATATTTGTGGCGGAGATGAAATTGATTAAGACAATAGTCAAATTATATCTTTGGACGGAGAATATCTGGTTTAAATTACCGGAAAAATTGCGTTTTTTATTGGTAGGCGGGTTTAATACCGTTTTTGCATGGTCGGTATTTGCAGCTTTGACATGGCTGTTTGTCTCAATCAACAATCGGGCAGGGTGGAATTTTCCTGAAATATTGTTGGCAAATGCGGCATTGATTGTGCAGTATGCCATAACCATCAATGTGTCGTTTATTACCATGCGCTACTACGTTTTTCGCAGTCATGGCAATTTTTGGAAAGAATGGGCAAAAGCGTGGTCGGTGTATGTTTTGCTTTATACTATTAACGCACCAAGTATCAGCTTTTTAATGTGGATATTTAAGCTTAACGCTTGGTTGGCGCAGGCAATATATTTGATTTTTTCGACAATCGTTACATTTTTATTACATAAATACTACTCGTTTCGCCATGCGTAAATTTGTTTTTTGCTGATATTTTTGATTGCAAATGATGCAAAATTGGGATACTATGTTTCTCATAGATAATTTTGTAAGGAATTTGCCATGGAAATTATAGGAACAAGCCCGAAAACCGGTAATCCGATTTTTGATGTCGGCGAATATAAAAATGTATTGTCGATGGAACAAACACTTAATTATGAAAATATTTCAAAGTATGTAAGGACCACTTTAAGTAAAAATGACGGCAACGAATTAAATGCTGCCATAGAAAATATATTCAGACAACCGGTAATGGCGGCTGCTTACCGCAAACACGGTATAAAACCGGAATTTGTGAAAGAATATATTGAGAACCGCAAACAACAACCGTTAGGTGCAAAAATATCAATGATGATGCACATAGAAGGTATTTATAACGACGCTGCCAATTCTATGGAAGAAGAAATAAATACGCCACGCATTTCCGGCTATAGAGAATGGCTCAGCTTGGAAGTAAAGTTTATGTTGTCGTTCAGTGCTACCGTTCCGATGAAAAAATTTGTTGCGCAAAAAAATGCCGAAAACAAAAAAACAAATATTCAAAAAACAGGTTGGCAGAAATTGGTGCAAATGCTGAAAATAAAAAAAGGCAATTATAAGTCTTAACCCATACAATAATATATAGCTGGAGATAATTATGACAGTTTTGGCCGCGATTGCCGTACCGCATCCGCCGCTGATTTTTCCGGAAGTAGGCAATGGCAAAGAAAAAGAAATTCAAAAAACTATTGATGCTTATCGTGAAGCAATGAATTTTTTAACGGATTTTGAGCCGGACACAATCATTTTGCTCAGTCCGCATATGCGTTGGTATGTTGATTATTTCCATGTGGCATTGGCAGAAAAAATTTCCGATAATTTTGCGCAGTTTGGAGCACCGGAAGTAAAAATAACCGCTGCGTCCGATGAAAGTTTTATCGGTGAGCTAAATACTTTTTGCCAAGCCCGTGGTTTTCCGTGCGGCATATTGGGCGGGCATGAGCAAAATATTGACCATGGTTCGTTTATTCCGCTACGCTTTTTGACAGAAGCCAAAAAAGACTTTAAAGTGGTGCGGATAGCAATTTCCGGATTATCGATTTATTATCATTATCTGTTGGGGCAAATCTTAAATGAGGTTTCAAGTAAGCTCAATCGTCGTAGCGTGGTTATTGCCAGCGGTGATTGGTCGCACAAGCTGCTTGACGACGGTCCGTACGGATTTACTAAAGAGGGACCGGAATTTGATGCTAAAGTGCGGGAGATTTTCAAAACAGCAAATTTTTTGCCGCTGTTGCAAATGTCGCCACAACTATGTGAAGCTGCCGGAGAATGCGGACACCGTCCGTTTGTGATTATGGCCGGAGCTTTTGATTTACGTACGGTTAAGAGTAATTTACTGTCGTATGAAGGGCCGTTCGGTGTCGGCTATGGTGTGGCGACTTTTACTGCGGGTGATGTTGATAAAAAGCGCAATTTCGGAGCGCAATTTAGCGAATGGAAGCAAAAACAGGTGGCGGCACAGGTACAAAAAGAAGATGCCTATGTCCGTTTTGCCCGTTATTGCATTGAAAATTTTGTGTTGAGCGGAAAACCGGTATCAATGCCGCAAAATGTAGCTTCCGAACTGGTGCAAAACCGCGCCGGAGTGTTTGTTTCGCTTAAAATGCACGGACAATTACGCGGCTGCATAGGTACCATTGCTCCGGTTTATGCCAACATTGCCGATGAAATTGCGCATAATGCAATTGCCGCGTGTTCGCAGGATCCGCGTTTTATGGCGGTTCGACCTGATGAATTGGCGGATTTGGTATACAGTGTAGATGTGCTGATGCCGGCAGAACCGATAACTTCAACTGAGGAACTTAATATTAAAAAGTATGGAGTAATCGTCGAAAGCAATGGTAAACGTGGCTTGTTATTACCTGATATTGAGGGGATTGACAGTATAGAGCAGCAAGTGGCAATTGCCCGTCAAAAAGGCAATATAGCTCCGCACGAACCGGTGCAACTTTATCGCTTTGAAGTAGTGAGACATCGTTAAAAAAGCTTCGGTTAAACAAATTCGTTTAATAGATAAAATAAGAATTTGCAGATTATAAAAGATACTTGACAAATTTTGGAAGATTGTTTATAATTAAATTATAAATATATTATTTAACTCCGTTGAAAAGGCAACGGTAATATTTTTTTATGTTAGAAGAATATTTTTGTACGATTGTCGGAATAAATGACGACCCTGAGGTGAAATGTTATCAGAGACCTGATGATAATATTCACGGAAAAGAAGCTTATTGGCTGGATATAACCGGTTATGCAGATCAGAAAGGAGTCAAAAAATACGAAAAGGTTTTATTTGACGAACCGGTTAGAGTGGCATTGACTATCGGTATTAACTTTAACGGCAGAAATGTGGCCGATTTGGTAACTTCGAGCAGTTATAAAGGTGATAAGAAAACGTATATTCATATCCATATATCGTTACGCTCTAATGAGTATGAGGCTGAGAAGTTGCTGGATGTTTTTCATGTCGGGGCTGAAATAGTCTTTGATATCGGAGATACAAAGCTTCTGAGAATCAATTTGGGGAGACGGAAATGACTATGGGTACAATGTAAACTCGTTTGTCCATTAAAAAAGTATGACTTGTCGGTAACAAGTCATACTTTTTTTTAGGAACCAGGAAATTTATTGGTAAAAATCGCGAATTTCCTGACAAGTTATGAGAGAATGTGTTTGCTTATATCTGTATAAATTCTGCTCATATTCTGATTGTTTTGTTGCTGAGTTTTTTGTTCAGTCTTGGCAATTCTCGAAAAATCATCTTCGGCGGTTAATTGCATTAATTTTTGCGCTGCAGGAGTCATCACAATCGCAGTAACCACACCTCCAGCAATTGCCTTGGTGTTTTTCTCATTCTTCTTAAACCAACCAATAATCTTTTTTCCCCAAGACGGAGCAGATATTTCTCTGGTAATTTCTTTTGCCTGTTCTGCTTTGAACTGCTTCATTGATTTAGTTAATTTGCTGATAGGGTTGCTCAACCTTTTCTCCAATTCGTTCCATTCTGAGTTTTCAATCTTTAGACCGTTTAATTTATCGCCTTCTGCTCTGTCGTTATTATGAGCAGCATGAGCATACGCAATCCAAACTTGTTTCAGGATATCTTTTTTATCCTCAATTGAAGACAATTGCACTGATCCTATATAATCATAAACCTCATTCGGTTTTATTCCGTTTTTACGGTAAACTCCGGCCATTATCGGCTGCTGCAATATTTCGGCCAGAATACGATTCATCCGATCTTCATTATTAAATTCTTTAGGTGTAACATCGGAAAATTTGTTGATATCCATATAGTTAAGTTTTTGTTCTGCCAGCAGCACCGAACTGTATTCATTGCTCTTCATAAGCGGATAACCTTTAGTGTTTTCAATAACCTCTACCATATTTTTTCTCCTACTAAAAAATCTGTTGACTATACTATAATGCATATTTTGTCTAAAATCAAGTAAAAAATACAAAATTACAAAAAGTGATAATATTTTCTGCAAAAAATGCTTGCAATTTGTATTTTATATGATATACAAAACAGGCATCTTTAAGGACAGATTCGTTTTTAGAGATGTTCGTGTTGATAATATTGTGGGGGACAAGCCATTGTCTTTACCACAAACCTAAGAGAGGTATAAAATGGCTAAATCTAAAAAGAAAATTTTAGGTCTGATTAAGCTGCAAATACCTGCGGGTAAGGCGAATCCGTCTCCGCCGGTAGGTCCTGCTTTGGGCCAAAAAGGCTTAAACATTATGGAATTTTGTAAAGCATTCAATGCACAAACGCAAAAAATCGAGCCGGGTGTTCCGGTGCCGGTTATTATTACCGCATACGATGACAAGAGCTTTACGTTCATTACCAAATTGCCGCCGGTTTCTTATTTGATTAAGAAAGCCGCCGGTGTTCAATCTGCATCTAAAGAACCGGGCAAAAAGTCTGCGGGCAAAATCTCTATGGCGCAAGTCAAAGAAATTGCCACCACCAAAATGCCGGATTTGAACTGCTCTACAGTCGAATCTGCTATGAATATGGTTAAAGGTCAGGCAGTGTCTATGGGTATTGAAGTTACGGAGTAAGTCGATGAGCGGAAAGAGATTAGTGAATGCATATAAAAATATTGATAAGAATCAGGCTTACAGCTTGAAAGACGCTATCAATATCGTAAAAGAAAATGCAACTGCAAAATTTGATGAGACCATCGATTTGGCAATTAACTTGGGTGTTGATCCGAAACACGCCGATCAAATGATCCGTGGCGTTTGCCAGTTGCCGCACGGCAACGGTAAGACCGTTCGCGTGGCTGTGTTTGCGCAAGGCGAAAAGGCTGATGAAGCTAAGGCTGCCGGTGCTGATATTATCGGTGCTGAAAACTTGGTTGATTCAATTTTGGCCGGTAAGGTTGACTTTGACAGATGTATCGCAACTCCGGATATGATGGGGATGGCCGGTCGTGTGGCTCGCGTTTTGGGTCCGAAGGGCTTGATGCCGAACCCGAAACTCGGTACGGTTACCACCGATGTTGCCACAGCCGTTAAAAATGCCAAAGCAGGAGAAGTTCAGTATCGTGTTGAAAAGAACGGTATTGTTCATGCCGGTGTGGCTAAGGCTTCCTTCAGCAGTGATCAAATCTATGACAATGCCAAATTATTCATTGAAACGATTTTGAAGGCTAAACCTGCCAGCCTGAAAGGAACTTATTTGAAGAAAATTTCGATTAGTTCGACTATGGGTGTGGGCGTTAAGGTTGATTCTTCTAATTTATAGTATTGGAAAAGTCACTTAAAGGCTTTCTACTTGTGAGCTCTCTTGTTTATGTACTACTTTGTACACTGTGCAAGAGAGCTCACTGCGTATTATGCTTTTTAATTGACTTTTTTATATTGTGAGGTGTCTTTTTAAGGATACACCACGGTAATCGGTATGCTACTATAAACGGCATTAATCGGATTTTTTCTGTTATGAGGTGTTTTACACTACGAGTACTTTCTTTTTTCTATTAGAATTTTTTTCTTATTGCATGCTCTTTTTACTCTGTAAGTGTCAGTAATACAACAATTTGACATATACTGAAAAATATGGTACTATGAAAATAAAGGAGAAAACTATGCCTACAATCAGAAATATTTTCCTCTTATACGAAAAAAGTTTGGAACCTCTTGGTCCGCATATAAAAGATGCCGTTGAAGAAATGATGGATTGCTTTCCGGAACATAAAAATGATTATCCTATAACTATGCTGGGTAATTGGCGTAGTAATAAATATGCCTACGAAGACAGGTTTGGCAATAGAATTTTACGGCCTTATGAAAGTGTGGATTGGTATATAGATAAAGCCAAAGCTAAGGCCATAGAGGAGGGAAGATGGTATTCTCGTCGGCAAATATCCATAGATCAGCTATGTAAAGATATAACAGAGGATCCGTATCGCTCACAAATACCGCAATGGTCGGTGCTTATTACTAAACACGATTTATACGGAACTTATACTAATCAATACGGACTTAAGCAAAAACTCAATTTTTGTTTAGGTGTTTCGCATGAAAACCAATTCTCGATTATATCGACTGCGCGTTTCTTAGATGCAAACAGCAGATTAGATGTTGAAGGCTTTAAAACCGTTATAATGCACGAGTTTGGACATCTTATAGGGTTAACATATGAGGGGAGAGCCAACAGTAATGAACAGCTTGGTTCGCATTGTACTAATGACGGATGCATTATGCAGCAGCGAATGAATGGAGATTATTCTGAATTAACGCGTTTGCGTCTGGCAGCTAAAAGGCTTTATAAATTACCACCGATTTGTGATGATTGTATAGATGCCGGCAATAGATTCTTCTCACGGCAACGTATGGCATATAATTTAACACATGGATTAAATATTCGTAATGATTGGCAGCGTTAGCTTATAAAAAAAACAGCGCCTTCGGTTAAGAAGACGCTGTTTTTTTATGTATCACAGGTTATTTTGCGGACTTATACGTTGCAAATACCTTTCCTGACTTGTTGTAGATAGTCAGCAAGGTGTTGTTCTCGGACAACTTTGCGCTGTACTTGTCCGTAAACACGGTCGGATGTTTATTATCTCCTGATGTAGTATGACCATCGTCCCATCCCCACATGGTAGCGGTGCTGTAAGCCAACATACCTATATTATCGCCGTCGGTATCATCCCACGACATGTAGGAAGATGCATCATAGGCAATAGCGTTAATCCACTTACCCCAAGAGGTGATGTAGATTGCACTGTTCAGTCTGGAATCTGTTGATGAGGTAAACATGCTCTTATCTATGGCATCTGGTGCGCTTGCATTCTGACGAATGAGCAACGGCAGAGTACCGTTTTCAAAGTGGATGCTTACTACATAGAGCCAACTGTTATGACCTTCCGTCTTAGATGCAGTAACTTTCACGTCCGTGAACTTACCGTAGCTGTCGGGGAAGTCAGGATTCCAAGGCTTAGCCACCGTGATGGTGCCAGGAGCTGAAGAATCGAAGCTATTTGAGCCGTAGCTGACCGAAATCTTATCGCTGTAGCTATAAACGGTCTCGTTAATATTGTCGCTCTTCTGCTTAACGGATGCTCCGGATTCTGAAGCACTGAAGCTCAGTATTCCGAAATCATGAGTCTTACCTTCGCGTGTATAGACAATCTTGTTCGGGTCTTTTGATTCCCATTTATTCTCCTGTGTAGAACCTTTCAGCTTTGCTGTAGTGCTGATGCTGCGTGTTTCGGCAGTATAGCTCCAGTAGCCATCGGTTTTGTCGGAAGAACTAGTGAGATCGACCTTTGCCGAACCGGTAGTCTGTGAGTTGTCGGATTCCTTAGATGACCAGTTGGTCAGAACCTTAAAGTTACGATTGAAGATTTTGTTTACTTCTTCCGTCTTTTTGGTTCCGTCAGAATAAAGTGTAACCCACGTAAGCGAGGTTGTAACATTATCCTGGTTGACAGTAATCTTCGGGTTTTCGATTTCGTAACCGGTAACGGTCTTAGTTTTTGCAACTACGATCTTACCCGGTGCTGTTGAAGACTTGGTGTTTCCGCCGAATGCCACATCGATTTTGTCGCTGTAGGTATAAGTGGTGGAAGTTGCCTCATCGCTCGTCAGCTGTACAGAGTGTCCTGCTTCGGTAGCACTGAATGTTAGAGCATCAAACGTATACGTTTTACCTTCGCGGCTATACGTAATTGAGTTCGGATCCTCGCTGGTCCAACCGTTTGTCTGCTGACTTCCGGCCAGAGAAGCAATGGTTGTAATGTCGCGAATCTCCTTCTTATAGCTCCAATTGCCGTCCTCAATCTTGTTGTTCGACTTGAGAGAAACGCTGGCAGAACCCGTGAGTTCGCTGTTGTTTATCTCATTAGAACTCCAATCCGTATTGCAAACAAGACTGCGTGCAAAAACCTTTGAAATCGCCTCCGAATTTTCGGTACCGTCGCTGTACTTTGTAATAAAGTCAAGCGAAGCCGTAACATTGTCATCGGAAACTACGAGTTTCGGATTACGGATTTCATAATCGGTAACGGTCTTTGTCTTTGCAACCACGATCTTACCCGGTGCTGTTGAAGACTTGGTGTTTCCGCCGAATGCCACATCGATTTTGTCGCTGTAGGTATAAGTGGTGGAAGTTGCCTCGTCGCTCGTCAGCTGTACCGAGTGTCCTGCTTCAGTTGCACTGAACGAAAGAGCATCAAACGTATACGTTTTGCCTTCTCGGCTATACGTAATCGAGTTCGGATCCTCGCTGGTCCAACCGTTTGTCTGCTGACTTCCGGCCAGAGACGCAATGGTTGTAATGTCGCGAATCTCCTTCTTATAGCTCCAATTTCCGTCCTCAATCTTGTTGTTCGACTTGAGAGTAACGCTGGCAGAACCCGTGAGCTCGCTGTTGTTTACCTCATTTGAACTCCAATCCGTGTTGCAAACCAGGCTGCGGGCAAAAACCTTTGAAACCGCTTCTGAATTTTCACTGCCGTCGCTGTACTTTGTGATAAAGTCAAGCGAAGCCGTAACATCGTTATCGGAAACGACAAGTTTCGGATTGCGGATTTCATAATCGGTAACGGTCTTGCCTTTCTGCACGATAATCTTACCCGGTGCCGTACTGTTCTGCATATCATTGGTTGTAGAGTTACCATAACTTACGCTGATTGTATTAGAATAAGTATAGGTATCTGTCAAATCTTCTGATTTAGCAAGAGTAGCACTGCTGGCAACCTTGATTGCCGTGAAGGTTAGTTTGCCGAAATCTGCCGTAACACTTTGACGAGTAAAGACGATGTTGTTTGGATCAACACTGGTCCAACCGTTGGTTTGCTTGCTTGAAGCAAGAGTAACCGCAGCTGAAATATTACGTGTTTCTTCCTTCCATGTCCAATCGTCTTCGGATTTGCTTGAGCTTTGAACTAAAGTAACCGATGGCTCGGCCGTATTTTCGGTATTGACACTTTCATAAGCGGTCCAATCCGTTGTCACGGTTAAGCTTCTCGGGAACTCTTTGCTTACGGGATCGGTTGTTTCCGTACCGTTGGCAAATTTTGTTACAAAGTCAAGCGAAGCCACAACTCTTTCATAGGTTATGTCAAGCTTTTTATTTCGGATTTCGTAACCGACAACCTTGTTGTTGCTGACCTTAACCACACCCGGCGCAGTCGTACGTTGAACATTGTCTCCATAAATTACATTGATTGCATCACTGTAATCATATATGGAGAAGCCGTCTTTGTCACCGCTGTGATTGATTGAGCCTCCGAGTTGCGTTGCTGCAAACGAAATATTGTCAAACACATGCTTTTTGCCCTCACGCTCATAAACGAATGCGTTTGGAACAACAGCTTCCCATGTGTTATCCTTAGAAGATCCGTCATACAGAGTGGCAACAGTGTTGAGCCGACGCGTCTGATTGACATACTTCCAGTAACCTTTTGCAACCTCGTTACTTGACATCAAGCTTACGCTAACATCAGAACTTGTGGTTTGAGATGCAACTTCTTGGTATGCCTCCCAATCGGTCAAGCACTGAAGCGTTCTCGGAACACAGATGTGATCGCGTACTTTGTCCTGAGTTTCATCGTCGAAAACAGTGATGAAATCAATGTTGCCGACAATCGAATCCTTATAGACGATCAAAGCAGGATTATCAAACTTGTAGTCAACTGCCTTTTTAGCCGGCTTATAGAGATATACAAGCTCATTGGTCTTATGCGAATAACCGACATAAGTAGCCGTAATCTTGTTCTCCAAAAGGGCCTCGGAATAACCGGCGCGCTCAGAAGTTCTTGGTGTAGCTGTTGTAGAATTTTCGTCAACACGATAGTCCTCATAATCAAAGCTGACTTCAATATTGTCATCTTTATATGTGGCACGCTCGTGCATCAGAGAATATTCTGTTACCACCAAATCTTCAGTCGTTCCGTTTGCAAGGTCGGCAGAGTAGGTGTCGGTTTTGCGCCAGACTGTCCACTTTCCTTCCGTGCGGTTTTCCGATTCGCTTCCCTTCTTAATGCCGTTTACACGCGACAGTTTGTAGTCAAAGCTCTTGACATCCTTACTGTAGGGATCTTTGTTTCCGACTTTTCGCTTCAAGATAATAGAGACATTTTCTCGAGTTTGCTCACCTGATTTCCACGTTATAATCTTATCGAATTTGCAACGCTCATCAGTTTCATTGATAATCTCTCGAGTTTTGTTCTCTATCTCCACTTTCTTGATGGCATCATCTTCCAGAACCGAACGCGTTGTATACGCGTAAACCGGCAGAGTGAACGTTTCCGGATTGAGCTTATTCGTTTCCTTCAAAACGAGATCAACCTTGTATTCGGTATTGTAAACACCGGTTACATAAGAAGCACGTGTACGCGCCTTGGCTGAAATCTCGGTATTCTTCAGGTGCCGAAAATCGGCTCGTACCAGTGTTACACTGGGATAGTAGTAGACGTTACCGCCGTACTCAACCGTATAACTGGTAATTTTGACCGGAATGCTCATAACCTGGGCATCACCGTAGCTGTGGTAGACAGTATCCAACTCTACATCGTTGCCATCACTATCCTTTGCGGTAGCACGAGCAATTCGTTCAGAGATAGGACGAATGTCAAGCTGCTCCTTTGTGATTTGATAATCTTTGCGCGCCAGATCGGAATAGGCATCCAAACGCGGCGGCTGTTGGTTATCGAAAACCACATCGGTTTTAACACCATCCTCGGTTCTCCAGATTTTAATCGAGGCAGTCATTTGATCACTGACTTTAGTTTTAAGCGCAGTGTCACTATAATGCCGCAATCCGGCTTCATATACGTAGCCGGCAACAACTGGAATCGCCTCACTGTCAGTGTCGGTGGTGCGAGCTGTGTCTAACGTCGCCTTTTCGCAGGCGGAAAACACCATAATGATGGCAAAAAACGCCATCATAGAAACGAAAACTTTTCTTAATCCGTTGTTCATAATACAGTTTTTTTTTGAATGTATGATTTTTTTTTGCAATTCATAGAGACCAAAAACAGCTGATTAAAGCTGTTTTTTGGTAAAGTTCCGTGCATATAAAATCACCTGTGAAAAGAGATAAAAAATTATCTCTTTTCGTAATTATAGGCACAATCATTATTTTTACGAAAGTCAATATAACATAACTTTATAAAATATGCAAGATTTTTTTATACAAAAAAACGTCTAAAAATTTTTAGACGCCTTTTTTCGCTAAATATCGTATTTTTCTAATCAAATCTACGACTTTCAGTCGGTGCATAATCACTGAGAGAATTACGGTTGAGCTCTTGCTTCAATGTTTTGTCAACCTTGGGCGATTTCGGAAGCGGGAATACTTTTGCACCACCAAAATCAACAGCTTCTTCTTCCATTTGCTTTTTTCTCTCAAGCTCATGGCGCAGATGCTCTTTTTTCTTCATATCTTTTTCGGCACGTATACGAGCCAGCTCTTGCGCTTCTTCGTATTCTTTCGCCGGATGATTATACTTTATGATTGAACTTACATTCGGTGCCGGAACATGATTTGGATCAATAACCGGAGTCATACCGAAAGGCGAGAGTTGAGCCGGAGCTGCAGCAGCCGGAGTTGCGGCAGCCGGAGCGGCATAAGGCATCGGAACTGTCGGTAATGGGATAAATTGTCCGGTATAAGCATTATAAATGTATTGACCGCCTATTTGTACAGGTTGCGCTACCGGAACCGGAGCTTGCGGCGAGCTTATTGGCGGAGTCGGTACGGTCTGTGCTTCCGGAGCAGAAACATTTGTCGGTGCTGTGGCTTGCTCCGAAAACGTATTGCCCTCGCTAATCGGAAAATCTTTAGCCTCTATAGTTACGTCGTTAGGCAAGCGCAGCATCATATAGCCGCTACCGCCGCCATAAGCCGGACCGGACAAACCAATTGAATAAAATCCACCGATATAACCATAATCCATATCAATGTAATCAATGGCAAACATGGTTTGTATGGTGGTGGTACCGATGGTTGTCATGCGGCAGCTGTAACCGTTATCCTGAATCAAAACATTATTAACATTTTTAACATGCAACAAAGTTTTACTCGGACGGCAAGTCGGAGTTTGACCATTATAAGTTACATTCCAGTTTAAAATCAAATTCAGAGCCATAGTATTCTGCGGACTAACTGAAACATCGGTGATTTTTACATCATCAATATACATATAAGCCGGAGTTACGCCCACCGTAATTGGTACCGAAACATATTCTTCGGTACATGAGTGAGTTTGAGCGTTGGCCTCGCAAACCAAAGCTTTCTGTCGTGCATTGCTGTCAAATAAATGCAATAAAGTATTGAAAATATATTCCTTGGACTGAGACAATTTTGCCGGTGCGCATTGTTTGGAGCGACAAACGATAATTGAAGTCGGCATCTGTAGCTGCGGTTGTGCCGCTTGCTGTATTTGCGGCTGCGGCTGTATATTCGGCATCTGTTCGGTATACTGTGCCTGTGCTGTATGTGTGCCGACGGTAAACATACCGATAACTGTGAGAAATCCTATTTGTTTTAACATCGCGATACCTTTTTCAAATAAGCTTATAATTCTTTAGGCTACAATAACAGGATAATATGAATGAAAAGTAAATAAAATTATGATTGAACAAAAAAAATTATAAAGTATAATGCAGTCATGATGAAATATTTAAAATTTTTGAGCGCGGTTATGCTGTTATTTGCCGTTATTTCTTCTGCCGCCGCAGCTAAGAGATATAAGGCTGTCGACGGCGATTCGCTGGAACAAGCGGAGAGACGTATTCGTTTGGATGGTATAGATGCACCGGAGTTTATACAAACTTGTTATAATGCTGATAATACGGAATATGCCTGCGGTTTAGAAGCCCTGCAATATTTGGAAAAACTGTTGCAAAATAGTTCCGTACATTGTGAATGCGCTGTTCAGAAAGATAAATACGGACGCGAAATTTGCGAATGTTTTGCTGATGATATATCTATCAATCAAGCCATGGTGTTTGGTGGTTATGCCGTAAATTATCGCAAAGATGAATATATTGAAGCCGAGCATAACGCCAGAGAAAACAAGCGCGGAATATGGCGCGGAAAATTTATGCGTCCGGCACTGTTTCGCACTTTGGAACGCTTAAAAAGCAAAGCCGCTGCAAAAAAGTATTCCGCGGCGGCTGATTGTGAATGATACTCTTTACTTGATCATATAGGCAAACAAAGCATAGCACGCCGCTATTCCGATAACAATTTGTACAACCGTTACCAAAATTGGCAGAAAACCAAAAACAGCAGTTACCAAATCAAATTTGAAAGCACCTACCAAGCCCCAGTTAATGCCGCCGATCAATGCTAAAAATAAAGCTACTCTTTTTAAAGTCATTTTATTTCTCCTAAATGTTGAACACATAGCCGAAAATATATTGTTCAAAGTTTAACTTTGTGTAAAAAAATATAATATCGTTGCGTAAAAATGCAACCTCGTCTATACATATTTTATATTGAAAGGATAAAAATGTCGGAAAAATTTGCTCTTATAATTGCTACATATTTTGGATTGGGACTTTCACCGAAAGCTCCGGGAACGGTCGGTTCAATCGGAACTTTACCATTGGCATTTCTACTGTGTTATTTCTTTGGCGCACTCGGAATTATTGTGGTGGCAATTCCGATAGCCGTTGTCGGGATTTGCGCAACCGATGTATTGATTCGAGATTCGGCTGAAAAGGATCCGGGCAAGGTTGTGATTGACGAGGTTGCAGGGCAATTGTTGGCATTTTTATTTGTAGCTGATGCATTGCGCGCTAATACGTCAGACTGGTGGTTATATTTAGTCGGTTTGGCCGCTTTCCGCTTTTTTGATATATGCAAAATGGGACCGGTTAAATGGTTTGATTCCAAAATGAAAAATGCCATCGGAGTAATGATGGACGACATCTGTGCCGGCTTATTGGCGGCAGTGCTTGTATGGGGTGTCAGAACCTATATTTACGCCAATTAAATATTTGCAATCAGCTCGAAAAATTGGGATATTCTTTGCCGGAGAGAAAAAACATATTGTCGCAAATGCTGGTGGTGGCGCACGCTCCTTCTTGTCCGCTCGGTGTACAGCAATCGTCGTTTTATTCATTCCGCTCGGCATACGACGGGAAGGGCGAAACCGGTTGGGGAATCTTACCGGAATATATCCGCAAACGCAAACGCGAAGAAAGGATTCGCTTTGCCGCAGACCAGAACGGCGATGTTAAAAGAGCGGCGCAGAATCGCTATTTGGAAATGAAACCTTCTTATTTGGAAAAAAAGCGCTTATTCGTAATCAAACAAAAACATCCGTGGATGAATGATGATGACGGACCGTTTATGACCAATCCGGACGAACACGGCGATATAACGTATGGCAACCCTAACCAGACGCAGGACGGCAAGTGTATGATGTTTTTCAGCCGTAATCTGATGATAAACGGTGTAAAAAATGCTCTTGATAACAATGATAAGTTTACACCGTTACCGCCGCTTGAGGAACTGATAAAGGTGCGTGACGCGAATATGGATGCGCAAGAGCGTCATAATTTTAATGCCAAGCTGTCGTCCGTATATAAAAATCTCTGTGACAACGGCAAAAAATTGATTGCCGAAGTGGTTAATGATTATAAATCCGGCGGTCGACAATAACTCAAGATTATAAATAAGAATCTTTCATCCACTCGGCAACGGCGGAATCTTTCGCTTTTTCAAACACCTCATTTAAATAGGCCTCTATCAGAATTTGGCGCGCCTCTTGCAGCGGAATACCGCGTGCTTGCATATAAAACAGCTGTTCTGCGTCCAAATCTCCGCTGGCAGCACCGTGCGAACACTTCACGTCATCGGCAAAAATCTCTAACTCCGGTTTGCAGTCAACTTCCGCCTCATCACTCAATACCAGAGCGCGGTGGAGCTGATAGCCTGTTGTTTGCTGAGCGTCGGGCGCAATATGAATCTGCCCTTGAAAAACTCCTTTGGCTTTACCGTCAAGCACACCTTTTACCAACTGGTCGGAGTTCGTGTGCGGTGCCAAATGACGAATATTGGTGGTAATATCACTGATGCCGTTTTGCTCCAAACGATAAACTCCGTTGATTTCAGCAGCGGCATTTTCCTGCGTTAAGCGCACATAACTTTCAGTACGTGCCAATGTGCATTCGCCATGAACAATAAAAGCATTATATTGTCCATCGGCTTTGATCAGAACACTGTTCAGAGCCACGTGGTGCGCTTTTTGCGCCTCGTTTTGCTGTTTATAATGTTGCAAAATTGCGCCGGTACCGACATAAATCTCATTTACAATATTATCAAAATACTGTGCATCATTTTCCCCATCAAAATGCTCAATCAACGTGGCTTTTGCCCCTTTCTCGACCACAACGATGTTACGGATGTTGCTCAGGCGGTTCACATCGTGGTGTTGGTGATAATGCAAATAAATCGGCATATTAAGAACTGTGCCGGCGGTAATGACGATAAATAATCCTTCATCCAAAAAAGCCGTATTGAGCGCAGCAAAAGGGAACTCTTCCATATCAAAAGATTTATTAAGATACGGTTTTATTTCGCCGTCTTCTATTGCTTCATACAGCGGGCGAATAATAACGCCGCACGGCAAATCATGGGCAATATGCGTCAGCTTGCCGTTGCAATATTTTATATCAACGGCCAAAAACGGCAGATTGCTTTCATCGTGACAATGGCCATCGCATTGATGCGGTGTGCTGTCAATTTGCGGCTTATTGAGTGCATCTTCCTTAAAATAAGAGTATTTCCACGCTTCGGTTTTGGCGGTGGGTAATCCGATTCGCGCAAATATGGTGCATGCCTTTTCACGTAATCCTTCGAACCACGGAATATTCTCGCCGAACAACGCTGTATTTTGTTTTAGCAAACTCATATTGACGCTTCCAGATAGTTTTTGTAACCGCTTGTTTCCAATTCTTCCGCCAGCGCCATACCGCCGGTTCTGATAATGTGTCCGTCCGCATAAATATGCACAAAATCCGGCTTAATTTGCCGTAACAAATCGAGATGGTGCGTAATAATCAAAAGAGAATTGTCATTGTTATGCCATTGATTAACCCCATTTGCCACGATTTTTAGTGCATCGATATCCAATCCCGAATCTGCCTCATCCAAAATGGCGAGTTTCGGTTGCAACAGGCTGAGTTGCAAAATTTCCAGTCGCTTTTTCTCGCCGCCGGAGAAACCGACGTTTATTTCACGTTTAAGCATATCGGCGCTGACCTCAAATTCTTTTGCTTTGGAGCGGAGCAGTTTCAAAAATTCGGCGGTATCCAACTCCGGTAAGTTATTGTATTTACGCACGGCATTGACGGCGTGTTTCAAAAAAAACTGTGTGGTCACTCCCGGAATTTCCACCGGTGCCTGCATACTCAAAAAAATGCCCAGTGCGGCGCGCTCTTCCGGTTTAAGTGCGGTTAAATCATGCCCGCAAAAATGCATACTGCCGCCGGTAACGGTATAATCCGGTTTGCCGGTCAAAACATACGAAAGAGTAGATTTTCCGGCACCGTTCGGTCCCATAATGGCATGAGTTTCGCCGGAATTAATTGTCAAATTCAAATGTTTGATGATTTCCTTGCCGCTTTCGGTGATTCCTGCGGATAAATCTTTTATTTCAAGCAGTTTTGGCGTCATTTTCTTTTTCCTTTTGTTCCCAATCATCGAGCCGCTTTTCGATAACTTTCAACTTTTCGGCCTTATAGGCGCGAATTTTATCGGTAATTCCATAGCAGCATTTCAGCTGACCGAGCATAATTTCCACATCGGCGGCTTCTTCAATAATTTCATCGACATTATCTTTTTTGCGGTTGACATTTTTCAAAATTTCTTTAATCAGTTCGCTCATTTCTTCGATAACTTGCAACATTTGCGGCTCTTTTCCCCAAACCCGCAAAGCACGCTTATACAATTCTTCTTCCTTGATTTCCGACATTATCCGATACTTCCTTCCAAGCTGATATTAATAAGTTTTCCGGCCTCAATGGCAAATTCCATCGGCAGTTTTTGCATAACTTCCTTGCAGAAACCGTTGACGATAAGTCCGACGGCTTCTTCTTCTTTTATACCGCGCTGCTGGCAATAGAACAGTTGTTCCGCACTGATTTTGGAGGTGGTCGCTTCGTGTTCCAAAACCGCGGATTTATTGCGGTTGCGGATATACGGTACGGTATGCGAGCCGCAAGTTGAACCGATGAGTAAACTGTCACATTGTGAGTAATTGCGGGCATTTTTGGCACCGGCGGCAATATCCACCAACCCGCGGTAAGTTTGATTGGAAAATCCGGCAGAAATCCCTTTGGAAATGATTTTGGAACGGGTATTCTTTCCCAAATGAATCATCTTGGTACCGGTATCGGCTTGTTGCCGATTGTTGGTAATTGCCACCGAATAAAATTCGCCGACCGAATTGTCTCCCTGTAAAATGCATGACGGATATTTCCATGTTACTGCCGAGCCTGTCTCCACCTGTGTCCACGAAATTTTGGAATTGATACCGCGGCAAGCTGCCCGCTTGGTTACAAAATTATATACTCCGCCGTTGCCATCCTTATCTCCCGGATACCAGTTTTGCACGGTGGAGTATTTAACTTCCGCATTGTTCATTACCACAATCTCTACAATCGCAGCATGGAGCTGATTTTCGTCGCGTTGCGGCGCAGTGCACCCCTCCAAATAAGAAACGTAACTGTCATCTTCCGCCACAATCAGAGTGCGCTCGAATTGTCCGGTGTTCTGTGCGTTGATGCGAAAATAAGTGGAAAGCTCCATTGGTGCCTTTATGCCTTTGGGAATATATACAAACGAACCGTCGGTAAACACCGCGGAATTGAGACAGGCGTAAAAGTTATCGGTATACGGCACAACAGAACCCAAATATTTTTGCACTAAATCGGGATGATTTTGCACTGCTTCGGAAATAGAACAAAAAATAATACCTTGCTCTGCCAATTTAGCACGATATGTAGTCGCCACCGAAACGCTGTCAAACACCGCGTCAACAGCCACAACTCCGGCCAGAGCTTCTTGTTCTTTAAGCGGAATGCCGAGTTTATTGTAAGTTTCAAGCAATTTTTCATCAACATCCTTAAGACTTAGCGGATGCACTTTTTGCTTTGGCGCGGCATAATAGCTTAAATTCTGGAAATCAACAGCATTGTATTGCAACTTAGCCCAATGTGGCTCGCTTAATGTCAGCCAGTGGCGATATGCCTTAAGACGACGCTCCAAAAGCCACTCCGGTTCATTCTTTTTGGCGGAAATCAGACGGATAATATCTTCGTTTAGACCATACGGCACAATATCGGCCTCTATATCAGTGGTAAAGCCGTATTTATATTTATCTCCGCCTAAATCTTCAATTTCTGGTCTTGATGCCATTGTTCTGCCCTTAAAATCTGCCGCATCATAGCAAATATGTCTGAAAAATCAAGAAAAAATATCGTTAATAAAAATTATAACCGAAATTGTAACAAAATATTCATATTTCTCTGCAAAAAAACACTGGAAAAAGTAAAAAAAATGTGTTAAAATCCACCTATGGTACTGGAACTTTATAAAAGGTAACTGTAATGTATATATGGATATTATTGGCGACAATTATGGTGGCCTTAAGTTTTTTCAACGTTGCGCCGCGTGCCGATAAGGAACATGCGCTCAATGATATTAAGGCTGCAACCATTATAAACCGCTTTAATGCGGAACATTCTGCGCGCCTGCATACTTTGGAATGCGAAATCATATACAACAGAAATACCCAGAAAAACGGCGGAGGAGCCGGTTGGGATGGTGCCGATGGCATGCGCACAAGTTCTTATGCTCCGGTTAATGTAACCGGATATGAACCGGTTTATCAGGAATTTAATACCTATCTTCCGGTCGGATATTTAACCGGCAACAAAAAGAAAGACGGCAGCGGCAGCAATTATGCTACCGGTAACATGAAACAATTTGTTTATTGTCTGTCTCTGTCGGCCGAAGAAGACGCCGGTTCCAAACCGGATAGCGAAGTTTTTATCGCTTGCGATGCTCAGGATGATGCGCGCACCAAAAATATCGGTGAGCACCGCTATTTAGTTTCATTTGCTCCGATTCCGGAAAGGTGGCTGTCTAAAGATGGTAATCTTACGCCTTTGCCGACATTTGTTAATTTGTTATCGAATACCAGTGGCCGAGCAGCTTCTTTCGGTTGGCTCGAATATGTTGACGGCAAACCTAAATTACATGGCGTAGGGGCAGCCGCTACGCGTGCCATCAGACTCCGAGAGAAAAGTCATACCTTTGATGATGAGCATAAAGACCGGTTTGAACAGCGTCTGGATGAAAATTACAACTACAAAGCAGATTTAAGCAGTAAACAGGCCGGTCACGAAAAACTGGTGGCGGAGAATATTTTGATTTCCGAAAATTCCGCTATATGGCGTAATTCTGAGCTTGATGTGTGCAAAACAAAACCCTGTATGTTTGCTTATGAAGTATTTCCCAAAACCGATCCCGCATGTCATTGCTACAATATTTTGGAAAACTATTACGGTAGGGATCGCTTGAATTTAGCTCAGTGCTATAATGATACAAAGCATACGGAAATTGAAAACAATGATAAAATTAATGTCTTTAAGGATGAGACACTTAAAGACAGAGAATTAAGATATAAAAAATTTGAAAGTTATTTGAAGTAATATAACCGAATAAAGTGAATTAAGGAGAACGCTGATGAAAAAGTTTAATAATAAATCCGTACTGGAGCGAGGTGGCTTGATGATAGAAGCCTTAGCCATGCTTGGTTTGATAGCAGTGGTTACCCCGACCATGTATAAAAAATCCGCGGAGAGGACGATGGAAGTTGAGGATATCAATACCGCGACTTCAATGCGCACGATTATGGGGGCGGCTGAATCATATATGTCATCTAATTACAACGACATTATGAAAGTTATGGAAGAAGATACTTCGCATCAGCACACTATATCGGGCAGAAAAATCGGCGTTATGGATATTCCGATGGCGGATTTGACTCCTTATTTGCCTTATAAATTTAATGAAGAAGGTGAGCTATATAATTATAAGTCTCCGAAGATTCGTATTGTTCGTGCCGGTGACAATTTAACGGCGTTTGCACTGTTTCCGGCTAAGGTAGACGGTGAACACGGCATCGGTCAAGAAAGAACGGTGCGTATAGCTTCACTTATCGGGGCTAACGGCGGTTATATCTCCAGCAAAGAAAATGAAGCCAAGCAAGCACGCGGTGTCGGCGGTGTGTGGAATTTGGACGGAGATTATTATTCAGCTGTATTTAACGGTGTTGAAACAGATAATCAAAATCAGTACTCTTTGGTTACATCTTCTTCCAATGTGGTTAATGGTGCCAATGCTATGGCAGAATCGGATCCGACTCAGTTTGTACAACGTACTAAACAAGAAGGTTCGGGCTGGCGCAATGCGATGCGTACTGATTTATATATGGGATCGGGGCCGGATAGCGCGCAAGATCCGGATGACCGCGAGCATCAAGATGACTTTTTCAGTATTTATAACGTGAATGAGATGATTATCGGTGCAGATCGTGATGCCAAACAAGAATTGCTTAAGGCTGTCAGAAATGAACCGGAAACCGCATTCAGTGCTGATCCGAGTAGCTATGGCTTATATGTAGCCGGCAGCGGTTCCAGAGGAGAGGGCGCCGGTAATGCTTATATCAAAGGTACATTGATTGCCGCCGGTAACAGATTGTGGGCCGGCAATGAAACACTTAAATATACAGGTACTAATCTGGAATTTGACGGCACTAACTTTAAAATCGGCAAAAATCAGACAGATGCCAGTAAAGATGCAGATAATTATGTTATGTCCGGTCATGCTGAAAAGGGTAAGAGCACACTTGATATTATGGGAGATAAAATTAATGTTGCGGAAGCCGGAGATATCGGGAACTATAAGCCTAAAAATGATGTTCAGAAGAAAGCAAATGTAGTAGTACATACTACCAACAAAGATACTCATACAACCGGAACGGTAAATCCTCCTGCATATTCAGCTGACAGCAAAGCACCGGATTTTGGCGTTGATATTGACGGCAATATGGTGGTTGAAGGTGTGTTGGCGGCAGGTCAGCTCGATGTTAACAACATCCGTACGGCTAATATTTCCGTAGGTTCGGAAAATATTGACGATGAATATAAGTGGATGGATGTTGATAAAAACGGTGTACACGTTCACCAGCCGGCAAGCGGTGCCTATAAAGGTACGCAGATTGAAGCGCGTGACAAACTTATTACCATGCGTGTCGGTTCAGATAATGCAATTGATAAAAATACCGACAGCAATGGTGTAGAGGCAGATAACGCGGCGCAAATCATCATGGATGGTGCAGATGCCGCAAATGGCAGTATTATCCAAAAGGTTAAGGGAACTAACGGCAAAATAGCGTTGGCCAACGACAATTTGGGCATCAATATAAAAAATCGGGCCATTACCATCGGCAATACCGATGCCGCCGGCACCACAAAAGATGATGCGACGCAATACTTTGTTGGTTTCGGCAAAGGCGGTAATATTCACATGACAAACAGCAATTTGAAAATTTCTGATGCCAACAATAATGCTTTGTTTACCGTCCGTGGTCTTGAGGATAGTAAAGAAGATCAAGGAATTGTTGATAATACAACGCGCAACAGTAGCCCGTATAACATCGCCGCACACGGCAACATCCTGTTTACGGATGGACTGAATAATGGCAATTCCAGAGCTCGATATTTAGCAATGTCCAATAATGGAGACGGATTTGCGGCGGTAAACATTATCAAAGGAGATGCTGACGGTACTATAAACACTGCCGGAACCGGTGTTGTGTATATTGATATGGATACAGGCAGCGAGAGCGCTTCTATGCAGGCTGTCAGTGGCACAGACTATCAAATAAAAGATGCCGGAGGCACGGTAAGGAGAAATGTTCAAGGAGGCTCAATTTATATTCGAAAGGGCTTGATTGATGTTGTGCCGGATAAGAACAATATCGGCCAAGTTGCTAAAACTCGCAATAATACCACCGGAGAGCTTACGGGGGTTACTGTTACTGGCGGCAATGACACTGCCGATCAAGGTAGGGGCGTTATTCGAGCCAGCCGCTTTGTGGCCAATAACATAACAACCGAAGGAAATCCGGTTAAAGTTCCGGCTTTCTTCACTCAAGCTAAATTGGAAGAATACAGCGGTTCCGGAACAAATCGTTATGATACCTATATGGTTAATCCGGCCTATACGTCGGTGATGAACGATATTAAATTGGTGTCGCGCGGCGGCGCTCGTTTGAGCGATATTTTGCCGACGTTTATCACCAAAGGTATTTATACGGCTAAAAACAACTATTCCGAATTGGCTTTCCATGGCGACACCAGCGGTTCCGGCTCAAGCGGTCATGGCGTGTCGTTGGAACCATCCAACTTATTCTTAAAAGCGGATGGTACACTTAATATATATCAGCCGAGAACCGGATATACAAGTGATCCGGCCTCGCCGATTATTGGTGTGGTGCCGGCTCCGCAGTGTCCTCCGGGATATGCGCGTATGATTACGGTTACTCCGGCCAGTATTCGTATGGCGGAAGCCGGTCGTTTCCGCAACCCGTCGCCGAGCAGCTTTAACGGTTATAAAATAGACGTTGACAGCTTTACCGATCCGACCAACCAAGATTATATCACATACGAAGGGAAGAATTATGACTTGGATGACCTCAATAATATGAGAGATGAGAATGGAAATGTTGTTTCCTTGCCGGATAGCGTTAAGCAAAATATGGGACAATCGGTGCAGTTATATAACACTTATATCAATAGTGAATCTGCCGGTATACGCGATATGCGCCGCGCCAATCCGTCTTATAAAACCGGTGTCCACATGACCGGCGGGGAAGAATGCTTTAATTGGGGGGCTGACGGCGAATGCTTGGATAGTAATCACTACGGATATAAGATGGAAATGCACGTCGCTGAAGCCGGAGACATTGATAAAAACAGAAATGAAAATAAGGTTCATGATTCCCATGATTCAACCATGGGGCAAACCAATGTAATTAATGTACCGGCATCTTCTTCCTCAGTCTGGAGCTCATATAAGGAAGACGGTTACGGCGATAAAGGAGGTACGGTTTACCATAGCGGCAATACGAATGCCAGCGGCAAATATAAAGCCAATATCGTTAAAGATAAAGTAACCCTTTCGATAATGGACAGAGATGAAGACGGTAATGTGTTATGGACCGACCATGCTGTAACCAATGAAATTGATATGTCGGATACCCGCTTATTGGTAGATCGTATCAAAAACGTCTCCTTTGAAGATAGAGACGGGGCTCCGACGTATGTACTTACTTCCGGCAATGCCGATGCATTTGCACCGATTACTTTCCAAAAGAGTACGTGGTTGAAAACGGCAGCTATTCCGGTAGCTAAAACGACAGTTAGCGACACGCAACGTCAAAGTGCTTACGCTTCCGGTTGGGCAATTTTAATGGGCTTTTTATATCCGCAACATGGTTATCGCAATGTGTTGAATACATTGGGATTTGACGTTGCCAATAGTTATCAAACTTATCCAATGTATGAGGATGATGGTGAAAACTATATTGGCGGATTTAACAGTAGAAAAGCGAAGGAGCGTAATTTTAGAGTCAGCCCTAGCAGTCCTAAAGACGATTATTTCTTCTGGAATATATTTCCGGTTGAACAAGAGAGCTTGGAAGCATTTATTACCACTTATTGCTACTTTGACCAAGATAATAAGGCATTCAAACAGTTTAACAGCAGTGAGGAGGTTAAAGATCACTTGCCGATGATTGATTATATTACAACGTTCCCGAGCGGTTATGAACCGGAAGGACATAATAAGAATTATCGTAAACTGTTGAACGACCCGTCAATGAAGTATAACGAATTGTGGTAATCGTTTGAACCTGAAAAACACCGACGGGAAATCCGCCGGTGTTTTTCTTTGATATTACCGTCATCGCTCGTGTGGAGTGCTGTATATAATATTATCGCCATCGCTCGTTCGGCATAGTTTATTATAATACTGTCATACCTCAATAATATATTATTGTCATCGCTCGTTCGGCGCAAGTCCGAACGTCAAGCGATCTTCCGTATTGTTCTTCCCCTTACGAGGAAGAGGAATGAGGGGATAATATACTTCCTTACTCAATGCACTTTCCTTGAAGAATATTAAAAAATGATTTGAAGATCCATTGACCTCACTTAGTTCGGAGGGATGACCATTTGGTTTTATAACAAAAACGTCATGCCTCGATTCCGACAGGAATCGTCCAGGCATCTTCCGATTTAAAAAACAATGATTCGAAGATGACTTTATTATTTTGACGCATTCGCTTACGGCTCAGCGAGGGATAACTTTATATTTTAATACATTCGCCTACGGCAAAGCAAAGGATGATCATTTGCTTTTAAAATGCGAACAGCACCTTCCCGATTAAGGAAAAGGTGCTGTTCTTATAGTAAAACGTTTATCACTTACTTGGAGACTGGTATGGACGCATGTCATTACGCATGTTCCACACGTCAGCTTTTGTATACCCTCTAGCATCCATTGCCTGAGTATTATACGAAGCATGGCGCATGATACGGATGCGTACGCCAGCGTAAATACCACCCTGTCCGAACACCTTGTTGGTATTCAGAACGATGTTCTGCTGAACGCCATAGTGGACGCCAGCGAACACGCTGACGGGACTAAACTTGAAGTTATGGAAAAACTCCAAAAACCCGTACACTCCACTGGTAAACTCGCGGATATCGAGATCCGATGTTGTCTTAGTGGTTGTCGTAGTTATTCCATCAGGCGTTGTCTCCTTCCCAGTCCATGTCGCCTTTTCCTGGTCAAGGAATGACGATAGCTGGAAGGTATAGGCAGCTCCCAGTTTAATACCTGAGTGGTGGTTGTTCCACTGCAGGATTTTACCTGAGATGCGCAGCTCCGTCTGGAACTGCAAAAATGCGTTCTGCCTGTCGCTCTCCGCGTCTTCTACGGCCTTACGGATGACCTCGCGGACATCCGCAGTCCAAACACGTCCCTCATAACCAAAGGACGCACCACCACCATACGTGGTGTTTCCGGCGAAGGTTCCGACATCTCCGTGAAAATCCAGATACCAACCGTGGTTGTCCACGTCGTAATATATTGTCGGTTCGAGGTTGTTACCCTCGAACTTTTTAATTTCGTCACGGTGCGGCCCCTTGTGGCGGAGCTCGTGATGGTAGTTATACTTCACCGACTCCGATACAGGAGCGAACTCCATATCGGAAATCTCAACCTGAGCATTTGCGCTCATTACCATTACCATCATTGCGGCGGCTGCCATATATCTTTTCATATTTTTTTTGTTTTTTTGATTGTGAATAAATTTGTTGGTTTCCCTCGGGGTGCGTCTTGCAATCATCATACGGCACAGCCGCTCTATCCCTCACACGCCGCGCTGCGGAATGCTTGGCAATAATCATGATTGATGCAAAGAACGCCCCTCGAGGTGCCAAACTTAAAAAAAATTACATATCCATGGGGAGGAAATCGCACGGACACGTCCGCACACTATCGACCCCATGCGGGGAAGAGTTATTTCCAAGAACCCATGTAGGTACCAGGGTAGGTGTCTGTAGCCGTAAGACGACCATCGGATACCTGCAGATTATACCTAGAGGTAGAAGTAGAACAATGACCATTTACGAAATGACCTTCGTCCCAATTCTGAGACTTGGCGTTCTTATAGTCCTTGTTAGCCTTCTCTTTACCATCCCTAGACCAAGTCATCTGAGAGACCTGATCTGAAGCAATAGTGTTAATCCATACGTTCTCAGCTTCCTGATAGGTTGCTGAGTTGAAGTCGTGATTCGAGGTGTACTCGAAGTACTCAAATGCCCAGCTAGGCACTCTTGCACCTGACTTCACAACTACTGGAAGAACACCCTTCTCGAAATGGAGAGACCAGATATACACAAAGCCATCGTGGCTCATGTTGTTTGATACGGTCTGCTTTACTTCGAGAAGATCGCCCCACTCACGGGGGAAGAATCTCTCCTCCTCTGGTATCGGAGCAGCGGACTTCACCTTAATGGTGCCGTTGCCGGTAGAGGACTTGACACTACTTCCCCAGACGTACTTCAATACGTCCGAGTAGGGATAGTTAGTATAGTTTCCTTCAGTTACCCCGTTGCCGAGGTTGTCAGTATTGCTTACATTGAGGGTATTAGCCTCAAAACTGAAGGTCTTATCACGGTATGTGCAAGAGAAATTTGTAGGCTCCACTGAGCTCCACTTATTCTCCTGCTGGCTACCATTAAGGGTAGCGATACTAACCAAGCTACGAGTCTCGCGACTCCACTTAGCCTCAGCCCCTTCGAGTGTCTTAGATACAGGCTCAGTTGAGGTTACAGTAACATTTACCCCACTGGTGGAGTATTTGTTATTCAGTTCCTCACTGCTCCATGCACCAAGATTTCTCAGAATGCGAGAGTCTGAGAAATCAAACTTTACTCTCTCCTGCCCTCCATCTGAGTAGTTGATGACATACTCAAGATGCCAGTTGACCTTATCATCAGATAGGGTCTCTGTACACTTAGATTTGTCCCAACCCTCGCTCGTGACGTGGGCATTCTCCTTGAGAAGCACAACAGACTCCGAAGCATCCTGGGCATAGCCGAGGTAGCTTGTGGAGATGCTATTATGCAGTCTCTTAGCGGTGTAACCGCCGCGTGGAGAATTAATGTCTTCCTCGTAAGTATTTCTCTCACGGGGATTCCAGTTTTCAAAATCAAAGGTATGCTTGAGACCGAACTTGGTGTTAGCAAATTCGGCTTTCTCATGATACAAACCATAAGACGTGTTAACCGGAGCGACATTATTCGAGAGGACTCCGCTGAAAGTATCGGTGCGACCCGACACAGTCCAGTTCTCGTCCTTGCTCACCTGAGAGATACCTCCTATAGACAAGGGGTTGTCAGACAACCAGTTGTAACCAAACGCGGTCACAACCTTCTCATACTCGTCGATCGTTTCGATGCGGCGGTTGAGAACCTTACTATAGGTCTGCTCGTGCTTCGAGCCGTCCTTCTTCGTCCATTCGATGACGATATCGCACCTTTCGGTGGTCTCGTCAAGTGGATTACGATCATAACTCAGGATCTTGCCAGAGACGATGTCATTCTCCTCGAGCTGGTATACACGTATTGTATCGCCCAATGTAACTGGGAACACGACATTCTTGTCGTAGTTCTCAATTTTACACTGAGCCTTCCATACGAAACCTCTGCACACAGAATCGGTGATAACCATCTCACCGCGGGTACCGTACTTGGTGGTACCGGGGAGCTGGTTAATAGCCTCTAAGTAAGGCTCACCTATTTTGACGTAGGGAGCATCGTAATTCTTACCATTGATAGTGCGCACGATGCGCTCCATCTTGCGCTGGCAGTAAACGATATTTCCGTCCTCTACGTCAGAGGTCGTCTTACCAGAGTCCTCATAGACCTTGCGGTCGTCAGAGGAAGACTTCGTCGAAGTCTGCATTGCTCCGTGTGATGTGCGCTCCTGCGAGTAAGCAAGAGAGACTGTCTTTGGACCAGCATACTTGTCGTTCTGGTGCCAACAAGAAATGTTGGCACGACCAGTATCACTGATCTTGTTGTTGCCGTCTTTGACTGTATATTCGATATCAACGTCGGCGGTTCCGTCGTTGATAATAATATACGTGACATCCCAATCGGGAGTGTCATCCACCGGCACAACCGGCTCTGAATCTTTCTCGGATGTAGTTGACATGTTGTTTGTCAACTTCTCGCACGAAGCGAGACCGAAACATACTACCATGGCCAGCAAGAACATGCCAGCGAGGTTCATAAAACTCTTTCCCATATAATGTGATTTTTTTGAATGTAATTTTTTTCTTTTTAAACGGTTCATCTCGCTTATGAAAATCCTCAACTCGTGAAAATCTTCATCGCCATCGCTTTGGCGGGAGAAATTTGTAATACGCTACAGCTGAAAACCATACTGCAACGCACAAGTCGCCCCACCATAATGATGACGAAGCGGTATATGATGAACTGTCTAATCAAACAAAAAATCCAATGAAAACATTTTATCGTACAAGTGATAAAAACGTTTTCCCGAATAATTGTTATGATAATAGACAGTGATAATTCTTTTGCAATTATAAAGTTATCATAAATTTCAATGTTTTGCAACAAAAAAATGTATGTTTTTTGAAAAAATTGACAAATAATAAGAATATTACGTCAATACAAGATGTTAATGATTAGTTAATTAATTTTGCAATTAAAATAACTTACCGAATTAAATTAAGCAGTTCATCCCGTGTCAGATTGAAGTTGTTGTCAATCCACATTTGTTCAAGCCGGTTCAGAGTTTGACCGATTTTCCGATTGCCTTTGACTCCCTTATTTATTACATCACGACCACGAATTGGAAAAATCGGCACAACAGAATTTTCAATCTCTTGCAACAGATTAGTGACACTCTTACCCTCAAAACCGTAAATCGCCGCGCCGAGCAATATTTTATCAATACAAAATTGTTTGCCGTAACGATAAATAAACTGCATTCGTGATTGCTGCGTCATAATATTTTCGGGATGTAAATCTATCTTAGCCCACTGCACAAAAGTTTCTTTTTGCTTTTTGGTAAATCTCAGTGTTCCTGCCATATTTTCGGCAGCTGCTGCTTTGGGCTGATACAAAACAAACAGCCGCCGCAAGAAATTTCCCTCATATTTATTGTCTGCCACCAAACAGCTTAAACGCTCCAACGCATCTAAATGCCGCGATTTAGGCAAAAAATAGGCAAGAATGTCATTGTCATAAATAATCTTCATAGAGGCAGCCGCATTTGGAGTTACCAAAATTTTGAACAGCTCATCACGCACCCGCTCAATAGCAACCGAACGCAGGCTGTTTTTATGCTGAATACATGAGGCAAGCGAAGCCTTATCCATCGGCTTTTTACCGAATTTGGCATAAAAACGGAAAAAACGCAAAATACGCAGATAATCTTCTTCAATGCGCTCATCCGGATTTCCGATAAAGCGCACAATACCGGCTTTCAAGTCAGCTATGCCGTCATAATAATCAAAAACATTGCCGCGCAAATCGGCATAAACCGCATTAATCGTTAAATCGCGCCGCGCCGCATCGGCACTCCAATCATCAGTAAATTCAATTTCATATTTACCCGATTCATTTTTTACACTTCGACGCAAAGAGGCAACTTCCAGAATCTGGTCATCAATAACGACTCCGATAGTAGCTTGTTTTAAACCTATCGGAACGGTCCTGAGCTCACGGCTTTGACATGCTTCAATCAGTTCATCGGGAGATAAGTCGGTAGCCAAATCCAAATCAAATCCGCTCAATCCGGCCAGCGTATCTCTCACCGCACCGCCGACAAAGCGAATAGTGCCGCCGCTGCTTTCAACCGCCTCAAACAGACGCCCGATTTTGGCTGATTTTACGATTTTTGACATATCCAGATAATCAGGTATGAACATAGCTCAAAAAAACCTCTTGTTATTTTGATGAAATTTTAATAGTTTATATACACATTTTTTATATAATCCAAGTGAATTTTAATAAAAAAGGATAAATAGATGTTAAAATATTTTTTGGTACTCGGAAGTTTACTTATTTCGGCGGCGGCTCAGGCTGCCAATCAGCCGCAGCTTTTGGGGGAATATGGTGATTGGACCGCATGGACTTATAACGATCGCGGCAATGTTATTTGCTATATAGCATCAAGTCCGAAAAAAGATGAAGGAAAATATACTAAACGCGGCGATATTTATACGGTTGTAACCCATCGTCCGTCTGAAAAATCATTTGATGAAGTCAGCTTTGTTGCCGGATATACCTATAATCCGAAAGCGGCATTGGTGGTGAAAATCGGTAATGGAGTTTTCCGTAATACATTTACCGAAGGCGATAAAGGATGGATGATTAATAATGCCGAAGATCAGAAATTGGTCGCGGCAATGAAACGCGGCGAACGTATGATCGTTGATGGTCAATCAAGCCGCGGCACAGCTACCAAAGATACATATTCGCTTAAAGGTTTTACCAGCGCCTATCAGGCAATATCCGCTAAATGTAAGAAAAAATAAATATGGCTAAAACAGAACTCATAGGACTGAGTAAAGAAGAATTGCAAAAGGCTTTGACCGATATCGGGGAAAAGCCTTTTCGTGCAAAACAGCTTTGGCAGTGGCTTTATTATTTTGGCGAAACCGATTTTGCAAAAATGAGTAACCTTTCAAAAGTTCTGCGCACCAAGCTCGCCGAAAATTTTACCATTACCCGTCCTAAAATCGTAACCGAGCAACTGTCTTCGGATAAAACTCGTAAATGGTTGCTTGAATTTGCCGACGGGCAGCGTGTGGAAATGGTTTATATTCCGGAAGAAGACAGAGGCGCAGTATGTATTTCGACACAAGTCGGATGCGCAGTAGGGTGTCGATTTTGCCATACAGGCAGCCAGAAGCTTACTCGTAATTTAACCGCTGGAGAAATCGTCAGTCAGTTTATGGTGGCGCGCGATACATACGGCGAATGGCCGAGTCCCACCAACGAAACGCGCTATCTCTCCAATATAGTGGTTATGGGAATGGGGGAGCCGCTGCACAACATTGAAAATACCATTAAAGCTCTAAATATTTTAACCGACGGCGAGGGGATAGCCATATCACGCCGCCGTGTTACTATGTCTACTTCAGGTATTGCGCCTAACATCGTACGTGCGCTCAGAGAAACCGGAGTGCGTTTGGCGGTGTCGCTGCATGCGCCGAACAATACTTTGCGTTCTGAGATTATGCCGATAAACAATCGTTATCCGTTGGAAGAAGTGCTTTCTGCTTGTCGGGAATATCAGGGTAACGATGGCAGCCGCTACATTACGTTTGAATATCTGATGCTTGACGGTGTCAACGACTCGTTTGAGTGTGCGCACGAGCTGATTGCTTTGATGAAGAAATATGACCTGCGAGCCAGTTTTAATCTGATTCCGTTTAATCCGTGGCCGGGATGTATCTTTAAGCCAAGCTCAAATAATCGGGTTCATGCCTTTGCCCGCGAATTGGAAAAGGCCGGTTTTGCCGCACCAGTGCGCGTGGCACGCGGACAAGATATTTTAGCGGCTTGCGGCCAATTAAAATCCAAAAAAGAGCAAGAGACTAAATAAGTCCGATTTTCTGCGCTGTAATCACGGCCTGTGTGCGATTGCTGACATGAAGTGAGCGTAGCAGAGCGTTTATATGCAGCTTAACCGTTGATTCGGAAACCCCCATATCATACGCAATTTGCTTATTTGACTTGCCTTGTGCAATCAAGTCAAGAACTTGAGACTGCCGCGTAGTCAGGGTTTTAATGCCGATATTACGAGAGCTTAACGCATTAATCGGTGTATTTTCCAACAGATTCGGCGGAACGTAGTTGCCTCCTTCAATAATCAGCCGCAACGCATTATTAAAAACCTTAACTTCCGAACGCTTAGGAATATATCCCTTAACACCGGTAGCGAGAATGGTGCGGATAGTACGGCTGTCTTCGGAGGCAGAAACCACGATTATTTTCATTTTAGGAGCCATGGCATGAATTTGTTTTAAACTTTCAAGCCACGGCATATCTTGCATTTCTACGTCCAGCAACAATACGTCAATCTGCGATTCTGTGTTCAGAATTTTAAATACCTGCGAATATCCGGAAGCCTGTAAGATAACGGCATCAGGGACTATTTCTTCCAGTCGCAGGGCCAGTCCGTCGCGAAACAACGCGTGATCGTCCGCAATCAGAATTTTCATGTACAATCTCCTCTTAGTTTTAGCCATGTAATCGGTCATTTATATATTGCCGATTATACATATTTAAAGACGTTCAAGAGAATAGTTGCAAATTTATTTTTTAGGCAGTTCAATATATTTAACACCGGCTTCGGAAAACATCTCCGCCGAATAGCGCAACTTGTCGCGCCAAGTATTTTTCGGATCATTAATATCGGATTTATATTCGTATGTAACCACTTCTTTGATACCGGCTTGAATAATGGCACGAGCGCAATCGGTACAAGGTGTCAGCGTACAAAACATGGTGCAGCCTTTCAGGCAAGTTCCGGTCAGACAAGCATTAAAAATCGCATTGCGTTCGGCATGTTCAAAAAAATCATACTTAGTCGGACGCTCCAACCGTTCCGGTATGCCGTCAACCACCCCGCGGACAAAGCCATTATAGCCGGTGGCACGAATTTCCTTATCCGGCCCCACCACTACTGCACCTGTCTTTGTCGACGGGTCTTTCGACCAAGTTGATATCAACTCGGCAAGCTCCAAAAAGCGATAATTCCATTTTTCCGAAAACATTTTACGATTCCTTTTTTTTAAATCCGAATAAACTTTAGCAATAAATTCTCCGATTTCAAACAATTATATTTAAGTTATTGACAATGTCGAAGTTTAGAGTTATATCGTCGATAAATATCAATTTTTATCCTTACTATTATGATTTATGTTTTATCTTGGGCTGAACTGTTTACGGTAGTAGCCCTTGTGGTTTTTGGCACCGTTTTACACAACCACCGCTATGAACAAGTGCCGATCAATATTTGTGATCGTTTGATTTGCTATGCCATGATTTTGTATGTCGCGGCCGCCTTTTTGACAGCGTTACCGTTGGTCAGAGCTGAATGGAATTATCAAAACATTGCGATTATTACCGCCCACACCGCTTATCATTTTGTGGTCGGTGTGTTTTTGCTGTTTGCTTTGGTAAAATTTGCCGACGTTCCGTTTCGCTATGAAAAGAGTCATCTTCTTGCCCGCGGCGCTCTGTATTTTGCCTTTGTGTTTGAGGCTTTGGCACTGTGCGCATTTGTAGTCTGCTGTGTGTTGGTTTTCTGAAAGATAAAAGGCTCCGGTATAATTATCGGAGCCTTTTGCTTATGGAGTTTATTCAATATTTTCTTTAGCGCGAAAAACCGTGATTTAGCTTGACAATACTTAAAAATTAATTAAGTTATAGCCAACACTTAATATTATAGAATAGGAGAAAAAAATGAGTGCTATTGTAGATATTCATGCAAGAGAAATTTTAGATTCGCGCGGTACGCCTACAGTTGAAGCCGAAGTTGTTTTACAATCCGGTGCTTTCGGCAGAGCCGCTGTTCCGAGCGGGGCTTCTACCGGTGTACACGAAGCGGTTGAACTTCGCGACGGCGATAAAGCCCGTTTCGGCGGTAAAGGTGTTTTGAAAGCAGTTGAAAACGTAAACGAAGAAATTTTTGATGCTTTGGTGGGCTATGAAGCAGAAGATCAAATTGATATTGATACCAAAATGATTGAACTTGACGGTACCGAAAATAAAGGTAAACTCGGTGCTAATGCGATTCTTTCCGTTTCTTTGGCTGTGGCTAAGGCTCAGGCAGAAGAAGCCGGTTTGCCGCTTTATCGCTATTTGGGCGGTACCATGGCTCGCACATTGCCGGTTCCGATGATGAACATTTTGAACGGCGGTAAGCACGCTGATAATCCGATTGATATTCAAGAATTTATGATTATGCCTGTTTCTGCAACTTCGATTCGTGAGGCGATTCGCATGGGTGCTGAAATTTTCCAAACTTTAAAGAAAAACTTGAAGGCTGCCGGTCAAAATACCAATGTTGGCGATGAAGGCGGGTTCGCTCCGAATTTGCAATCGGCTGATGAAGCTCTTACTTTCATTGTTAATGCCATTAAAGATGCCGGATATAAGCCTGGCGAAGATGTTGTTTTGGCTCTCGATGCCGCTTCTTCAGAATTTTATAAGAACGGCAAATATGAAATGGAAGGCGAGGGCAAGTCTTATACCAATGCGCAAATGGTTGAATATTACAAAGGTTTGTGCGACAAGTTTCCGATTTTCTCAATTGAAGATGGTATGGCTGAAGATGACTTCGAAGGCTGGAAGTTGTTGACAGACGCTTTGGGCGGCAAAATTCAGCTCGTCGGTGATGACTTGTTTGTTACAAATCCGGCTCGTTTGCAAATGGGCTTTGACAAAGGTATAGCCAACTCGATTTTGATTAAAGTTAACCAAATTGGTACTTTGACCGAAACCATGAAGGCGGTTGATATGGCCCAACGTCACGGCTATACGGCTGTTTTATCGCACCGTTCGGGTGAAACTGAAGATACGACAATTGCCGATATTGCGGTTGCTACCAATTGCGGTCAAATCAAAACCGGTTCAATGTCCAGAACTGATCGTATGGCAAAATACAACCAACTGATTCGCATTGAAGAAGAACTCGGCGATATGGCTGTTTATGCAGGTAAGTCGATTTTGAAGAATAAATAATTTAAACAAAATCAAATAAAAAACGCCGCTTCAAATGAGGCGGCGTTTTGGTGTGGATAACAAACAATTAAAAGAATGTCCATACGATGGTATTGTTGTTGGTAGAGGTACAAGCGGCTACAGCTTCGGCAATAGTAACATTACCTGCTGTTGCCAATTTTTCGGTATTGTTAATTTTAACCGACCACAAGCCTGAAGTTTTCCCTTGTCCCCATTCTTTAGTAGAGAGTTCAATACAGGAATCTTGCGGTATCATTCCAAAGGAAACGGCAAAAGCTTTGTTGGTTCGCTCGCCTTTGTTGGCAACATTAAGCAAGACTGTTCCGCCGTAAGTATTGACCATTGAATCTCCGTCTATCATATCATCCGGAACCAGATGAGATTTTTTAATCAGGTTCATGTTAGGATTGCCACCGGTAGATAAAGCAGTATATACTTTGTGTCCTGCAAAAAGGGCGCGAGTACTGGCCGTAATCTGCGTTAATTGATCAATTGTTTTATTGACACGGTAGACATTCATTGCCTTAGAATAACCGGCAATACCGCCGACAGACAGCACACCGATAATTGCCAAAACCCCGAGCATTTCAATCATTGAGCGACCGGATTCGTTTATTTTCATTTTTTCCTCCCTGTAATTAATTTTGTGTCAGCATAACAAAAATAATATGCATCGTCAATTACGAAAAATGATATATGACAGAGGTTAATTTCAAACTAAAAAAAGAAGGAACAAATTAATGTTCCTTCTTTTTTTTTAAGCTACAGGAATTAGTTGGTAGATTCGTTTATTAACTAACTTCAATAAATCGGCAACAACCTGCGATTTTTCAAACTCTTTTAAATCACCGGCAAGCTCTAACAGTTTATTTAAATCAAACTGTTTGAGGTAATACTCAACTTGCGATGGATCTTCCTGTATCAGTTTGAAAAAATTAACAGGTTTGCCCCCGCGGTGTTTTAGTTCGTTTTCTACCTTTTTTAACGCTTCTTTGACGGCTGTTTTTTGCTTGTCATTAAATGTGGCAAAAAAGTACTCATCATCCATACAAACCGTCAGCGCAGACCAAAATTCAGAAAGCTCTTCCACATCGAAGTCCTCAAGTTGACCAACTTCGACTACCGCAACAATCAGCATAATCTCAGTTATTTCCATAATGATTCATATTTAATAATTATCACTTATACATATATTGTAGCGATAAAATAACAAAATATCAAGCTAAAAGATAATACCGTTTTTTAGGTTGAAAAATTGTGCATCATGGCGCAGCAGTTCAAAATTTTGCGGTTCGGTGGATGTTATCCACGCTTGTATGCGAAGTGCGCGTATTTTATCAAGCAATGCATCGCGTTTACAATCATCAAGATGAGTCGTAACTTCATCCAACAGCAAGACAGGTACAAAACCTTTGTATAATATCTGGCATTGCGTTTGCGCCAAAATAATACTGACGAGCAATGCCTTTTGCTCTCCGGTAGAGCATAATTCCGCCGGCATATTTTTTTTCTTAAAATAAACTTTGAAATCGGTGCGGTTAATACCGTCAATATAATCATTATAAAGCAGATTGCGCCGTTGCTTGGCCAAAAATGCAGTATAAAAATCTTCTACATGCAATGCCGGATTCGTATCAAGCATTTTTTCAATTATTCCATCCAATTCCAACCGCACATTCGGAAAAATATCGTCTGGTTCTTGCTCGATAAATGTATTCAGCCGAGCAATTTGCTCGCGCCGAGCCGCGGCAATAGCCACGCCGGACGCAGCCATATCCGTTTCCAGTGATTTCAGCCAATATTCATCGGTTTGTCCCGATTTTATCAGTTGTGTCCATTGTCGATATAAATGTTCAAACGCTGCGGTTCGCTTAGCGTGTTCTAAATCAAAAGCATATACCAATCGGTCAAGAAAACTGCGCCGTGGCTGAGTCCCGCCCAAAAAAAGACGATCCATCTGCGGTGTAATCCAAATAGCAGAAATGTATTTGCCGAGTTCGGCTTGCTGTGTTATTTTTTGCTGATTGATTTTGACAATGCGGCGGTCATAAGCTCGTGTTCCTTCGTCATCTAAATCTTCTTTAATAGAATGCTGTAATGCTGTACCTATCGTATATTCTTCATTGTTGTGCAGAATATCCGCAGCCACACTCCAATCATTGAGTTTAGGCATTTCATCTTCATTATCAGAACAAATCCGCTTAATTTCTGAAAGTTTAGCTCCTCGCAAACCGCGCCCCGGGGTTAAAAAAGAAATTGCTTCCAAAATATTGGTTTTCCCTGAGCCGTTTTCACCGGTTAAAATAATTGGGCAAATTTCTGTTTGCAAACGCATATTTTTATAATTTCTAAAGTCAGTTAAAGTCAGGCGTTTAACACCTGACTTTAATTTGGTAAATGTTTCGATTGTCGACTTAATATCGGTCAAATTACACTCTCATTGGCATCAAAACATAGATGGCGCTGGAATCGGAGGTGTCATGAATAACCGACGGAGAAGAACTGTCTTTGAAACTGAAACGAACAGTGTCGCCACGAATCTCTGCTAAAATATCCAGCAGATAGCGGAAATTATATCCGATTTCGAGTGATTCGTTGTCGTATGTTGCTTCAATTTCTTCAATAGCACTGCCCAAATCAGGATTCGAAGTCGTCAAAATGACGTGATTTTTGTTTGCAATCATTTTGATTGCGCGCGTACGTTCGGCAACTACAGAAACACGATCAACCGCAGTAGCCAACGTTTTAACACTCAACTCTAAAATTTTGTTGTTTCCGGTCGGAATAACACGCTCATAATCCGGATAAGTACCATCAATCAACTTAGAAGCTAAAGTTATATCTTCAAGCGTGAAACGAACTTTACTGTCAGAGAGGGCAATCTTAATGGTTTCTGCTGCCGTATCATCAAGCAATTTACGGATTTCACCTACCGTCTTGCGCGGCAGAATAACACCCTGCATACTTTCTGCTCCTTGTGGTAACGGGCTCTCGACACAAGCCAAACGATGTCCGTCGGTAGCTACAATGCGCAACACTTTAGTCTCACCCTCATCTTTAGGGTGAATATATAAGCCGTTCAGATAATATCTGGTTTCTTCAGTAGAAGCGGCAAACTGAGTGCGGTCAATTACGTCTTTGAGCTCATCGCGTTTCATTTCAAAATTAGTAGGCAAAGCGTCGGCGGAAATTGCCGGAAAATCTTCGACACCAATTGTCGGCAACGAAAATTCCGATTTACCTGACGCGATCTTCAGTTGGTCTTTTTCATCAGGATAGGTCAGCTCAACATCGGCACCGTCGGAAAGCTTGCGCACAATGTCATACAGCATGTGTGCCGGTGCGGTAATAGCTCCGTTTTCCAAAATCTTAGCATCAACAACTTCGGTAATTTCCGTATCCATATCGGTTGCTTTAAAACTGATGCCGTTGTTATCGGCCTCAATGCGCACATTGGAGAGAACCGGAACGGTATTGCGCCTTTCAACAATATTTTGAACGTGTCCCAAAGTTTTGAGCAAAATAGCTTTTTCAATTGCAAATTTCATCATTTTTACCTTATTTTGTTTTTATAATACGCTTACATTAGCAAAACTGCCTGCAAAGAAGAAGTTTAAAAAAAATTCTTCAACAGCTTTTTAGCATTCAAGCGCACGGCGCAAAGAATCAACACTCTCTGCCATAGACGTATCTTCAAGCACCAATTCTTCTACTTTGCGAACCGCATGCATAACCGTCGTGTGATCACGGTCAAACTTGCGTCCAATTTCCGGCAGAGAGCGTGAAGTCAATTGTTTTGCCAGATACATAGCAATCTGTCTCGGGCGGGCAACATTGCGGGCACGGCGAGAAGATTGCATTTCTTTAACCGAAATATTAAAGTATTCAGCAACCTTTTTTTGAATTTCATCAATTGTGGTTTTGCGATCAATTGAACGCAGCATATCTTTTAATACATCTTGCGTCATATCAAGAGAAATTTCATGCCCCGGAAGCAATAATGAATGTGCGGCGATTCGTTTAAGCGAACCTTCCAATTCACGAATGCTTGAAGATATTTTCTGTGCCAGAAAATCAGCCACATTATCCGGCAGAGTAATACCCAATTGTTCCGACTTCTTACGCAGGATTCCTAAACGCAATTCATAATCCGCCGGCATAATATCTGCTACTAACCCGCTGTTTAAACGCGATTTCAAACGTCCTTCGATACCGTCTAAATCGTTCGGTGACTTATCGGCGGAAAGAATAATCTGTTTGCCGCTCTCAATCAAAGAATTAAAGGTGTAGAAAAATTCATCTTGTGTTTTGGTTTTGTTGGCCAAAAATTGAACATCGTCAATCATCAATACATCAACCGAACGGAACTGCTCCTTAAAGGCATCCGTATCTTTATAACGCAGCGCATTTACAAACTTATATAAGAATTGTTCGGCCGAAATATAAACCACGGTACGGTTAGGATCGGAATTCTTAATATATTGCGCCACTGCGTGCATCAGGTGTGTTTTTCCCAGGCCCACACCGGAATATAAAAACAGCGGATTAAACGAAATGCTTTTGGATTCGGCTACTTTACGCGCTGCAGCATAAGCAAACTCATTGGTTTTACCGACCACAAAATTATCAAACGTATAAACCGGATTTAATTTTGAAGCCAGAGAATCGGTATTTCCGAAACTGTTGGCAACACCATATATTTTTTGCGGTGTAGGGGTGGTTTTTATTTGTTTAATTAAAGAATTGTCGGAAGATATATTTTGTACCACAACTTGAATTGACTTAAGCTCTGGATTCTTACGTTCCCAAATACGATGGATTCGTTCCGAATAATGCGTTATCACCCAGTTTTTCATAAACGCAGTAGGCGCACCGATTCGCATTACACCATTATCAAACGAGTTCACGCACAGCGGCTTCAACCAACTGTCAAAAGCAGTTTGCCCAAATTCCATTTTTAACTGACCACATACTTCTTCCCATTGATCATTAATAGATAAGTTATCATTTCTTATTGCTTCTTCAGCCATTTTTCCCGTCCATAAAAATCAATTAACCAAACTGAAACAAAACCGCGGTGGAAAAATGCAAAAATAAGTTTTCGCAAGCCTAACCCATCGCACTTGCCCGACACATCAGTCCGCGATTGGCTTTATCATTATATATAAATCGGGTATTAAAAAACATTCCGTTATATATCAGCCAAATCTGAACCAAGACCCCTTTGTGGCGGTCAAACTGTCCGTTTCGCCAAATCGAGAGTAACTTTATTAATTACGCCCCGAAGAAAGTGTAAATAAATTGTTAACAGAAAAAAATATAAATTCAATAGAACATTTTGAGAACATTGCAATTAAATTTCTTGACAACGTATTTTTAAACAAGTGCGGTATAATTATTTGATAATACACAAAAAAACACAAATCGATTCGTTTAAAGAATCAATTTGTGCTTTTCAACGTAATCCCAGATTCTCTATATATTAGAGAGCCTTAATTTTCTGAGCTAAACGAGAAATTGTACGTGAAGCCGTATTCTTTTTGAACACACCCTTCTGAGCAGCGCGAGCCATTTCGCTTTCTGCCGTTTTGAAGGCCACTGCAGCACCTTCTTTATCATTGGCAGCAACCAAAGCCAGAACTTTCTTTACGAAAGTTCTCACACGGCTTCTGCGTGCACCGTTGATTTGAGCGCGTTTATTATTATGTACAATTCTTGTTTTTGCCGACTTATGATTGGCCATATTTCTTCTTCCTATTAAAAAATGTTAATATAAAATTTACTCTGGTAAACGTTATAACCACGACAACGGCATAAAGTCAACCAAAATTTTATATTTTTTTGTTTTTTTACGGTTTTGTTTTAATGGTTATTCTGACAATTAATGGTGAAGCGGATTCTTTTACCACTTCCAAAGTTTCTCCTTCGCGATAAAACAGCAAACTGTTTTCCCGATTCCCCTGATATATCCAACCCAGTTGCGGCAACGATTCGGTATAAAACTTTTCTACGGCGGTGAATTTTAATTTCGGAGCGTTAAAATATGCTTCTAACAATCGGGTTTCTTCATTACCGAAAGATACATCATCTTGTGTAATTTGATTTAATCCCTCTAACAGCGGCACATCATCCATGCCTTCCACAAATTTCTCGGCTTGTGTCGGAAATGGATATGCCAAAAATAAAAGAATTGTCATAAACCACAGGTTTTTCATTTATTTACTCCTATTTTTGCAAGTTAGGACAATAAAAAGTAGAGCGTCCGCCTTGTATTATTTTACGGATTCCGCCGGTTTTTGCAATATTGCATTTGCAATCCGGACAGCGTTGTCCGGTTTTATTATAAACGCAATGATGTTGCTGAAAATAACCGATATCCCCATCGGGACGGCGATAATCGTGAATAGTCGAACCACCGGCATTGATTGCTTCTTCCAAAATGATGCGTGTATATTTAATGATTTCTTTTGCTTCCGATTCGGATATGACGCAACTTTCTCTTTCCGGCAGGATTCGCGCCCGATATAAAATTTCCGAAGCGTAAATGTTGCCGATTCCGCAGATGATCTCCTGATTGAGTAATGATAATTTAATGGCACATTTGCGTTTTTTTAATGCTTTAAGCAAATATTGCGGTGTCAGATTTGTATCCCATGGGTCGAGTCCGATATGCTTAAAACAAGGGTGTTGTGTCAATTTATCGGATTCGCCGAGCAAAACCAGTCCGAAACGCCGCGCATCATTATAATAAATTACGCCTTTATCGGTTTCAATGATAACATGGTCGTGTTTTTCACTCTCCGGCGGATTCGCCTTTTCAATACGGATTTTGCCGCTCATCCCGAAATGCCAGATAATCGTCAGGCCGTTATCCAAATCCATCAGCATATATTTGGCGATTCGCCGCAGGTTAATGATTTTCGCACCGCGGATTCGTTTTGCAAAGTCTGTCGGAACAAGTTCCCGCAGGCGCGGTTGGTTAACAATCGCATCACGGATTACAGCTCCGTTTACGGCGGCGGATACGGTATTCTTTATGGTTTCTACTTCTGGTAATTCCGGCATAAAATTTATTCTCCTTTAACCATTATAATATATAGTCCGAAACAGATTGCAAACTTCTTGCCATTATTTATAAACAGGGTTACATTAAAAGAATCGATTTAATTTTGTAACGTTGAGAAGATGATAAAAAAACGCAGCAGAAAATATTACGCCCCACAAAACGAAGATAACACCGTTCATATCTGCGACCATCCCGATTGTCAGGAAAAAGGCGAATATCGCGCGCCGAAAGACCGCAGCTTGAAAGATTACTACTGGTTTTGCCTCAAACATGTTGAGGAATACAATCAGAAATGGAATTATTACGGCGAAGGATATGACTCAGAGGCGGAAGAAAAGGTTAAACGCCGTTTTTCACACCGGTTTAAATCCAAAGTAAGTTATCAGTTCGGCTATGATTTATGGGAGGAAGCGGCATTTTTTGATGACGGTTACGAAAGTCCGTCCGACGGCAATCGCGAATATTCCGCCGACGGCATTTATTTTACGGTGGAAGAGCGTAAATATATCAAGACGCTGGAAATGAATATTCGCGATATCAATCCCGATTCGCTCAAAAAACAATATAAGAAAATGGCAAAAAAATATCATCCCGATATCAATCAAAACGATTCGGCGGCCGAAGAAAAGTTCAAACAAATATCGGCAGCTTATCAGCATTTAAAAGAAAAGTTCGAGCGCATTCCGAATTATGATTTATTCAAAGAATAGCGTTTTGCCGATTCTCCATCTGAATAACGAAATTTTCTTGACTAATTTGACGAAATGAGGTACAATAAAAGCAAATTTTAGTTATTTAGTTATTTTTATTATATGGAAAAAAAAGTAGGACTTTTAAAGTTCGGAGGAATCAACGTAAAAATTGTTGAGGACGATGTAACGTGCGAGCTTGCTGATTGCATCGTTGTTCCTGAGTTTAACAATTGTGCTTCATACGGTGGTGTCGGCGGTGCTTGTGTTCGCCGCGGTTTGCGCAAGGGAATGGAAGCATACGACAAGCGCGCTCAGCAGCAGCCGTTTGCGTTTGGCGATACCTTCTTGACCGAAAGTGGACGTGATAACCTGTTTCTGGGGCACGTAGTTACAGTCGGGGCACCTGCTGAAGAACAGTTTGAGGCTGTTTTCAAGTCGGTCTACAACATTATCGGCGATTGCAATCAGAGGCCGTATGCCTCGATTCGCCGCATTGCGATTCCCGAGCTTGGAACCGGCATTATCGGCAACCTGACGCAGGAACAGAGTGCTCGCGCCATCATCGGTGCCGTTGATGCTTTCTCTCGGGTTTGCGGTGCTACCATAGTCGATGAAGTTGTGCTGTGTGTCTACAAGGCGTCCACGGCACCTGCCGAAAAGGTACTTGCTGACGGCTCTTTCCGCGATTGCAAGTTCGAAGTCGGACAGAAAATCTTTGATCCGATGGACTGGCTGCACGGGATGGGGCTTGAGTTCAGCAAAGCCTGACAAATAAAAAAGTAAGGAGTAATGCTTGAAGCATTGCTCCTTATTTTTTTGCATAAAAATTCAAGCAAATATCTGCGGCTTTTCAATATTTAAAGGATAAATTCGAGTGAATTCCAAATTATGACCGATTCAAAGAATAAGACTTTTTAACGAAAATTCTTGCCAAAATACAAAAACTGCGGTATACTGAAATCCTAAAAACATTAAGAATTAGGTATAACAAATATATATTATTAATATTTCCACTTTATAAGCAGGATAAGTTTTGCGCTTGTGTCTTATGATATGAATGCAGAATAACGTTGAAATAAAAGATGAAAAACGAACAGTTGGCGAAGCACAGTAACCGACGAAATCTCAAAATACTTCGTGCAGTCAGATATTTTTTAATGTCAGATTGTTGATTCTTTTTTTCAATTCCGAGAGATAATTTGGAAGCTAAATTGCTCGTTTGCGAGTCCTGAAAGGGAGTAAGTAAACGGGATATAGTATGAACGCAATGAACAAGAATTTCCGTACCTCTGAGAACGTAGTTTTCACCAAGGTCAATGAGAAAGATGTTCAGCCCACCGGTAACTTCATCACCGTTCGTGGTAACAAGGCTGTTGCCATTATGGACGGCGAGGAGGTACCCATGCCCGAGCTGTTGTTCAACGAAATAGGAGTAGGCTACTACTTCGTCGACTTCTACCAGCATGGTAAGAAGATGGCGAAGAAGCACGGTACTTATGTGGCCGTGAAGCAGGAGCCGATCCGCGTCTGGAAGAACATCAAGCCCGGTGAGGTACTCAAGACTGTCATCGACGGTTACGAGGAGCACAGCATTCAGCTCGACGACACCAAGGTCGCTGCTCAGAACGTGATCAAGAACGAGTTCTATGCCATCCCCAAGGATGTGCTGGAGAAGAAGTATCGTTTTGATCACAGTGAGTTTGATTTCGACCTCTATGTGCCGAAGTCGGACGCTGTGTCTTCATGGGTGTACTCCGACGTCAACGTGTTTGGCGTGCTCTGGGGCGGTCTGGAGTTTCTGACGACTCCGATGATCAACATCACCGATCCGGACGACTGTTACGGATGTAACTATGTTGTCTGGTGGGGCAACGACGGACGCCTGAGCTCATACAAGGTCCTGGGCTTCTTCCGCGCCTGCGGTCAGAAGTTCTACGACCAACCGATGGCCGAGCCCAAGTCGGTGCTGGAAGCTACATTTCAGCCACCAAAGGAGCTGATGGGTTGCTAATCATACAAAAGAAAGAGACGTTTCCTTAACCGGAAACGCCTCTTTTTTGTTGTTAACTTTATTTCACATCTATAAATCTTAACGCTCACGTCCTTTTTTGATAGCCGCGGTGACGGCAAAATTAGTTTTTTCGGTCTGCGATTCGGGTGAGGTATGTGCCATATCGTATTTTTGCATGGATTGTTTGATGTATTCATCAAGCATTGCCGCTTCTTCCGGTGTACGCGCGCCATCGGCATCAACCGCTTTCACTTTTTCCAAATATGCCTTTATGTTCGCGGAATATTGTTCGGCATTTTGCGCATCCTGACACATAATCTTTTTTAGAGATTCCTCACAAATCAAGTTGCGCTTTGCAAGTTCTTGTTTAATATATTCATTTAAGTCAAAATCAGGAGTTACATATTTTCTTACATCACCCAAACCCATAATATTTTCAAACATTGCATCGACTCGTTCGTGATATTGGTTGATTGTGTTGGAATTTTCCTCCATTGCCCAGACCGGATAATCATTATAAACCGGAACAGAGTTCCAGAACGCTTGTTTGCTGTATTCGGATACAACGGTTTGTTGCGTTGCTTTGTCGTACTCAGATGTATTATTTGTTTCAAGCCACTTATCATTAACATATTTGGCAACATAAGCCTCCATATTTTCCATATTCGGATTTTCCGACAATGTTTTTTGTAAATCTTTTGTATCAATGGTGAGGTCATCAAAATACTTCACATTACCGGTTGCTTTATACATATCGAGAGCCAATCCGGCTTGCACCATGTTTGCCTTTATTTCAGTCATCATATTCAGTTTAGCCATATATTCAGGTGGTAAATCAAACTGGCGATTGCCGTAGTTTTTATCGTCTTCCAAGTGAGCCATTTCGTGTTCTATAAGTGAAAACAATGAAGTATGATTGGATTTTTCGGTAAAAAATTCAACTCGTTTCTTAGCTTCTTCTTCACTAAATCCATACTTTTCCATAAACATCTGTACGCAGTCGTCACGGTCATCCTCATCCATGCTATAATTATAAACCAATATGTGATTTTCTCCGTCATAAGCAGCGGAATATAGCGTCTCATCATTATGCAGAGCGGAATATAAATCTACCTCTTTATATTCAATAGTCGTATTTTCGGAGAATTTTTCGCCCATATCATCAAGGTGAGAGTCATTCCATGTATCAAAATCAATTTCGCGTTCGCTTAAAATCAGGTCATTTTTACCTTGATTCAATTTGTATGTATCAGATTTCGGGTCATACACCACATCAAAGCCGTATTTTTGTTGCAAATCTACAGCTTTTTCCAAGACACTCTCTCCATTGGTAATCAGTTTATCGTTGCCAGCCATATTTTGACTCCTATCTTTTTCCTACAATTATACCATAATCTTACACTTTTTGCATTAAATTTTTGTTACAAAAAAACAGCCGATATTGCTACCGGCTGTCTAAGGTTAAAACGATTCGTAAATTATGCGGCTTTATTCATTTTTTGTGCTGCAAACTCATTCATCTTTTCGATGATATAATCAAGCTGTTCGTCCGTCAAATACGGTGTCATCGGAATGCTGCATACCGTCTTGGAAAGTTTTTCGCAAACCGGTAAAGAACGGGTGTTCCACTTGGCATAAGCGGTTTGCGTATTTACCGGACGCGGATAATATGCACCGCACGGAATACCGTTTGCTTTGAGATATGTCATCAATTCGTCGCGGTCTTCGCAATGAATGGTGTAAAGTGCATACGCTGAGCGGCAGTTATCCAAGATTTTTTGCTTGCCGAAATAGCTGCTGAGTTCGTTATCATAGCGCGAAGCCACACGATATCTGTTCTCGAGTTCTTGCTTGAGCTGTGTCAATTTCAACAGCAAAACTGCACCTTGAAATGAGTTCATACGGCCGGTCATTCCCAGACGCACGTTATCGTAGTGATCTTCCGGACTCATACCGTGAACGCGGCAGGATTTAACCAATTCATTTTCTTCATTGGAATTGCAGAAAACCGCACCGCCGTCGCCATAGCCGCCGAGCGGCTTGGTCGGGTAAAACGAAGTAGCGCTCATATCGGCAATCGAACCGGCATTGTGTCCATGATATACCGAACCGAAACTTTGGCAGGAATCAGACATAACTTTCATACCGTTTTCATGAGCGATTTTCATAATTTCATCGTAATTGCACGGAGAACCGAAAATATCTACCGCAATAACGGCTTTTAAGTTCAGCTTACCTTCGGCTTTAACCTGTGCAATGGCGCGTTTCAGGTCTTCAGTGTCCATATTATAAGTGTTCGGATCGGAGTCTACAAAAATCGGTGTAGCACCGAGCAGAACCGGAGCTTCGGCCGAAGCAACAAACGTAAACGAAGATACAAACACGGCATCACCAGGTTTAACATCCCACGCCATTAAACCTAAAGTCAGGGCATCTGTGCCGGAACCGCAGGTAGAGCAATATTTCACACCGGCATATTCAGCAAGTTTTGTATCCAGTTCTTTAGTTTCCGGACCTTGGCAATAAGCGCCGTGATTTAAAATATTCTTAAAAGCTTCCAAAAATTTTTCTTGACCGATTTTTTTTTGAGTGGTGGCACAGTCAAAAAGATAAATCGGTTCGCTAGGTTTATTTGTCATTGTTTCATTTTCCTTCATAAAAGTTATCACTGTGTTGCAATTTAGCGCATTTTCGGCTTAGTTGCAACACACAAAACATTACGTGTTTGTAACATTTGGATAAAAAAAACGATGCCCGAATAAGGCACCGCTTTTTAACTTTCATATATTCGGAATTAGAAGTTGTATCTAGCACCAAACATAATTTCGTGGTCGCGAGCAGTAACTTTTGTTACAGAATCACCCCAGTTTTTACGGATGCGACCTAAATCAGCATAACGGTAACCGGCATCCAAAGTCCAGTTAGAGGTTATGTCATAAGCGATACCTGCCATAACTTGCCAAGCAAAGTTGTTAACCGACTTAGCTTGTTCACCGAAATCAGCCTTCAAGTGAGCAAGACCAATACCGGCACCGATATACGGAGTCCAAGGTGTGCAAGTCAAATAATCAAAATAAGCATTTGCCATAAAGGAGTGCTTATAGAGTCTGAAATGCTCAATTTCGGCTTCATCCCCGTTGTCAGCAGTAGTTGTCAACCAATTACGTTTAATGTCACGAGAGTTGTTTAATTCAACTTCGCCACGAACATAACCGGCACGAACACCGTAAGCTACGTGAGTTCCAAACAATTCTTTATTTGCTTTCCAGCGGGCAATAGCTGCATCTTCATAGCTATGATCTTTAATTTTTACTTTGTTAAAGTCATAAGATAATTTGCCAGAAACATACTGGTTAACTTTTGCGTCTGCATTAGCGCTTAACAAGCAGGCAACACCAGCTAATAACAAAATTTTTTTCATATTAAATTCCTTCATTACTTGTTGAACAACAATATACTTTCGTATTGTAACAGCCATACTTTAGGACGATAAAAAAGCTATGTCAAGATATTTTTCTTAAACAATTCGCAGGCTTGTTGACGATTCATTAACATATTATCATGTATAAAATGCACTTTTTGCGCAAAACCTATGGTTTAAGAGGTGTTACAACCGGTGATACACAAAAAATTACATATTTGTAACATTATTTGTAGGCATACAAAGTTTTGCCGTAACGCTTGAGCCAAATACGGCCGCGGCTCCATTCAGGACATAGCGAGGCAACACAGGCCCAAAAAGCGTCGGAATGGTCCGGATGCTTGAGGTGCGACACTTCATGCGCCATCAGATAATCAATCACAAAATCGGGAGCCAGTGCAATCCGCCAACTGTAATTGATATGTTTTAGGGAGGAACAACTTCCCCAGCGCGAAGCTGTGTCTTTTATACTGACACCGGTAAGTTTACATCCTAGTTTATCGGCTAAATTTTTGGAGCGTTCATAAAATTCTTCTTGTGCCCGTTTTTTAATATAATCATGAACTCGGCGGTGGATAAATTCTGTTTCTCCCGAAACGCAAAGTTTATCGCCTTCAAGCCAAACTCCGCGTCTGGCTTCGGGATGATGTTCAATGGCAACATTCTTCCCAAATAACGATATGGTTTCACCATCGGCAAAATATTTTATTTCTGGCAGTTTGTTGAGGGAATTTATAATCCAATCAGTGTGTTCGGTTACAAAATTTATAGCTTGCTTGCGTGAGCAAAAACGCGGTACGGAAAGCACCGGTATTCTTTGCTTTTCATCTATTTTCAGCGTCAGCTTGCGACCTGAGCGGGATTGCACTACTTTTATATCCATACCGACGGCCTCGGCAATATCAAAGGTCTTGCCAGTCAACAATGTAATCTTCATAATCCTTTACCTTTGTTTCGTTTATCAATTCGCGACCGCTAAGGGAATTTCCCGATTCGGCTACGCTTGAGGCTTTACCTGTAATAAGCGGATGCCATTCCGGTAAGCCGTAACCGTTGTCTAGTAGCCAATAAGCACAAGTTTTCGGTAGCCAACGCGGCTTTTCGCGCACCGCCTCGAGATTGATGTCGCGACAATCCGGTACAGCTTCAAACCTGTGCTCATAAATTTTACACAAACAGCTTTTGCAATCCAAAAAGCGGCAATATGTATTGGTAAAATGAATTTTGCCTTTGATTTCTAACTTGTTTAGACAACACTTGCCGCAGCCGTCGCATAGCGCTTCCCATTCGGCTTTACTCATTTCTTCAAGTTTTTTATGCTTCCAAAATTCCGGCTCCAGCTTTTGAAATTCATCGACGCGCGTTTGCGGGTCATATGATTCGTCTATGGTATAATCTTTACTCATAAATCCTCCCAAATTTCTCGTCATCCTGAGGCAATGCCGAAGGATCCAGCAACGCAGGAAGCGCTGCTTTGTCCCGAAGGATAAAATGGATTCTTCGCTTCGCCTCAGCTACGCTCAGAATGACGGTAAAGGCTTTGTCCCTATAATAAGCTGTCATATAAATCATCCCAGTTTTTATTATTTTTTTCAATCAGTTCTATCTTACGCTTTCTGAGCCATCCTTTTAAGGTCTTTTCTCTCTTGATTGCCTGTGTCATATCTTCATAGATCTCATAATAAACAAGCATTTTTATATTATATCTCTTGGTAAAACCGCTGAAAATTTCCTGTTTATGCTCATAGACGCGCTTAACTAAGTCCGAAGTCACTCCCGTGTATAGTGTTCCGTTTTTTTGCTCGCTAAAATATAAATACATGGTTGCTTTTTCATAAGTCCTCCCAATCGACGATATGGTCTTCCAGTTCTTCCTCCTTGACTTCAAGTTCGGATACGGCACGTCCTTGCAGTGGCATGAGCGGTTGCTCCTTATAGCTTTTATCAAACAACTTGCGGTAGGCACAGGTTTTCGGCATAAACGGCAATTTATCAACATTTTCCGGCGTCAGTTTGAGACAGTTTGGTACCAGTTCGCACCGCTTATCATAAACACTGCAGCGGCATTGCTGCATATCAAAATACCGGCATAAAACATTGGTATGATACATATCTCCTGTATCTTCATCTTCAAGCGTAATCATACAGCATTTGCCGCAATTATCGCAAATAGCTTCCCATTCAGCGGAAGATATTTTATTTAAGGTATTTTTATCCATGCTGTTCCGGCAGTCTTTCGTCTTCGGCAAAGTTACGGAATAAAGTGTATTCACCGTCCCAACCAAGCTTTACCGAACCGGTTGGACCGTGGCGTTGTTTGCCGATAATCACTTCTGCCTGATGTGCGGTATTGCGATCGCGGATTTCCCATTCTGCATGCTTTTTATTAAATGCTTCTTCCGATTCGTTTTCCGAGCGTTTTGGTTCGGAATTGTGAATGTAATAATTTTCGCGGAACACAAACATTACAATATCGGCATCTTGCTCAATGGAACCGGATTCACGCAAGTCGGACATTTGCGGCTGCTTATCCTCACGCGATTCGACACTACGATTAAGTTGCGATAGGGCAATTACCGGAATTTTCAACTCTTTGGCCAAAATCTTCAAACCACGGGATATTTCCGAAACTTCCTGCACACGATTTCCTTCGCTTTTTTTGTCACCGGTGCCGCCGATTAGTTGAATATAGTCAATAACAATGAGCCCCAATCCTTTGGTGCGTTTCAAACGACGGGCACGTGAACGAATGGCGTTTATACTGACTCCCGGTGTATCATCGATATAAAGTGGAATATTGGCAAGTTCATGAGTGGCACCGGCGATTCGCATCATTTCTGCTTCGTTCAAATCACCGACACGCATTTTATGACTGGAAATTTGAATAGTACTGGATAGAATGCGCGCTGCTAATTCATCGGCCGACATTTCAAGCGAAAAAAATGCAACGCCGCGTTTATCCGGAGGAGTATTCTTATCATTGGCAAAAAAATCGGCAACATTGTAGGCAATATTAGTTGCCAAAGCGGTTTTACCCATGGCCGGACGACCTGCCAGAATAATCAGATCCGAGTCATTTAAACCGCCGATCTTGTAGTCAAGCTGATTTAATTTAGTCGGAACACCGGAAATCTTACCGCCTTTTTGATAGGCTTTCTCTATGGTTTTAACAGAAGATGTGAGAGCAGCACCAAAATCAATAAAACCGCCCTTGGCATCGCCTTGATCAGCCAAATTATAAAGAGATTTTTCTGCCTCGCTAATTTGATCAGTAGCCGAAACCTCCAAATTTTCTTCCATTGCGCTACTGATGATTTCATAACCGGTATTGATAAGTTCGCGGCGCAGATAACGATCATATATAAACTGAGCATAGTGTTCAACATTTATCAGCGGCGAAGCACTTTCGGCAAGTTTAACCAAATACGGAAAACCGCCTACCTGTTCAAGCGTACCTTCTTGCTCAAAATAGTTTCTGAGCGTAATAATATCGGCAGTGCGTTCGCGGGCCAACAGTTTTGAAATAGCCTGAAATATTTTGCGATGCGTGGTATCAGCAAAATGTTCCGGTTTCAAAATATCACCGATTTTTTCATAAAACTTATTATTAGCCAGCAATGCGCCGAGTACCGCTTGTTCGGCTTCAATATTTTGCGGTAATTTCGATATATCAGGTTTTTCCATTTTCCGCCTTCGTTTTTTAAGAGAAATTTTAATGTCGAAATTTGTTATAAACGATACAGCTATTTTGGATACAAAAATCTTTTTCGGTTTGTGGATAACGGGTATAATTTATGCCGTATTGTATTATGCTATTCGCGGTGGTACGGATGGTGATTGATTATGGTCTGGATACGATATATTTGCTCACATAAAACCGCCCGCATTAAAATATGGGGTAGAGTGAGTTTGCCGAATGAGAGAATTAAATCGGCTTTGTCGCGAGTGGATGGCAAATGTCCGTCGGCACCGCCGATTAAAAAACAAATTTCCGAGTATCCGTCATTGAGCCAGTTTTCGACTTTTTGAGCCAAATCCATGCTGGAAATATTAACCCCGCGTTCATCCAAAACAATCACTTTGGCTCCGTGCGGTATGGAATTTTGCAAGAACTTAGCCTCATCTTCTTGATTGGAATTATCTTGTTCTTTAATCACGATATCCCAGCCGGAACGTTTGATGTATTCGGCAATAATTGCCGCTTCAGGCGCATTTTTTTTGCATTTTCCGATGGCAATAATCGTGACTTTCATCAGTTTATTTTTCTCTTAAATTAGCAATTGATTGCCACATTTTTTCAAGATTATAAAACTCGCGTACTTCCGGACGGAAAATGTGCACAATCACGTCAAAAGCATCAATCAGCACCCAATCGGCTTTTTCTTCGCCTTCCGAAGTGCTTTTATGTCCGGCAGCTTTCAGATTTTCCTCGATTTTTTGCGCAATAGAGGCAACGTGTCGATTCGAGTTACCGCTTGCCACCACCATATAACTGGCAATCGATGTTTTTCCTTCCAAGTCGATGATTACAATATCTTCGGCTTTCATATCTTCAAGTGAGTCGGTAATGATTTTTAAAATCGCATTATTTTCTTTTTGGTTTGTCACTTTTCATCCTCCTTAATCATCCCAGTGGCGACCATGTTTTTTTTTCTACTATTGTTTCAGCCTCTGTTGCGGATTCTTTTTTGCCGCGATTACCGCGCGCAATCAGTGCATCTACGGCTTGCAGACAAGGTTCCAGATTATTGTGTGCAACTGCTGAAATCGTGAATATTTTATTTTTGCAAACTTTTTTCAACGCTTTTAATTTATCGGCAATTTCTTCTTCGGTAAGAGCATCGCATTTATTGAGTGCCACCACTTCCGGTGTGTTTTTCAGCTTATCGTTATAAAGTTCAAGCTCTTTGCGAATGGTTTTGTAATCGGCCGCCACATTTTCCGCGGTGGCATCCAAAAGGTGCAAAAACACCGAGCAACGCTCAATGTGTTTTAAAAATCTGTCACCCAAGCCGACACCGTCGTGTGCACCTTCAATCAGTCCCGGAATATCGGCCAGCACCATCTCTTTGCCTCCGCACCATGCTACACCCAAATGCGGATGTAAAGTTGTAAACGGGTAGGAGGCAATTTTCGGACGAGCCGCGGTAACTGCCGATAAAAACGTGGATTTTCCGGCATTCGGCAACCCAATAAGCCCGACATCGGCAATAATTTTAAGTCTGAGCCAAACCCAAATTTCTTCCCCCGGCGTTCCCGGACCTGCATAGCGCGGAGCCTGATTGGTCGAAGTTTTAAAACGAGTGTTGCCCAAACCGCCTTTGCCGCCTTTTGCAATCAAAAATCTTTCGCCGGCAACAACCATATCTTTCAAAACGGTTGTACCGTCTTCGGCTACAATTTCGGTGCCGACCGGAACTTTGATAATCAGGTCTTCACCCTTATATCCAGTCATTTCCGAGCCCATACCTTGCTGACCTTTTTGTGCTTTGAAGTGCTGCTGATAACGGAAATCTATCAGCGTATTGAGATTCTCAACAGCTTCAAAATATACACTGCCGCCGTCACCGCCGTCACCGCCGTTAGGACCGCCGAACTCAATAAACTTTTCGCGGCGGAAAGCAACACAGCCTTTCCCGCCGTCGCCGGCCTTAATATATATTTTTGCCTGATCCAGAAACTTCATTTTTTACCTCAAAGTACAAATAAAGGGGCATTACGCCCCTTATATTCAATCGCTTCAAAAACTATTCGGTAACGACGGAAACATAAACCTTGTCGTTGGCTTTGGTTTTGAATTCAACCTTGCCTTCGGAAGTAGCAAAAATTGTGTGATCCTTACCCAAACCTACATTCTGCCCCGGATGATACTTGGTACCGCGTTGACGAATGATTATGTTGCCAGGGATTACAGCTTCGCCGCCGAACTTTTTAACACCCAAACGACGACCTTCGGAATCGCGGCCGTTACTGGAGCTACCACCTGATTTCTTATGTGCCATAACGTTTTCTCCCTATAAATTAACCTAAAATATCCGTGATTTTAACAATCGTGATATTTTGTCTGTGACCGTTTTTACGACGATAGTTCTGTCTTCTTTTCTTTTTGAAAACAATAACTTTTTTGTCTTTTGCTTGTTTTACGACCAAAGCCTTAACGCTTGCACCCTTAACGAGCGGAGTGCCGATTGTGGAATCGAGCGCCAAAACTTCGTTGAAAACAACTTCTTTTCCTTCTTCACCGGCGATTTTTTCAATCTTTACAACGTCACCGGTTGTGACATTATACTGTTTACCGCCTGTTTTAATTACTGCGTACATATCCTTTTCCTTTAATTTTAAATATAAAGCAATGGCTTGTAATATACATAAGTTTTTATCTCTGTCAACCTAAAAATAACGATTTTTTAATTTTTTTTTAATTCGCAAAATTAAAACGCATATTTAAAGTCAAGCCAACCGCTGTGATCCTGATAATGCTTGCGGAATTTAGCCTCATAACCTACACCTAATTCCAAGTGGTCAGTTAACACAACAGAAGAGCCGATACCGATTTCAACACCGAAACGCGGCATACTCTTGCCGTCAACGGTATAGCTGGTACCATTCGGCAAACTGACAAAGGCATTATCTTTATCGCTGATAACATCATACATAATACCTGCATAAGCGTGCGGCTTGAAACTGCTATAAGATGTTTCCGCTTTCACTCCCAATGTAGCCCGCAGCAAATCCATATCGTTGCCGGAAACGCTTTGCATTGCCTCATCAACATAGGCGTGGCGTTTTATTTTGTAATATCTTGCACCTAACTCAGGGGTAAGGTATTTAAATGTATATCCGGTCAGACCTTGAACACTATATATATCGGCACTGTAATGCGCACTGATATTGCGTCCGAGAACGCGCTTATCCTCATCGAAATCGGTATGACCATAGCTCAAAACACCGTTAATAAACCAGTTGCTCGGGCGGTACTCGCCGTAAATATATCCTTGCAGCGTTTGAATATTTACATCGCGTCGGAAAGCGTTTACGTCGGTGTCGTCAAATTGCATACCGATACCGACTTTGGTTGCGGAGGCAATCTTTTTATCAACACCGGCAATAAATCCGCGATCATCGGCATCATAGCCGTAGGTGTCACCGTGATTTTGCATTTTTGACTTGGCGTAATATGTTTTTACCCAAGTTTTAACATCGCTCAAATCCGGATAGCCGTCGCCTGAAGATAATCCACCGTTCATAAAAGACTTAATCAGGTGATTATCAACTGTCAGCAATAATCTGTCAGTTAAGTCTATCAAAGCAGATTGTCCCATACCGTCATCATTCGGTGCTAAAGCCGTCAAAACCTTATTGAATTCCACACCGTTGGTTTGCGCCAAACGCGCCAAATCATCGGCAATTCCTTGCGCTATCGGATTACCGTGCGACGGACCGTCAACCCATGCTCCTGCCGCGTCCTGATTGTTTCCGCTGCCGCCGTTTTCTTCGGAAATTTCACGCGCGGTTTTGGTTTGATATACTCCGTAAATACCGGATTTATCGGACTTGCGGGCAAAGCCGTACATATTGTTATGGAACTCATCACTGAAGTTGTTGTTATTGATATCCGAGCCGTCACTCAAGCTGAGCAAGGCCACCTCGCCGAATTTTTTACCGTCCAGCGGATTTTGCCCGAATGTAATATCAATCTTTGCTCCGTCGGCAATATCAAAGCTGTCGGCCTTAATTGCACCGTAATCTCCGCTGATGCTGTTTACATCAAGCTTAAGCGTCGAGCCTTTTCCGAATACGGCTTTTTTAGCCATAACTTTATTATTTGCTGCCTCAAGTGTTCCGTCAACATTGAGGTTAACATTACTGACATCGGCATTTTGCAGACTCATTTTTCCGCCGGCGGCAACATCAATCGGTGATTTACCTTGACTGTCGGTCAGCGCCGCATCTTGCAACGTAACGCTGGCACCATCGGCAATTACAAACCCGTTGTGTCCGTTCAAATCAATCGTTGATTTTTGAGCACCGTCAGCCACACCCTTAATCGTCAAATTGCCGTAGGTTGTGCCGGAATCGTCTTCTGCTTTATAAACTTCATCGGCAGTATCGGCAATAAAGTTTTTATCATCTAATTTCGCCTGATTGACGAGTGCCAGTGTATCACCGAGTTTTTCTTCATCTTCCGTAGTATCGGTAGAAATCGTTACACCGATGGAATCGTTTAAGGTATCGGTGGTAGCCAAGCCGAATTGCCCCTCGGTTTTGGTGGTAACTACTTTTTTATTGAATTCGTCCGACCATTTGGTGTTGGCGGTAACTTCATCAACCACGGTTTCTTCTTTTTCGTCGATTACAAACTTTTCGGTTAAGTCGTCGCTTAAAGCCAGTTGCAAATCGGCCGCATCAGTCGTGCCCTGCGTTTTGAGCACTTGTACTTTGAAATCGTCAGTAATATCGGATTTTGCGCTATCGACATAATTGATTTCGTTCAATGTCACCGTGCCGCTCGAAGCTGTGGTCGCACTTGCGTCGGTGGCAAATGTATCTGCCTTTTTATCTTTGGTGTTAATATCGATTTTCCACTTGGAGTCGGCATTGGAAGTCAAAGACTTGAGTGAATAATCGTGCAACGTGCCGTCGGTAGTTTCCAAAGTAACTTTTTCCACCGTGACATCACTGTTGCTGATATCGTTATAAAGCTGTACCGTACCTGTCGCATCACCGGTAATGGCAACCGCAGCGTTTTCGCCGTCAATGGTATCATAGAAAGTGGCTGTACCGCTGTTGGTAGCCGAGATTGTCAAATCGGCATTATCCATATAAATGGCATTGGCAACATCGTTGATTTTATTGCCTTTGAACAGGGTTGTGCCGTTATCGGCGGCAATGGTTAAATCTTGGTCAGTATAAATCGCCGCACCAAAACCTTCGCCGCTCGCGGTAAAAGTATTGTCGGTAAAGGTCGAGTTTTTAATCCCGTTGGTAATTTCACCTTCGTTATAGATTACACCGCCGTAAACATTTGTTGCCGAACCGGTATTTTTATCAAAAGTGCCGCTGATGGAAGCGATAGTGATGACAGCGCTGTTATCGACTAACATATTACCGATGACACCACCGTAAATATCTCCGTTTTGAGAAATAGCACTGTTTTTGCTGAAATTACCATTAATGTTGCCGATGGTTGCCGTGCCCTTACCTGCCATATTTAGAATTGTGCCACCTATAACATTACCATAAGCGGTATAGGCTACGTTCTCCGTAAAGTCAGCGGTTATATTGCCGATTTGTGAAGCTATGTTTTGATAGCCGTGTCCGCGCCACCAATATATGTATGAAACATTAAAAATAGCGGCGCCGCCGACATCGCCGGTTACTCCGCCGTCAGATGTTGCCGTAGAAATCGCATAGTTATTTTCGAATTTGGCATTATTAATGGAATTGATAAGACCGTAGGCATTGGCGATTGCTCCGCCAAAACCGCCTTCAGGGAACCATGCGCGATAATTATCAACCCAACCATTATATGGTGGATAACCATAATCCCAGTTTGGATCATAATGCCAATCCATATAGACAACCGGAGTGTTTCCGCTCGGTGCGGTTATGGTTACGCCGTTACCAACAAAATCTCCTGATATTTCATTTATAACACCGGCACCGTCCGGAGTGGCAAAGTGTATTGCGCTGTAAATGTTGGCAGATGAATTGAAGATTGCTCCGCCGTACGCTGCACTTTCAAGATAAGCATTTCCCACAACTATGTTTGAAGATGTTATGACCGTATTTCCGATGAATTTTCCGCCGATTTTATCTATTGTTTTATTATTGGATAGGGCAGCGGCTACCGGATAATAATCATGCTCTCCTCTGACATTATCAATATTGTTGCCGACATAAACAGCATCAACTTCTTTTAAATCTGGATATTGACCCATAGGAAAAGTTGTTGCGGTATTTATTATGTTGCTATAAACTACATTTGCCAATATTCCTGTTTCCGGATCAAACCCCGGAATTTCGTTGTCACTCCACACACGTTCTTCAGTTCTTTCTGTCATAATATTTGCCTCAGTTGATTCTGCAACCGTGACAAGTTTATAAATATTGAAAATATCATCATATTGCCATTTATAATATAACGGATTTTGTAGAGGAGCAGCCGCGCGCCCGGTATATGTGCCGTCGTAATCATGAATATCGGCACTTGCCGGAGTTGCCGTCACGGCTTCCAAGGCAAATAAACCCAAATTAATCAGAAAACATTTTTTCAAAACACTGCGATATTGTGCAGAAAGTAAACCTAAAGCGGTGCGTGTATAGTTCATAGTCCTTTTCCTCCTCCATACGGAAAATCAAATGCTTTAATAAAAATATACGTGTCAGATACACAGATTCTGTCATAATTATAAACAATAAAGTTTAAAATGTGTTAAAAGCTACTGTTTGTTGGTATATTAAATCGTTTTACTTTGCAACTCAAGAGATAAAATCAGAGTTATGCACTATTAAAAATACATTTTATCAATATAGTCATACCGCGCACGGTACAGCGCATTCGTGCGTCAAGATATCACGACTTTTGGCACGCAAGTGCCACTTTCGAACCACATAAAATATAGCGCTGCGCAAAGATAAGATCCCTTGACGAGGCGACACACAGTGCACCTCGA
>JAFSWL010000045.1 GCA_017444525.1 Alphaproteobacteria bacterium
GGTATTTTGTCAGTACCGTAGGGGTTAATGAGGCAGTGATACAACGCTATATAGAATATCAGGGACGCGAAGATTTAGGACAAGCTTGGCTTGACCTAAAATGATACCACCGGCGTAAGCCGGTGGAGTTTCATGTTTATTGGGTGCAATTGCAATTTGCACTGGAGTTTGGACTTATTCTCATAAAGTTATAAAAACGGTCGGAAACGGCTTAATGCGAATGTCGCCGGCGGTGGCGCTTATTATTGTCTTATCACAATCGGTTGTATTGTTGTTGTTTTCATCAGTAAGCCTGCATGATTGGTTGGCAGCATCTTCTTTGCCAACAATTCCTTTGGTGCCGGTTTCCAGTACTCAGGCGGTTATCGGCGCAGTTATTGGTATCGGTTTAATCAAAGGCGGACGGGGACTTAATTGGGGTATCATCGGAAAAATTGTTGCAGGATGGATAACTGCACCGTTGATGGCTATGTTGATATGCTTTATATGTTTGTTCTTTTTGGAAAATGTATTCAATCAGACGGTGTTTTTACCTTAGTCAATTATAAAAAAACCGCAAACAGATTAAGTTCGCGGCTTTTTCATGATTAGAATTTAAGTAAATGATATTTGTCGCCAATTCCGAGCAAGAGTTCTTTCTGCTCTTCACTGTAAGAAACAAAATCAACTGTATGCAGTCGTAAATCTTCTCCGAACGGTTGCCCGTTATACCGATACAACATGAATTTATTGCCGCGTTTCAAACAAAAAATTGCCGCTGTATCAAAAATCTGAATGTTGTCGGCTCGTTCAAAAGCGGAATAAGTACCGCGATAATAGCTCTGAATAACTCCTCTTAGATCGCTGCAAATGGCAAAATCATGATTTTTACTGCACAATATGAGCTGCTTTTTTTCAAACAGTGTGGCTCCTTGTATCGTATATCTGTGATACTGTTTTAAAGAATAAAGTGTATGATTACCTACGGAGTGGACAATCATAAAATCACCACATATTTCTATGTTGTGATCATCACTACATTCTGTTTCCAATATCAGAGCCCCGCCAATGGTATATACATTCCAATATTTATCTCTGCAAATATAGAGAGCTAAATATTTTTTTGTGAGCATCAGACGATTTCCGAAAGCAAAAGCATATTTTCGCTTTCCGTTCCACCAAACAACATAGTATCTGACGTTACAATCTTGCTTATAATCCAAAACAATGATTGCAGAACTTCCAAAGCTGTATACCTGAACTTCAGCCCCCAAACGCGAGATGATTGTTTGCTCATCCAGCGTATAAATAATATGAGAAGTTACGATTATGTTCTGCTGCGGATATACCTTGATATCAGTGTGATCGGCAGACAAATATCGCATAGGTAAGAGTTTAAGCGTATTATCATCAGATTTTTCTACCCTGTAAAGGCGCGATTTTCGCTCATATTGAACAAGCATAAGACCGCATTTTTCATAATAAGTCTGTTGCATAAATATATGTAAATTAATTCATTTTCCTGTAATTTAACTCTTCTTTTATTTTCTGTCAACAAAAAATATCGACATTGCTGTCGGTGTTTTTTTCTTTAATAGAGTGTCCTTTTTTGACATAATTAAAAACGGATTATTTTCCTTTAAGGTGTGCGGTCAAAACTTTGAGAACCTTAATTAGCTCCGATTTCATCTGCGAGCGTTCGACCACCATATCAACCATCCCGTGCGCTAACAAGTATTCGGCACGTTGAAAACCTTCCGGTAATTTTTCATGAATTGTTTGCTCTATAACTCGCGGACCGGCAAAGCCGATGAGACATCCCTTTTCAGCCATATTAATATCACCGAGCATGGCAAATGAGGCCGAAACGCCGCCTGTCGTCGGATCAGTTAAAATTGAAATATACGGAATGCCGGCTTCTTTTAATTCATTTACTGCAGCGGTAGTGCGAGCCATTTGCATCAAAGAAAGCATACCTTCCTGCATTCGCGCTCCACCCGATGCAGAGATAGTAATAAACGGTTCTCTGTTTTTGAGCGCAATATGAGCCGCTGCAACAATACCTTCGCCGACGGCCAATCCCATAGACCCCCCCATAAACGAAAAGTCAATGGCGGCAACTACACAACTGATACCACCGATTTTTCCGCGTGCGACTTGAATTGCATCGTTTTCTCCGGTTTTTTTTCGGTTAGCTTTAAGCCGATCGGTATACTTTTGGATATCCTTAAATTTAAGCGGATCATCACAAATCGGAGGAAGATTTATTTGAGTATACTTGTCATTATCAAACAATAATCTGAACCTTTTTTCGACATAAAGTCTCAAATGATGTCCGCAAGAAGTGCATACATAAAAAGATTCTTTCAATTCCTTAGAAAATAGCATCTGATTACAGTTTGGACAGCGCACCCAAAGATTATCGGCAATTTCTTTCGGAGTTGTCTTTTGTATTTTTGGGCGAACAATGTCAGTAAGCCAATTCATTTACGAATTTCCTTTCTTGCTCGGTTTTTTAAAAATTTCCCACCAATGTTTGATTTCTTTATTGGTATTCGGGGTTTGCTGCACTTTTGCCTGCATACCTATGATATCCTGCTTTAAGCCGGTGACTGTTTCGTTTAATTTTATTTGTTCCTTGTTGAGAGCTTTGTTTGTCTTTTTTTGCACACGTAAATCACGACGTAACGGCGAATAACCGAACCATGCACCGATTCGCCCCGTAAAATATCCGAAAATTAAAAAAACCGTTAAAACATATTGCGTTTTAAATCCATCTTCTGGTCCGAATGGAAATCTAATTCCATTAGTTTCAGTAACTGTTTCCGCACCGAAAATTGCCCATAGAGCAACACCGAATAACGGTAATATAACAAGATAATGAAGAAACTTCATGATGCTCTCCTCATATAATCAAATTAAATTTACGCGTTAAGACGTGAATGTAATTCTTTACCTGTTTTGAAATGAACAATATTTTTTGATGGAACTTCAACCATTGTTTTGTTCTTCGGGTTTATGGCAATACGCGGATTACGGGTACGAATCGAAAAAGCTCCGAAACCACGAATTTCCACTCTGTCGCCGTTAGCCAACGCATTTGTAAGCTTTTCAAAAACAACGCTGACAATGCTTTCAATGTCTTTCAATGTTAAATTAGGCATTTTTGCCGCAATCTTTTCAATTAATTCCGATCTTGTCACTTTATCCTCACTTTAAAATATAATTGATTTGAAAATTTATAACATTAATACACTCATATTTTACAGATAGCCAGATAATTTTTATGATTTTACACAAACATCGGGGGCTCTTAAATAGAGCGGTTTGGGATAGTTCAATTTTTTGGCGTTATATTTTTGGATGGCACATGCTGCAATATCGGAAACAGCTACACATCTGTCCATGCGAATGGCGTGCAAAACTAATCCGCTCGGCTTATCCAAAAAGCGTTCGACACCATTGCCGATAAGCGTAACGGTTTTTCCTTTTAACTTGTCGATAATTTCATCATAATCGGCAGCAGTCGGGTCGGAAAGCTTTTCTAATTTGCCGTTATATAATTGAAAATAGAAGTCATCGCGCTTTGTTTCTATAATTACGGCATTATATGAAGATAATTCGCTGATATCAAGTGAATGGATATATGCTTCAAAAGCAGTTACCCCCGTAACTGACAGATGCGGAGCGGACAAAGCAAACGCACGTGCGGCAGCAATCGAAGATCTGACTCCGGTAAAAGAGCCCGGACCAACGCATACACCCAAAAGGTCAATTTGCGAAAATTTCAGTCCCGCGCTTGTCAACATTTTCTGTATTTGCGGTATCAAAACCTCCGCTTGTCCGAATTCCATTTCTTCATTGAATTTTGCAGTAATTTTAGTATCATGCAGCAGTGCTGCCGAGCATCCGTTTGCGGTTGTATCAAAGGCTAATGTGTACATTCTTTTTTTTACCTTTAAAAATTAAAAATGTTTGCTAAAATATCTTTTGATTGATTTATATAATATAAAATCGTTTGAAGCGCAAACTTTTTTTTGTAAAGATATACAAATGGATATGGAATTGCTTAAATACATTATGATTGCCAGCATTATCGTTGAAACGGTAATGGTGTGTATGATTATCGTAATGCAAACCAAAATAGCAAAATATCAACGTAAGATTTACTTTATAAAGCGTGATCGTGAACGTTGCAATGAAGTTCTTTATTCGGCAAAAGACGGATATTTTTGTTTTGTTTATCCGGATCAAAAGGTAAAAGATGCGCAAAAGGGGATAGTAGAAAAATGTTCACGCCGAATGGCTGTGATACTCGGTCTCAAAAGCGGCACGGCGGCATCATTTTCCGAAGTTGCAGATTCTTTTTATAAAGAAGATGCAAGGATTTTAAAAAAATACGTAACTTTACTGCAACAGGAGGGGCATGCGTTCGAAGATGTATTACGTCTGAAAGGCAACCAACGTCCGGTGTGTGTTTATGGTAGCAGAATAAACGGAGCGGATAATAATTTATATTGCGATATTATATGGTGCCGTGACGTTTCAACTCAGGTTGAAAAGATAAATATATTGGAAGATGAAATTACTACGGCGCAGAATCATGTTAAAGAACTGGAAAATATGGTGGATGGTGTTAACTATCCGCTGTGGCTGCGAGATGAAAGCCTTAACTTGATTACTGTTAATAAAAAGTACGTAGAATACAGTATGTTAAATAATAAAAATGAAGTAATAAATCAAGGGATTGAGCTAAGTAACGTAAACGGTGAGGTTGTGGCAAAAAGGGTTGCTCTTGAAGCACAAAAGAGCAAAAAGCTACAGAAAAAGTCTTTTAAGATGGTGCGCGGCGGTGCGCTTTATAACTATGAGATTCAGGAAAATCCGTATTTTGTGGGAGATACGCTGGATAAAGTCGGTACGGTCGGTTATTTAGCCGATAATACCGAATTGGAACAGCTTAAACGTAGTTTTAAGGCTAATCAAAATAGCCACCTGGAAATTTTGGGTACTCTCGGAACGGCATTTGCTATTTTTGACGGGAGAGGTAATTTATTCTTCTATAACAATGCATTCCGCGATTTATGGGGATTGGATAACGAGTTTTTGGAAAAAAACCCTACGTATTTGCAATTTTTGGAAACGGTGCGAGAGCGGAAGATGTTGCCGCCGGTACCTGACTATAAAGCATACAAAGAAGATGAAATGTCAGTATTCGGCGGTTTATTGGAAACTCGTGAAGATTTGTTGCATTTACCGGACGGAAGAGCCATCAGACGCTTTCGTACTCCGCATCCCAATGGTGTTATTTTTGCGTTTGAAGATGTTTCCGATCGTTTAGCGACCATGCGTCGTTTGAATGAACTGACATCAATGCAACAGACTATTTTGGATAATCTCAGCGATTCGGTTTTGATGTTTGGAGCCAATCAGCGCCTGAAATCATACAATCGCGCTTATTTGAAGTTGTGGGGTTTGGATTTTGATAAAATGCAGGACGAACCGAAGCTAGATAAAATTTTAGCCTATCAAAAATTGTTTTTTTCTAACGTAGACGATTGGGATTCGTTTAAGCAAAGTATGGTGTCAAATATTACCGAGGGACGCAAATTTGATTTACTGCGCGATGATAATGTCAGCATTGCGGTTTCTCCACTGCTTTTCTATGACGGCTCATTTATGATAACATACACGATGAAATCGGCTCGGAAGGGTAAATAAATGATTACGGACAACGAAGCTAAAAACAAAGATAATGATTTAACGGAATTTGATGACACTGAGTTGGAATTGCTGGGGATAAAAAAAGGTTTTGACGATAGTGAACGCTTAACCTTACGGATAGATGCGCTGGAAGCTGAAAAATATCAGGCAAAAAAGACTAAAAATACTAAAAATCGTTTACCGAAAAATATCAATAAAATAAAAACCCGCGTACGCCAACTTGATGATGAAGACGAGGATGAAGATGATGATTTAATGGATCATGATGCTATTAGATCGCTTAATCAGTTGCACCGTATGCAAATAAATCGACAAGATTCCACCAATTCCGATACTTCTTTGCTTAATGCTTTGGAGATTGACGAGCGTCGGCAGGTTATGCAGAATATAACCACCGAGATAACGCGTCAGCAGGAAAATGCTGGACGGCACAATGCACTGGAGCAGGCAGATACACTTCTGCGTAAGGCTAATTTGAATAAGATGAATACGCAAGATTTTATGAATGAAATGAAAGACGCAATTTATAATCCGAGTAAGTTGCGCCGTGAAGCATTGGCCGAGAACATTGCAAAACAGATGGGAATAGAAGGTAAGATTGTTAAGCATAGCGAAGGTGAAGTTGTCGAAGGTGTACGTAAAGTTAAAGAATTAAGCAAAGATCGCAAGGTAAATGCTCTGGAAATGGATGATGCCCGCAGGATCGGTCATAAAAATATGAGCCAAAACGAGACCGCTGAGCTTATTTTGAAAAAATCAGGACAAACAGCGCGCCTTTCGGAAATCAAACGGCAAAAATCAGGCTCAAAATCTCAGACAGATACTACAGGAAAAGGCAAAAGCAATAAGTCGTATTCGGCACAAATGAAAGAATTGCTACGAGAATCGCTAAAGAAAAACGATAAAGTGGGGAGATAATCAAAAGTTACGATTTACTTTAAAAAAAAAATAGGATAGAGTGAAGACACTAAATAACTTCTTTAAGGAATAAAACATGGAAAATCAATATTACACACTTATGGAAAAACAAGATTTTTTTGAGATTATCGAAAATAAATACGGCGAATTAGCTGTTTTTATAGATGCGCGTGATGGCGAACCGCAAGAGCCGATTTTGCAGTTTGACGGCAAAAAAACAGCATTGCTTAAACGTGATGAACGTCGTTCGATTATTTTGGACAATATCGATGCTGAAACGAAAGGGGTATTGGCAGAATCCGAAGTGGTGATGATTTGCGAATTACACGGAGATGTCGTAGTCCGAGTTTATGCAGTAGCGGTTGAAAATGTTGAGGATATTGTTTTGAATGGTCGTCGCACACGTGCCGATGAAATATTCAGAGCCAAGAGTAAAGAAGAATTACTCAAATCTTTTGGCGCAATAAAGACTTGGACCGGTGGTATTTCAAAATGATCGGACTGTTATTCGTAACGCACGGCAATTTAGCTCTTGAGTTTTTGTCGGCGATGGAGCATGTGGTAGGCAAACAAGATAAAGTTGCTTGTGTTTGCATCGGACCGGATGATGATATGGAAGCTCGCCGTCAGGAAATATTAACCAAGGCAAAATCGGTGGATTCGGGAGCAGGGGTATTGCTTTTGACCGATATGTTCGGCGGAACTCCGTCCAATTTAGCTATGTCGGCAATCAGCCACGGCAATTTTGATGTGATTGCCGGAGTTAATTTACCGATGCTGATTAAATTGGGCGAGGCTCGCAAAAATATGAGCCTTGCGGATTGCGCTGATTGCGCTCAAGAAGCCGGAAAAAAGTATATCAATGTTGCCTCACAACTGCTGAACGGAACATCTAAATGAGTGTGGCCGAAGCTAAAGTTGTTATTTGCAATCAAAAAGGTTTGCACGCGCGAGCCGCAGCGGCGTTTGTTAAATGTATTGCCGATACAGATGTTGCAGTTACCGTGGAAAAGGATGGTGTAGAGGTTGATGGCAGTTCTATTTTGAGCTTGATGATGTTGGCTGCTTCTAAAGGCAGTTCCATAAAGATAAAAGCCATCGGCAATGAGGCGCAGAAAGCCATTGATGATTTGATTTTACTTATTAACAATCGTTTTGGTGAAGAAGTGTGATTGAGAAAAAAACAACACGAAACAAAACCATAAGCTTGAGACTTCAGGAAGAAGTTGCATTGTCACGTCGCGCGGTAAAATTTGCGCCGTTTAGAGAAATCCCTGATTTAGAAAATCAAATTGTGTGGCAGGATACGTTTTATGCGTTGCGTTATATTCCGAATAATTTTGCCGATTTGATGGTTGTCGATCCTCCGTATAATTTAACTAAGAATTTCGGTAAAAACGTATTCAAACAGACAGATTTGCAAACTTATAAAAAATGGCTTGATAAATGGCTGTCGAAAACTGTACGCATATTAAAACCGAATGCCAGTATTTATATTTGTTCCGATTGGCAAAGTTCGTTGGTTATACCGGAAGTTGCATCTAAATATTTTATTTTGCGCAACCGCATTTCGTGGGAACGGGAAAAAGGGCGTGCTGCCGCTAATAATTGGAAAAACTGCTTGGAAGATATTTGGTATTTTACTAAATCCGATAATTTTACTTTTAATTTAGATGCGGTAAAGGTACAGCGTAAAGTTTTGGCTCCATATCGTGATGTCAGCGGCAACCCCAAAGATTGGCAGGAAACAGCAGGGCAAAAGGTTCGTTATACGGCTCCTTCGAACATTTGGACGGATATAACGGTACCGTTTTGGTCTATGCCGGAAAACACAGAACATCCTACTCAAAAGCCGGAAAAATTAATAGCTAAACTTATTTTAGCTTCAAGTAATGCCGGAGATATGGTTTTTGATCCGTTTGTAGGTTCCGGTACTACTGCAGTTGTGGCAAAAAAATTAGGTCGTCATTTTTTGGGGATTGAACGTGAGCGCAAATATGTGGCATTAGCATTAAAACGCTTGGATTTAGCCACAGATAATCCAACAATACAAGGGTATGAAAACGGCGTGTTTAAAAATCGCAATGCCGAAAATTTTGCTGAATTGATACTGTAAACTGAAGTAAATTAAATCGGTTATGACAATATTCGTTTATTTTTTCTTTTGCGGTATTGTTCCATGTTTATACTTAGTGATGTACTTGTAACAGTTTTCCTTTTTGAAAGTTTTTTGCCTTAAAGTGCAAAAAAGCTGCCGGATTTTATTCCGACAGCTTTTTTAATTCGACTAGGGTTAATCGTCCCATTCGGGATCCGGTTCAAGACGAAGGCCACGCTTTTTGCATTCTTCAAAAACTTCTGCATCAAGCTTATAATCTTCAGAAAACCAACTCTGCATAAGATAGTATCCAAGAACCCCGTCGGCATTCTCCAACTCCAACATACGTTTGTGAAACTTTTGTGGCAACGGATAAAAACCAATGTAATCAATAACCAATTGACCGGCATTCGGACAGTCAAACATTTTGTTTATCTGCTCTTCGGTCAACTCCTCACGGTTACAAATACGCTGTTCCAGATCTTTCTCAATCAGAGCGATATTGGCATCATTGAAGATATTCTTCAGCTCCGGTTTCTTTTCAATCAATTCCTTGATGTCGTCATTGGCAATTCCGAAGTTCGGCTCATACTCAAAGATTAACTTTGGGATCATACTATAATAATTGTGTTTCAAGATGTGCAAAATTGCCTCGGCATCGAGAGTATGGCCGGTCTTGTGGAAGACGTGGTACTGTTCAAGTCCCATTTCCATCTGCGCCTGCGGGCAGATTTCCTTGGTTGTTTCGCAGAATGCCAACCAAGCATCGGTCTGCATGGTGCCGCGCTGAGACTTTGTGAACACACGCTGACTGTAGATGTTCTGACGCTTCTCAACTTCTTCCTTGAATTTGGCGGAACTCGGACGCTCTAAAAGGTTTTTGAGCATCTCTTGACCAAGACCGCAACGCTCAACGTAGTCGTAGAAGACCAACGCCAACCAAGTGTTGCTGTAAATTCCTCCCGTGCTGTCTCTGGCTTCATCAGCCAAACACTCAACCAACTCTTTGGAAATGGTGCCGCGCTTGAGATAATCGCTCAGCGTAGACATGTCGTCTTCTTGGATGCTCTTCTGGATAAAAGCTCGGAACAACTCAGGACTCATTTTAATTTCGTTGATGTTCTTTTTGAAACCCTCGAAATTGTTGCCCATACCGTCGTCAATAACGGCAAGCGAGGCCTCAGTGGACATTGCCGCCAAGGTTTTGGCAGAGCAATCTACGTCATAGTAGTAGTCTAACTGTCTCTCTACGGATAACTCTTTCAGCTCCTCACGAGTGTACCACCACTTTGCCCAGTGCCACGGCCATTCCTTAGCCTGCTCGGTAAAGAATTCCTGAGATTTCTTGTCATACAAAGCATCAGAATGAGCCATACTCCTTGCCCAACGGGGCTTGAAGATGTTCAGCACGAACAGCGTGAGAGGGTTGAAGATCAGGAGTAACTGCACTTTCCACAGAAAACCCACCAAAAGAAAAAGTTGTGTTGTCACCGATAAGTCAAAAAATGACTTTGAATTGTTTGTAGTAGCCATAATATGAAAAATTTGAAAGGCTCGCCCAGTTCCTCGTAGGCAAAAGTTATTAAGATTGTCTGGGGAAACTTAACATCTGTTTGAGCAGACATTAGACAGACAATCTGCTCCGAACATAATCAAAACCAATTCTGAAATACCGTCACATCACCCTATAGTGCCTAAGCCCTAATCAGATAATAGTAAATCATCATTATAGAATATAATTACTCGTAAAACATAGTCATTATACAATTAGCCAAAAAATTTGTCAAGAGGTTAAAAATATATTCAACGAGTTTTAAATGATATTTTTTAAATTTTGCTTGCTTTTTCGATAAGTTTCGTCTAAAATCATCCTCAAAATCAAATTATAATGTATTTATTCTAAAATTTAGTGCCTATGCGAAAGATAAAAGCAGAGGACGGTAAACTTTACGAAGTGCCCGTCATTTTGATTATCAGTGATGGTATTACCTACGAGTTGAGTGAGGCTGTCTACAACTCATTTTTTGAGGCAGTAGAACGCGTCTATGGCGTTGGTTGGGGGCGAAAAGGCTATCAAAGGGTTTATGTTGATGAATGGAATACCGATGTTTATATAGACAGCAATCCGTTCGACTATGTACACCCTGTCGGTAAAGAATATCGCCAACAATACGATGAAATGGTGCAAAAGGCTGTAGAAAAGTTTCGTGCTGACATTGAAGCAAATCCTTTTACTAAGTGGAGTATTTCACATCAGTATTACCCAGATGTAGCAAACGAGATACATTCCTCAGTTCCCAAATCGGCATTTCCGTTGCTGTATTTTCTGGGGTATGAGCCGACTACACAACTGGCTGAACATGATGTGCCGCGTGATGAACAATGGAAGTTAATGGCCTATATGATACGGCAGCTACACCACAGAAGAACGTGGATAGATGCTGTTTTTGTGGATGCCATCAACCATCTCTCGGAAGATTCCTATGATGCTTCGGCTATACCGCCGGTTCTTGAGAATCTGCCGGTTACCATTTTCAACTCGCCGGAGCATCTGACCGAGTTGCTGATTAAGGACAAGGTGTTCTTAAGCGTGAAAGAATTCACGCCGCCGACCAAGAAGTAATTTAGTGTTGTTTAACGAAAAATCCCCCACCGCCACCATGCCGCGAGGGATTTTTTGTTGTTTAATTGCGAAAATCATTGAAACACCGGATGTTTAATGGTATAGCTTGCATATAATAAACTATAAGGCAATAGTCATGAAAAAAGTTTTCTACATCTTTCGCCACGGCGAAACCGAACTAAACGCCAAAAAGGTGTGGCAAGGAACATCCGCCAATCCGAACTTAAACGGTCGCGGACGGGAACAAGCCGCTGAACTCGGGCAAAAGATAAAAAATTACGGTATCAAAACCATATATTCTTCGCCGTTTTTGCGAGCAAAATGCACTGCCGAAATTGTCAACGAGTGCTTAAAGGTGCCGCTTGAAATAGAGGATAATTTGCACGAATGCTGTTTTGGCGATGCCGAGGGATACACCATGGATGAAATCGGCGCAAAGTGGCCGCAGTTAATGCATGATGTTCTCTATCCGACACCGACGACATGGGATAGTAAATATCCGGGAGCCGATGCCGAGAGCAAACATCAGGTGTTTGACCGCGTTAATGCGGCTTTGCTTAAAATTGCCCGTCAGTCACCGCATAACGTCATCGGCATTTCAACTCACGGCGGCGTGATGTCATCATTGTTGGCCGGTCTTAAATCGTATGGTTTGGGCTTGCCGAACTGTTGCGTGGCGCAAGTGGACTATGACTCCGACACCGACGAGTTATCTTTTGTAAAAATGCTGTAAAATTAAATCCCCCGCCGCTTAACCGCCGCGAGGGATTTTTTTGTTTGCCATATGTAAAATTTCGTTGAATTATAAGGCAGTGGATGATATAAGTCGGCTAAAGACAAACAGAAAGTGCAAAAATGGAAAAGAATGTAAAATATCTGCATTGGTATAGCTTCTGGGATAATTTTATCCTTTTTTATCCGATAAAGATTTTGTTTTTTGCACAAGTTTGCGGTAGTCTTGTCGCGGCAATGAGCCTTTTTGCCATTCAGAATATATCCATTACACTTTTGGAAATTCCCACCGGATGCCTTTCGGACAGATGGGGCAGAAAATGGGTATGTTGTGCCGGTGCCGCGTCTATGCTTCTTTCCGTTATTCTTTATGCGGTTGCCCACAATTATTTTACCTTGGTTATCGCTTCGGTTTTGAACGGGTTATACCACGCTTTGGAGAGCGGAAATAATAATGCTTTGCTTTACGACAGCCTTGTACAAATAAAAAGAAAGCAGGATTATCACAAGGAAATCTCTAAAAATACATCTTTGGGGCAATTATCTTTAGCCATAGGTTCTCTTGCCGGAATGGCTTTCGTCTTTATCTCTCTGCGTGCCGTGATGATTGCCGCCATTATCCCTGCCGTCATTGCCTTTGTGATAACATTAAGACTTGTGGAAACAAAAAAATCGTATAATAACGAAACAACAAACTTTTTGCACATATTCAAGTCCTTAAAATATCTCCTTAAACACAAAAGATTAAGAACCATATCTTTGGCCGAAACTTTGCACTACGGATTAAACGAAGCCGCTTTTGACTTCAATTCCGTATTTTTCAAGCAATTTGTACCGGAGTGGAGTTTGGGGATATTCAGAAGTATTGGGCATTTTGCCAATAGTCTCGGCAATTACCTGTCATTTTTTGCGGCAAAACGTTGGGGACTAAGGTTTACCATTCTGTTTGGCGTGTGTTGCGATAATTTCAGCAATATCATTTCTGTTTTGGCGGCAAGTGTTTGGAGCCCGATTATCAAAATCATCTCTACGTTTTGTAGCGGTTTGAAAGAACCGGCGGAAGATACGCTTATTCAAAACGATTGTAACGAACAGGAAAGAGCCACCCTTTTATCAATTATTTCCTTATTTGGCTCATTGTTTTATTCACTCTGCGCCGTTTTAATCGGAATGTTGGCGGATATAACCAGTCCTTATACCGCCATGCTGTGTTTTTATATTTTGGCTTTAACGAGTAACAGTCTGTTTTTTGTTGCCCTTAAAAACACGAAAAAATAACAACAGGATTTTTTCTCTTGCTTTTTCGATAATTTTCGTCTAAAATCGTTTTCAGAATTGAAATTATAATGTATTTATTTAAGAACCTCACGACAAGGCGTGAGTAATTATAGAGTTATGTATACACTCGACAGAGAAAGTCTCAAACAGTTTGGAGTGCCCGAAAAATTTGAGCCGTTGTTTTACAACGTTTTCAAGGGCGAAGACGGTGGCATTTATGCCGCATACGGCGAGACAATGCACTTGCTGGCAAAGAGTTCCGTTGCTTATCGCATTTTCTGCGGTAAGAATGATCTTCCCTATTATGTGGCAGAAATTCAAAGAAAGATTTATTCTCCCAGCCAAGCCGGAGGCGAGCTTCGTAAGGCTGTAGATGACTTACATGCCAAGTGGAAAGATCTGTGCTGGTGCTTTGTTACCGAGAACATCTACACCCACGAGTATAAGGTGTTTGCCAAGTCGGCAACAGACTACGGAGAACTGCCGGAATGGGATGTCATCAGTATCGGCGGTGCCGCAAAGGCTCTGATTGCCGGAGGTGTTTTGATGATCAAGGGCAAGGATTGCTACGAGATTGTTGATTTTGTTCCGTTTTTCGGAGCATCCGGAGGTAGCACGATTTTCTGGGCCGGTGAACAGGAACTTCTTGAAGCCTGTTTTGAGGCCGGAAAGCTGAAATTCCGCTACTTCGGACGTATTGAGAAGTTCACTCAGACGGCTGTCAGCAATCTGCTTGAAGTCAAGAAAGATGAAGGCAAGTATGCCCTGTATCATCTCGGTAAAACCATGAGGTTTGTGGCATACTCGCTCTTTGAGAATGGTTTCAGAATTAAGGAGGATACCGGTGCAATTCGGTGCCGCTCTGCTGTTTGCTGTGATGGCATTCAAGACACTTCAGATGTCTACGTCTTTAAGAACGGGCGGTATGAAAGAGCTTAACTTTGAGAGCTGTTGGCAGAAATGCTGACAGCTCTTAATTTTTTATAAAAACACCTCATAGTCATAATGGTTTAATATTGCATTTTTGAAAAACAGCACATCGTCTTCACTGATTGGGCGAAAATGATTGGCATCAACGGCGACATTTAATCCGTTTTGACTTACCTTTCTTAAGCCGTGAATGTGTCCGAACAAGTTAAACATATCACGCTTGCACTCGCTCGGTTTATGGGTTAAATACACCGGTTCGCCGTTTTTCAAAGTCAGCGTATCGTGCGGCAAAACACTGGCAAAACATTTTTCCAATTCGGTCCGCAACGCCGGATTTTTCTTTAAGGCATCGGTTTCATAGTTGCCCAAAATCAAGTGAATCTTACCGTGCAAATATGGACGAACATTCAAATCTCCAAAGTCCCCCAAATGATACACCACATCATCGGAAGCCACCTCATTATTCCAATTTAAGATAAGAGAGGTGTCCATTTCTTTAACCGAAGTAAACGGACGACGCGAAAGAGTCATCGCCCGCTCACTGCCAAAATGTGTATCAGAAGTAAAGAAAACCCGCCCGCCGCTTTTTAATAACGAGCGAACTTTACTGAGGGTTTCGGCATAAGTGGAATAAACCGGCACATTTTCCGCCGCTAAACGCTTAACGATATAGCTTTTGCCGAAAAAGGCATCATCAATCCCAACCACCACTTGCTTGTGCGTTTGATTATAATTAGTTTTGGCCATCCACTCCGCCAATTCAAAACGCGAAGTTTGGGCATAATCGCGACCGGCAACATCTGTCTCTTTCGGCGGAATCCAAAACATAATCACATCGGCGAGCGCCAAAAACTTACTCTCCCAACCGACTTGCAAATCAAGGTTAAAGTTCCGCACATTTTCACGGCGCGGATTGGCAACATACACATCTAAATCCGCCAAGTCTTTAATGGCTTGAGCCTGCCAATCGGGCGCACCTTTAATCGGTCCCGCCAAAAATACGATTTTTTTATCGGCATAATCCCTTTCCGGCGATACTGGTGTTATCAGTTCCATTTTTACCCTCTATTTATTTCTCGCGTTCTTTCATATTTTCCATAACCATGGTCATGTCATCGGCTTTGGAATACGCTTTAAGCTCGCCGGTCAACGCCAAATATTCATTATAGTCATACTTTTCGTTTGACAATGGTTTGGCAATAACCTGATATACTTTCTCCAACCTCTCAGCCGTTTTATCGCTCATAGGCAAACAATTTGCAACCATATCATTAAGCTCATTCATATCGCCACTGCAATAAAGTGCCAAATCACAGCCGGCTTCCAAAACTTGCCGAGTTCTTTGGCCGATTGTGCCTTTCAGGGCATCCATTTCCATGGCATCGGAAATCAGCAAGCCGTTAAAACCGATTTCCTGGCGAATAAGAGTGTCTATGCCTTTTTTACTAATCGTAATCGGCTTTTGGTCATCCACCGCCGAAATGACGATGTGTGCCGTTATCGCCGCCGGAGCATTGTGATTAACCATAAACGGATAAAAATCGGTTGCCAATTCTTCTAAACTTTTGCTGACAACCGGCAAGCCGAGATGTGAATCCGTAACCGCCGAGCCATGTCCCGGGAGATGCTTCATTATCGGGCATATGCCGTTTTTCATATAAGTAGAAATCATTTCGCGCCCGAGTGCGGCAACGAGTTTTTTATCACTTCCGAAAGAGCGTGAGCCGATAACCGAACTGGTATCGGAACGCAACACATCTAAAACCGGCGCACTGTTCATATTTAATCCGAGTTCTTTAAAGTCGGCGCTGATTAAACCGGCGTGCAAGCGCGTAGCTTTGGGCGAAATCTGTCCCAATCTTTGCTCCGGCGCATAAGTGCGGAAATCTTGCCCTGCCAAGCGACAAACCTGTCCGCCTTCTTGGTCAATATAGAGCAATATTTTTTCATTGTCGGTAACATCTTTTATTTGGTCGAGCAGTTTTTTGAACTGTTGTTTATTTTTAATGTTATTATCAAAAAAACTTATGCCGGCAGGCTGATTTTTAGAAAGCCAATATTTCTCGTCATCGGTCAATTCATATCCGGCAACGGAAGCAACAATCGGTAACATTTCAACGCTCCTTTTTTATTTTAAGTTAGCCCTTTTATAACATTAAAATCAACCATAAAACAAGCAAAAATAAAGTTTTGTTATCATTTTGGGTTGCTTTTATTGTAAAAATACACTATAATCGCGCAAAATTAAATCTTAAACCATTGGAAATATAAGATATGGAAAAAATTAAATGTCCGTCTGACATACTCTACGAAAAAGAATGGCGCTCCGCATACGGCAACCGTTGTAATGCCATTTTTTTAAGTGATGTTATGAACGATCATGAATCAATGCGTAAATTATTTCATTCTAACGGCGATACACATAGTATGTCTCCATTGGTCGGCATTTTTTATGATTATTATAAAGACCACGACAAGGAAAAAATGCTGGACCGAGTAAAAGAGGCAACAACCGATAGCAGCGGTCATCATTATTTCGGTATGCCTTTCTCTGTTGAGGAATATAAAGGAAAACACCTCCTGAAAGATTGGAGCTGTTTACACTCTTTTTACAGCGGAAACGATGAATCTCCGTGGGCTGATTTAAAAAATTATGAAGAAAGAGCAACCGTAAACATAACCGATGAATTCAGTTCCGGTCAAAGTGTTTATTACGATAATAAAAGCGTTGCCGAAGTGCTAAGAGATGCGGCGGAAAAAACAACATTTTTAGAAAAACAAATAGAAGAACCGACTAAGAATGAACAGTTGGATTTATTGGTGAAAAACCTGCAGAATAATCGTGATGAAAAGCTTCACCTACCAACGTATGCGAAAGCCTTAAGACTGATAAATGATGATTTAACTTCGGCTTTTGAGGGTAGAACAGAACCGCTTGAAGCTGATGCCTATGTACCGGTAATCATTATGCTTGATGAAATGTCGGCGGAAGTTTTCAACCAAATAGATTATAAGCAACAGCGCACATTTCATAAATCTGATTTGGGTCAGGAAATGTTGAGGTTTTCGTATTTGACTACCCAAAATATGTTTAGAAAAGGTAACTCATACAACGGCTTTTCTTCAAATGCTATGAATGCTTGGCTGTCTGATATAAAAAATACCGATTTGTGGCAGGTGGCACAACGCAAAATCACGGAGGCAATTGTTGAAAGATGGGCGCATCGGGTTAAAGTCGGTAGTCTTTTAAATAATCGGATGATGGAACTGGCAACAATTAAACCAAAGCCTAAAGAAGCAATGTATGCCGATTATTGGCAAGAAGACAAAAACCGCTCAATGTATATGAATTTATACGTTAAGCCGCAAAATATTCGATAGCCGCACAAGAGGTAGTTAAATGACAGACAAACGATACACCGCCGTGTTGGCGACTTTGTTTGACTCGGCTGCCGATGCCACGCTGGACTATGCCGTCAGCCGTCACAATATTCATAAAATGGTGTTTTTGCTCTCGCTGATTGCCGGTATCGGGCAAGTGGCTATCGGCGCGTTTATCGGCATTGATTGCACGTTTAAGGCCTTGCCTTATGTGGCGCTTCACGGCATATTGATTCTGCTCGGCTACATTTTCTTTTTGAAATCACTCAAATACACGCCGATTGCGCTGATTGGCTTGGTGCAGAGTAGCGAACTGTTTTTTACCGCCATTATTGACTGTATGCTCGGTTATTTAACGCTTTCGACGCGCTTTTTGGTGTTATTAAGCTTGTTTGTGTTTGCCATCGCACTGTTTTATATCAACTGCATCAAAAACGAAAAAACTTCGGTTAAAGAGGTCAAGCCGATTGGGATTGTGCTGACACTCGGCACAATGTTCTTGTATGTGGTGGCAACTTATCTGATTAAGATATCGGCGGCGTATGGGGCAAGCGAAATCACGCTCAACCTCGGCTATTATGTGGTGGCGTTGCCGTATTTCGGCTGGCTTGCGCTCAAAGGCAAAGATGATGATACAAAAAACACCGCCAATCCGCGCTGGTATAACGGCTTTTATTTTCTGGCCTTTGCCATCGGCATTTTGGAAACGATTTTCTATGTGTTAGAAACATTCAGCTTTATTAACGACACGCCGACCATCGTGATGGCCATTAAGCAAATGGGGATTTTTGTGATGTTTTTCCTCTCGGTGCTGTTTAAAACGGATAAATTCACACCGCAAAAACTCCTTGCCCTTATCCTCGGCTTTATCGCCATTACCGGTCTGTATTTTAACTAAACGAAGCGTCATCCCTCGATTTTGCACCGCAAAATCGTCAAGGGATCTTCAAATTATTTATTTGACATACATTAACAGATATAATACCTTGAAAATATGAAAAATATGTATGTTTATATAATGACAAATGCAAATAACACTACATTGTACGTTGGGGTAACGAATGATATAGTGCGTCGCATTTGGGAGCATAAAAATGATATACATAAAGGTTTTACCTGCGAATATAATTTGCATAAATTAGTTTATTTTGAAGTTTACGAAGATGAAGTGACGGCTATTGAACGGGAAAAATATCTCAAAAAATGTTATAAAAAAACAAAGATAAAACTCATTACTGAGCAGAATCCGCAGTGGAACGATTTATATGATGAAATAACTCCAATTTAATTTGAAGATCGCTGACGCATTTGCCTGACGGCAAAGCGAGCGATGACATTTATTTTATCCTCGGCTTTATCGCCATTACGGGGCTGTATTTTAACTAAACGAAGCGTCATCCCTCGATTTTGCACCGCAAAATCGTCAAGGGATCTTCAAATTATAAAAAAAAAGCGGAAGATGCCCTGACGATTCCTGTCGGAATCGAGGCATGACTTTCTTTTATTACGGGACTATATTTTAATTAAAATTCACATTGCCAAAAATTTATTCTTGACAAAACTTGCAGAAAATTATATAGTTTTTTGTAGAAAGAAAATTATAGTGTATTTATTAGAACCTCACGACAAGGCGTGAGTAATTAGAGGCTTATGGTAAAGATTACTATTACCGGAAAAGTATTGAAGGTAGATGCAAGTCGCATGGGATTATTCATTGATGTATCCAGTCCTGAAAAGTATTGCGGCGAAGTTATCAAAATCAATCTGCATAAGAGGAACTGCCGCCAACATCCAGCCGAGTGGCTTAGGCTTGAGGATGGCACTAAAGTCGCTATTACAAGAACTCAGGATGAGAAGAATACTATGTACTCATACACAGTACTCAAGAGAGTAATAAACATTGACGATGTTAAATGAAAAATCGTAGGCTTATGAAAACTATTATTAAGTTCTTCTTGAACGGCTATGTGTTGATGTACATTATAGCAACAATAGCCCTGGTATTCGAGTTTTATTTGATTACTCCGATGCTATGCAAGTGGTGGCACCAAGCGCTGGCCGTTTTCTCTGTGCTATTTTTGGAAGATGTGATAGCGGCCGTTATCTGCACACACTTCTACCTCTCGTGGAAAAGAAGTCCTAAGGTCTATGATGCGAGAATAGTTGGCATAGTGTTTACTTTCTTCATCTGCTATATCACGTTAGCAGTTATGGTGGGAATTTATGCCTGGTCAATAGCTCTCTGGATGTTTATACCAACCGTGGCCGTGGCATTGATCTTACTCTACATAGGAGCCGGCATCAATGGTGTCCCAGCCAAAGCGGTAAAAGAATTCGGTGAATTTATGAAAATCTGACAATAACCCCTCGCAGTTTAACCGCTGTGAGGTGTTTTTGTTTTTAAACATAAAAAATTAGCCGGTTGATTATCAAAAATAAATATGCTATCGTATAGCCAATTTTTTAGAAAGAGGCGCAAAATGCAGCAACAGAAAGTTATTCTCATTACCGGTATGCCGGGGGCAGGAAAAACCACGCTCGTCAAAGAGTTGCAGAAAAAATATGCCAATGCGGTTGCCGTGTCGGTCGATTTAATTCAGGAAAGTTTGTACGATACGCTGGGCTTTGCTTCGCCGGACGAGCGGCGCAAATTAAAAGCCGCCGCGTTCAAAATTGCCTTGGACGAAGCTTTGGATTATATAGAGCAAGGTCTTGTGCCGCTGTTGGAATATCCTTTCTGCGACCGCCACAAAGAAATGCTGACTTCTGCCCTTAAAAACAAAAACATCCTTAATTTGCGGCTTGATTTGCCGCTCAAAGTTGCCTATCGCCGTTTTCATGAACGTGATTTATCCGGCAAGCGGCACCCAGGGCATTACTTCCAGAGTTATCCGCCTAAAGACGGCGATAAACCGGCATATCAGATTTTTGAAGATTACCAAAGCGCAATGCACCGCACGCATACGCCGGAATTTGAAATGGGCAGAACCTTAAAAATTGATGCTACGCATTTCCCTTTGCCGATGGATAAAATCTGCGCCTTTATTGACAGCTCCGATACACCTAAACCCAATTCGAGAACAAGTGATGGCCGATAAATTGCTGATTGTGGATTGCGACGGCGTTTTGTATCATCCGTCCGAGCTTGACATTAACGCTATGGTGTATGCGTTTAATGAGGTGTGCGATGATTTCGGCTTAAAGGGCGAAAAGTTTAATTATATTGAAAATTGTACCCGCGACAAACCCATCAGCGGATTTTACAATTATATCGCTTCCGTGGCGCAGAAAGTCGGTGTGCCGACCGAGGATTTTATCTTAAAAATGGTTGATCATATTGACTATTCCGGCATAAAAGCCGACAGCGACGGCATTTTGCAAAAATTATCAAAGCTCAGCCGAAAATGTCAAATTTGTATTTGCACCAACAATCATCTGGCGCATTTAAATCATGTCTTAAAGGCAAAATTTAATATTGTGGCGAATGATTTGCCGTTTGCGGTGTTTGATATGCGTTTTGCTGAGAAAAATGGTAATTTTCATGCCAAAGAATCACCGGTTTTTGTGGCTAAACTTGAACAGTATTTCGGTATTCCGGCGCATAATTTTGTGTGGATTGACGACAATCCGAACATATTGGAGAAAGTTAAGTCATTCGGCAGTCAGAGCATACAGGTAACAGAAGAAAATCGTCTTAAGGATATTTTAGAGTATTTAGAAGAAAAGGAATATATAAAATGACTAAGATTATAGCCGGTTTCGGCGGTGTCGGTAAAACAACGCTGGCAAAAAAATATAAGAACGTTTTGGATTTGGAATCTACGCCATATAAATATGTGGTTGAAAACTACGAACAATATGACGCCGAGGCGGTTAAAGGTCAAGGTATTGCGAAAAAAGAACTTAATCCGGATTTTCCGAATAATTACGTTGCCGCCGTTCAAGAAAACATCGGTAATTACGATTATATCCTCGTTTGGTGTCATCCGGAGCAGTCTTTGCCACATTTAGATAAAGCCGGTATTGATTACGAGATATTTTTGCCGACACGCGATGCTTTGGACGAGTATCGTCAGCGTTTTATCAACCGCGGCAATTCGGAGGAGTATGTCAACCGCGTCAGTTCTAAAGAAGGTTATGATAAACGCTTGCCGCAATGGCAAGCAACCGGCAAGCCGATTATATATTTAGAGGCCGGCGAGACATTGGAAAGCTATTTGCAAGCACATCCTAATTATCCCAAACTCCTACCGAGAGAGATAAATCCGCTCAATCTCAAAAAATCAAAAGCCGAAATTGAAAGATAATATTTAAAACAAAAAAATGCCCTGACGATACTGTTGTACATAATACTATAATCATCGCTCGTTCGGCACACTTCATCCGTCATCTTAGCACGTCCTTCATAAAAAATATGCTGCTGTTCTTTTTTATGTATTTTCGGCAATAAGCTCTTGACTTGTTTATATGAGGTTATATATTCAACTAAGATTGTCGTATTATTAATCATATTTTTAAAACTTATTTTTATGGAAATACAAGGTATTTTGAACGAGCAGAACATTCTTGTAAAACCCGGAATGTTCAATTTGACGGACGGGAGAAACGTTAGTCAGCTTAGTGAGAATGACCGCCGCTACGTGCGTGCCGTTATTTTCTTTGTTGATGAGGAACGTCATTGTGCAATTGGTTTGTGTCCGGTATGTACGATGTTGCCTTTTTCGTTTAGCTGCCTAAGCTCGGTAACGGAAGATATTCTGTCCGGACGCGAGGCAACCAAGATCTTGTTGAAAGAAGCAGTCAAACAAGGAATTGAACTGCCGGCTGCCGAATTCTGTGTTGCTTATGACAAAAACGGTGTTCAAGCAGGAGAAGCTTTTTTAGCTTCTGCGTACGAGATGAAAAAAATGTCGTTACGGGCTTTGAGGACGGCATGGAAAACAATCGGTTTCAACAACTGTGTCGGTAGTCTATGGAGTTCATCAATTTCTCAGGATTTTTCGGTATGGATGCAGAATGTCGGTGCTGTTATGCCCAGTAGTTGGCAGATTCAGTATCGTACTTTCGGAGTGATGCCAGCGATTGAAATTCCTTTATAAATTAAAAGGGAAGCTTGATAACAGCTTCCCTTTTAATTTATGCGCTTGTTGAAAAACCACGAGGCAAAGCTCATGGTGCATATACCGATGATAAGCAGTGGCCATATGTTTGCCCAAACGGTAAGACCGTCGATATCCTTTAAAAAGAGACCGCGTGCCAGCTGGAAAAAGTAAGTAAGCGGATTAAAAATACTGAATTTTTGTAATATCATCGGCATATTTTCAATCGGAGTAATAAAGCCGGAGAGTAAGAATGTCGGTGCTAAAAAGGCAAATACACCGAATATGGCTTGTTGCTGAGTGTTGCAAATTGTTGAGATAAACAAACCTATACCGGATATAGAAAACAAAAACACCAATACACAACCATAAATCAGCAGATATCCGCCTTCTGCCGGAATATGAAATATAAAATGTCCGGCAATCAGCATAATCGTAAAATCTATATAAGTTACTGCAATTGCCGGAATGGTTTTACCAATGAGAATCTGAAATGGTGTAAGTGGTGACACCAATACCTGATCAAAAGTACCGAGTTCTTTTTCCTGCGCTACGGAAAGTGCAGTTATAGCCAGCATCATAACCGTAACCAATACTCCCATAAAAGATATAACGATATACCATTGATAGTTCAGATTTGGATTATACCAATTACGCACTCGTATCTTAATAGGGATTTGCGGAAGGGTTATGCCGTTTGTTTCATATTGAAACGCTGCAAAAATTTGGGTTAGATAGCTGCTGACAACCTGTGCCGTATTCGATTTACGGCCATCTAAAATCAGCTGTACGGTTGGCGATTCCTCCAAGTAAGTTTTCTTGGCGAAATCATCGGGTATGGTTAAAGCAACAAAAGCTTGCTCCGTATCTATTTTATTTTGTAAGTCGTGAGGATTGTCTACAAAATACAAGTGCTTTACATAAGGTGTATTGGCAATTTTAGCAGTGAGAGCACGCGATACCGGAGAATTATCTTTATCATAAATTACCATCGCAATACTGTTTACTTCAAAAGTTGCTGCAAAAGCAAACACTGTCAGCATTAACAATGGTGGAAGCAATATCATTGCGCGATTTTTCGGATCTGACCAGATTATCTGAAATTCCTTGATTATAAGAGCCCAAATGGCAGTAAATTTTGCGATAATATTCGTCATTATTCCAACCTTTCTTTGGTTACGCTGTACAAAAGTACAAACATGACTATCCCAAATATAAATAAATTAAAACTTTCCCTAAAAATTATATCCCATATATTGCCGGCCATAAATAAGTTTTTTATAATGGGTACAAAATGAGTTGCCGGAATAATGTTGGTGGCAATTTGGATAAGCGGCGGCATAGAGGAAATTTCAAATAATCCGCCGGAAAGGATAACTGCCGGTAAAAAGCCGAACATAGCGGCAGCCACCGAGGCTAAAAATTGGTTGCGCGTCAACGTGGAAATTAAGCATCCCATACCGATTGATACAAACAGAAACAGACTTGAAGTAACAAAATAAACCAAAAGCGAACCGCGAAACGGTACTCCGAATATTACAACACTTAAAAAGGTGCAAAATGAGGCAGAAAGTATGGCCAGACAATAATAAGATATATATTTGGATAAGATAATCTGCAGTTTTGTTGCTTTGGTGGTGAGTAACGATTCCATGGTGCCGCGTTCCCATTCGCGGGCAATTACCAGTGCGGTCAGCAACATGCCGATAAGCGTCATAATAATGGCAATTGAATTGGGCAAAATAAAGTAACGGCTTTTCAATTCGGGGTTATACCACGATATTTGTTCTATTTGAATACCTACCGATTTTTGATAACCGTAAGCGTCCATTAAAATTTTTTGGGCTGTAGCCATAATTCCCTGAACGTACGCGGCCGTAAACAATGCAATATTCGGATCAGAAGCATCGGATATTACTTGCACTGTTGCCGATTGTTCACCGATAAATGCTTTAGCAAAATCATTGGGCAGAACCACCAAAGCTCGAATATCGCCTCTTGTTAATGCTTCTTGTGCTGCTTTGCGGTTGTCATAGCGACGTATGGTTAGAAATCGCGAACCGTCAAAAGACGAAATAATATCATTAACCTGTCCGCGATTACCTTCTATGACCAATCCGGTTTCAATGGAATTATTATCCAGATTGATAGCTGTAGCAAAAATCGTTATCAATATAAAAGGTAAAATGAAAGCAATTAAAATACTGCTGGGATCACGGATGATTTGCAAAAATTCTTTATAAACCAACGCTTTTAATATTCTCATTACGCAGCCTCATTTTTATATTCGTTTATCAGGCGGATAAATGCTTCTTCCATGGTTTCTCCATGATTTTTAAGCTCATCCGGAGTACCGATTTTTATAGCCTGCCCCTGATAAATAAGGGCAATGCGATCGCAATATTCAGCCTCATCCATAAAATGCGTTGTTACCATTACGGTTACTCCTTTTTCCACCATAGAATTGATATGGTTCCAAAACTCACGGCGTGTCAACGGATCTACTCCCGAAGTCGGTTCATCTAAAAATAAAATCGGCGGATTATGCATGATGGCACAGGCTAAGGCCAGACGCTGTTTAAATCCAAGCGGTAAATCACCTGCCGGTTGCTGCAAATAAGGTTTGAGTTCAAATTCAACAATCATTTGTTTGATGCGATTATCGCGCTCTTTGCCTCTAAGTCCGTAAATTCCAGAAAAAAAACGCAAATTTTGTATAACCGAAAGAGTAGAAAACAAAGAAAATTTTTGTGCCATATACCCCAAGTAAGAACGAGCTGAAGCCGCATTTTTAATCATGTCCGTGTTTAAGATAAAACCATATCCCAATGTGGGTTTGACTAATCCGCACAGCATTTTGAAGGTAGTTGATTTTCCGGCACCGTTTGGGCCAAGCAGTCCAAAAATTTCACCCCGCTTGATGTTAAATGAAATATTTTTTGCTGCAGTAAAATCGCCGTACATTTTAGTCAGTTTTTCGGCACGGATAACCGTATCGGGGATGTCAGTCAGCTCGATTCTTTTAGCAATCCGCGATGGGCGCATCGGAGCACCACCCAAAATGTCGATCACGGCATCTTCAAAACGTGGCGCAATTGCTTCTAGTGGAAATTTAATAAGTGAAATATCCGAATTTTGTTTAAAGAGCAGACGCACGTGACTGCCGGAAATAACTGCATCGGTAAGCGGTAAATTGCTCTTCATCAGTTGCCTTATTAAGCAACGGGGATTGAGGCTTGGATCTTTGGTTTGAAAAACGCGATTGCTTACTTTAGCCGTCAAGTCTTGAGGTTTGCCGTTAAAAATCAATTTTCCGCTGTTTAAGAGCAGGACTCTGTCAAAATTCTCCGCTTCATCAAGATATGAAGTTGACCATAGGACGGTGATGCCGTCATCGCGTAAACTGTATACCATTTTCATCAATTCGCGGCGTGAAATCGGATCAACTCCGACACTCGGTTCATCAAGCAACAAAAAATGCGGATTACCCAATAAAGTACAAGCTAATCCCGATTTTTGTTTCATGCCGCCGGAAAGCTGACCGGCCAAACGTTTGATAAAAGGGGTAAGTCCGGTAAATTGTAATAGCCGCGTAAATTGTTTGTGTCGTTCTTTGGCAGATAATTCTTTGAGATCGGCATACAAATTCATATTTTCAGCTATGCTTAAATCTTCATATAGTCCGAATTTTTGCGGCATATATCCGATAAGCCGGTGTAAAGATTGGGTTTGTTCGGTCGGATTCAAGCCTAATACCGAAATATTACCTTCGGTTGGAACAAGTAACCCCAGAAGTAACCTGATAAGGGTGGTCTTACCGGAGCCGTCCGGTCCGATTAAACCGATGACTTCGCCTTGCGGTAGAGTCAAGTTTATGTTATCAATCGCAGTAATATCCGGATTTTTGAAAATTTTGCTTAAGTGTTTTATTTCGACAACGTTAATCATTATTGCGCCAATTTTATCGTTACCGGCATTCCCTGTTTCAAATAGTCATCGGCATCGTCTATTACTATTCTAAGCCTATATACCAAATCGGTACGCAGACTTGCTGTTTCAATGCTTTTTGGGGTAAATTCGGCTGTGGAAGAAATAAACCCGATATGACCATTGTAAATCTTGGTATCAGAGTCGGTGTATATTTTTACCGGCGAACCGATTTTGACTTTACCCAGTTCGGTTTCTTTGATATAAGCGCGTACCCACATTTTGCCACTCAGTGAAATAGTATAAACCGGTACTCCGGCAGATATCATGGTTCCTGGTTCTAAAATACGAATCAGTACTATACCGTCGGACGGAGCAGTTAAGGTTGCATCATCTAAGGCTGTTTGAGTTACATCTGCACTTGATTTGGCATATTCGAGATCGGCTTCTGCGATTTCTTGTGCGGCCTGAGCATTATCACAGTCTTGCTTAGAAGCATTTTGGGTTTTGCAAAGTGCCTGTTTTCGATTATTAATGCGTTTGGCATTTTCGAGAGATGCAACAGCCTGAGCAACTTTAGCTGTTGCCTGATTTTGCGCATTAATGAAAGTGTCGTCATCAAGAGTAGCTAATACATCCCCTTTATGAACTATATCTCCTTCTTCAAAATTCATGGTTTCCAAGCGACCGCCGACACGGAAAGCAGTGTTGACCTGCCGAATATCAATATTGCCGTATAAAGTGAGCGGTTGTTCTGTTTGTGGCCGATTGTAGTAATATATTCCGCCGAATGTCAGCAAAACAACAAGCAAGAAAAACAGCTTTTTCATCATATTCTCCTTAGGTTGTGACTTATATGTTTAATCTATCCGCTTCAAAAGTAAAAGCAAGCAGAAAGTACGGTTATTATACTTGATTTTTGTATAAAATCATCGTATAATGATATTGCTAAACCTAGGGATTATGTTTTAAGAATATAAATATTATTTTTTCTTATTAGAAACATAGTTCAACTTGTACGACGCTAGAGTGCTTGAACATTTATTTCTTCGAGCTTTATAAGCGGCTTGAATTGAGATAAATCGGATACATTCGGTGCGGTTGGATTTCTTTTTTGAAGTTCATTTATGTACGAGCCCTAGGTTTTTGATAAGAATGTTTTACAACGTAGCCGGTTAGGCTTGTTTCTATCGATATTTAAAATGTGATTATTGCTTTCAAATCTCATCGTTAAGAGAAAGATGAGAGAACCGTTTTACGGAGTGCGATTTTATCGTGTGTGTGAAGTTTCAGGGCTTGCTTTTTGGGGTGAGTTTTGAGTAGCGCATAGTCAGTAATATGAGTGTTTTGAATATACGGAACAAGTAATCCCGGTGAGTTAAAATAATAGAGTATGAAGAAGAATATCATCATTACTCTTATTTCGGTGGTTGTTCTTTTTATCGCACTGCCTTTCAAGGTGGCATTAGCCATCGTGATAGGTAGCTTGCTTTTCAGTGCTTTTTTTGCACTGCTTTATGCAGTATCAAGGAAAGCCGACGAGGAGTTGGCAAAGATCGAGGAGAGCAACCCAGAGCTGGCGAAGAAGATTCGCCTTCAGATGATGGAGGACGAACTTCGACGCAATCAGATGATGGGTATTTTTTGATATCTGTCATCTGAGTCACACCCCGCAATTTGTTGAGAAGTCATCAAGTTGCGGGGTGTTTCGTTTTAAAAATATAAAATCCGGTATTTTTAGCTTGATTTTTTGTCAAAAGTATTTTATATTCGCCTCAGAAAACGAATTATTTCAAAAAAAATTATGAGAAAAAAAGAAATGATGCTCCCGCTGCTGCTTGCAGCCGTTGCGTTTGTACATTGTGTCCTTTGCTTGCTTTCAGTGAGCGGAGGATGGTTTTCTTCCCTCGACAACACCGTCGATTTCGTCAGTATGCTGGTTATGGCGTTTTGCGCCGTTCTGATAACAGCGTATCCTTACCATTTGCTGCGACCGCATGGTCTTAACATTATGGAGTATGCTCTGTCAAAGTCGATTGTATTCGGCTGTTGTGCCTTGCCGTTTTTAGCGCTGATGGCATATATCTATCATACCTATGGCGACGGTTGGCGACCGGTGGTGGTCGAGAATGTGTGGTCATTTTCTATGGCCTATGTAATGTGTTGCTGGGGATTTATGATATTCTTGGTAACAACCTCTTACGACTTGCGCAGGCAAGAACGAAATCTTTAGTATTATTATAAGACCAAAAAACTATGAATATGAAAAAAATCTTACTGGCTGTAGCAGTAGTAGTTGTATCGACGATTGTAGCTATGTTTTTTTCAATTAAAATTGCTGCTGCAATCGCTTTGGGTTCCATGCTGATTGGTATGTTTCTTATCGCCGCGTTAATTAATATTAAAGTGTGGTTGGATATTGAAAAAAAAGACCCGGAGTTGGCAAAAAAACTGTTAATGGAAACATTGATAAATAGCAACTTCTATAAGGTGTTGTATTAATCTTCTGGTATGTACCGCATTTCGTTCCTCAAAAGACGTTATGCGGTTTTTTTGTGTTTAAAACCCATCGGTTACTTTTGACTTTTGCTGATGATAATTATATACTTCCACAATAGGAGAAGAAATGAAAGAAGTTAAAGATTTATCACGTAAAGAAGCTGAGATGGAATTGGCTTTATTGGCGCAAAAAATAGCCGCTGCCGACACTGCTTATTATCAAAATGATGCGCCGGATTTGACCGATGCTGAATACGATGCACTCAAACATCGCAACACGGAGATTGAGGCAGAGTTTCCGGATTTGGTGCGTATTGACAGTCCTTCCAAGCGTATAGGAGCGGCAGTACAAAGTAAGTTTAATAAAATTGAACACAAGTTTCCGATGCTTTCACTGGGTGATGTTTTTTCAATTGCCGAAGTAGCAGATTTTGTAATGAGTGTAAAACGTTTTTTGAACGTGGCAGGTGAAACTATAGATTTTATGGCAGAGCCGAAAATTGATGGACTTTCGTTTGCTGCCAGATATGAAAATGGATTCTTTATTTCGGGTGCTACGCGTGGCGATGGTATAGTCGGCGAGGATATCACGGAAAACCTAAAAACACTTAAGCAATTGCCGCTTAAATTACCAATCGGAGTACCAGAAGTATTAGAAATTCGCGGTGAAGTTTATATGGCAAAAAGCGACTTTTTAGCTTTAAATGAACGTAATACAGCATCAAAGAAAAAAATATTTGCCAATCCGCGGAATGCCGCTGCCGGTTCACTCAGACAGCTTGATCCGCGGATTACGGCTGAGCGCAAACTGAGTTTGTGGGCATACACATGGGGGGAAGTTTCTGAGCGGCAATGGAATACGCAAGCCGAGTTTTTCGAAAAGTTGGCAGAGTGGGGATTTCCGGTCAATCCACTCAATAAAGTGTGTCATACTTTGGGCGAAATTGAAGATAATTTCAAACACATTACGGAAATCAGAGCTGAACTTCCGTATGACATTGACGGGGTGGTATACAAGGTCAATTCGCTTGATTTACAGAATAGGCTGGGTTTTTTAACTCGTACGCCGCGGTGGGCGATTGCGCATAAATTTCCGGCAGAGCAGGCATTGACGCGTATTGATAATATCCGTATTCAGGTCGGGCGCACCGGAGCATTAACACCGGTGGCAGATTTGGAGCCGATAAATGTCGGCGGTGTGCTGGTTTCTCATGCTACATTGCATAATGAAGATGAAATTAAACGCAAGGATATACGCATTGGCGATACGGTGGTGGTGCAGCGTGCCGGCGATGTGATTCCGCAAGTGGTGGAAGTAAGGCTCGATAAGCGTCCGGCAAATGCGGTGCCGTTTGAATTTCCGCAAGTGTGTCCGGAATGCGGTGCACATGCCATCAGAGAAGAAGATGAGGCTATCAGACGCTGCACAGGCGGTTTGACATGTCCGGCTCAAGCAAAAGAACGGATTAAGCATTTTGTCAGTAAAGATGCGTTTGATATTGTGGGCTTGGGCGATAAGGTGGTCGAGGCATTTTATAACGACGGTATCATTAAGCATCCGGCAGATATTTTTACATTGGAGGAGCGTAACGGCGGTGTCGGTGATGATTTGTTTGCATTCGGCGATGAGGGACTGCACTTGGAGCGCCGTGCCGGTTGGGGTAAACTTTCGGTAGATAACTTGTTTGCGGCCATTCGTGCGCGTCAAACAATTTCATTGCCGCGTTTTATTTATGCACTCGGTATTCCGCAGGTTGGTAGCGCAACCGCACTTTTGTTGGCGCAGAACTATGGAACTTTTGATGCACTTCAGCATGATATGATGCTGCGTGAGACTGCTAAATTGGTGGCAATTGATGGTATCGGTGGCGAAATGGGTAATGATATTGTGGAATTTTTTAACGAGCAACACAATATAAATGAAATCGATAAATTGCGGCAATATATAAAAGTTGAAAATTATGTTGACGAGCGGCGAAATGATTCTGCCTTGAGCGGTAAAACTGTGGTGTTTACAGGTACTCTTGAAAAAATGACGCGTGCCGAGGCAAAAGCTTTGGCACAAAAATTCGGTGCCAAAGTGGCAGGCTCTGTTTCAAGTCATACCGATTATGTGGTGGTGGGAACAGATGCTGGCAGTAAGGCTAGAAAAGCTGTGGAATTGGGGATAAAAACGCTGAGTGAAACTGAATTTATCACAATTACCGAATCATAAAATTAAATAGTCGCGCAACAAAAAAAGCAGAAGAACGATTTTCTTCTGCTTTTTGATGTGTTATTGCAAATTATTTTTTGCTGTTAACAACATTCTGCAAAACTTTGCCAGCCTTAAATTTAGCAACTTTGCGAGCCGGAACCTTAACTGTCTGACGGGTGCGCGGATTAATAGCGGTGGTAGCGGCTCTGCTGGAGGTAGCAAAAGTGCCGAAACCTACCAAACGAACATCATTGCCTGATTTCAAAGCGGCAGAAATGGTTGAAATGAATGCGTCCAAAGCTTTGGCACTGTCTGTTTTTGTTAAACCGGAAGTAGCAGAAATGCTGTTAATCAATTCATTCTTATTCATTGTATAATTCCTCTTAAAGTTATATAATTGCAATACTGAGAAATATAATTCTCAGCGCTTATAGTAGTATCAATGAAAAATAAATGTCAAATAAAAATTTGCTAAAATCCCGTAAAACAGCGCATTTTACATAAATTTTAACATAAATTGTGTGTCAGTTGTATTCATATTTGACATTTTATACCGAACCTCATACATTTATGGCATAAGAAAGGGAGACAACTTATGCGAATCGCGTTAATTGTATTTTGTTGCATTATAAGTTTAAGTGCATGCAAAAAATCAGATAAGAAAGAGATATATAATGAAAACAATACTTCGGTTATGGACGGAGTTGTTTATGATATTGATGAAAAACCAATTAACGGTTTGTATAAAACTTATTTTTCTAACGGCAATGTAAAAATGGAAGTATACAGCCAAAACGGCAAGCCGAACGGCACCGGTAAATTTTATAATGAGCGAGGCAGATTGATATATGAAGGAATGTTTGTCGATGGCAGACCTGTAGGTACAATGTACCAATATTATGCAAACGGCAATGTGCATAATGAGATGAATTATACAGACGGAATGCTCGATGGAACGCAACGCGCATATGATAAAAGAGGCGAACTGATGGTGGAAATTGTTTTTGATAAAGGGCAAGCTGTTTCAGGATATGCAATTGTAGATGGCGAACCAGTGAATTTACTTCTGAAGAATTGCAGAAATTTAATCATTAAAAATGGAGGGATTAAACAAATTTGTTGATTTTATACGAATATCTCTCGACCAAATCTTGCGGTTTGAAGGGACGGTTCTAATATCATGCACTGTATCATAAGAGCTATGATATTGATGCTTATCAACAAAATTATTTAATACAGCCTAAAAATTAAATTGTGAATAACTTGAAATAGTGTTGTAAAGGAATAATTTAAAATCGGTAAATTTGATATATATTTTGCGAATCGAGAAAATTAGATAAAATTACGATTTTTCAACACGTTATGAAAATTTTGTATTTTATCGCTTCCTGAAACAAAAAAATTAAATTATTATTCTTTCTGTCTAAAAGTATCTGTTTTTAGGTATTTTTTGTACATTTATTAAGAAAAATCAAAAAAACACTTAACATTTTATTAATTTTCTGTTAATAATAAAACCAGAGTTGTGAATATTCAAATTTTCAGGAAATTAACTGGAGGTATTTATGAAAAACTTATTTTATTTATCAGTGTTGGTGTTGACTGCCGGATTAGCAGCATGTGCCAGCGATGAAGTGAACGAAGGTCGTAACTATCGTTATGCCGGCGAAGAGGATTGTGGAACCAATGTAGTGCAGCAGATTGCGCCAAGACCGGCTCCTGTTATGGCAGCTCCGGCTCCTGTTATGGCTGCTTCGCCTTGCCCTTGCCAGGCACCTGCAATGGATTGCGGTTGTCCGGCTAAAGAATATACTGTAAGAACACCGGTTAAAGTTGTATATCAGAACACAACTTATCGTACAGTATATGAGCCACGCACATTCCAAACTACTTCTTTCGAAACTCGTCCGTACAACAGAGCGGAAGTTTGTGAAGGTGGTAACTGTGGTACTCCGGCTTTAGTAAGCCGTCGTCCGATGTAATTTACTTACATATCTGGTAAAATTTTCTGAAAAAAAAAGAGGGGAGCCGAAAGTCTCCTCTTTTTTGTGTAATAAATATTGTCATATCGATTTTGCACAGCAAAAATTGAAAGCACAAATCTCCAAACTGATGAAAGACGAATATGATGAAATTGCTTGCAAAAAAAGCATTTATGAATATGTACTTTCGGAGATGAGCAGTGCTTAAGTATTTGTGTGTTTAATGACAGCGAAAAGTGTGTGTTTTATATGTCTATTATTACTGAGATTTACTCAAATCCGGTTTGCGTGCTACAATAACATAACCATAAACCGGTATTTCTGCTTCGTTACGCAGAATGTGCTTTTCTGCCGAAATTATCTTAAATCCGACGCTTTTAAGCACCTTTTCCACATAAGAATAAGAATGAACAAAACGGCCGCTTGGAGCCATGAAAAAGTCTTCTTTATTAAAATCATTTTCGGAAAAAGTAAAAACAAACAAACCATCTGGAGTGAGTGAACGCCAGATTCTGACGAATACTTTGGTTAAGTCACCAAAATACGTCAGTACATCTGCAGCGGTCATTATATGGAAAAAGTATTCGCTATTTTCCATATAATGACAAATATCATCGCAGATAAGTTGAGCGTAAACCTCTTTTTGTTCAGCTATTTCGAGCATTTTATCTGATAAATCGACTCCGATTAAGCCACGGCTCGAGGCAAACGGCTTGATGGCTTGTCCGCATAGTCCGGTTCCGCAGCCTAAATCAAGTATATGATACTTTTTAAAAATTGATTTTTTCAGATTCTTTTCCAGTGCTTCCATAATCAGTTTTGGAGCCTGATATTCCAAGTCGGTCAATGTAGTCTCAAACTCAGGGGCAAAAGAATTAAAGGTTTCTCGAATAAAATCGGCATCTGAATTTTGCATGGCCTTACCATTAGTCAATGCTAAACCTAGGTGCTGGGTTATTTTGTTGTCAGGAAAGAACTTAAGCCATTTCTGAGCATATTTTTTTGCTAAATCCGTACTTTTTTCGGAATAGCATTCATATAGTAAATAACCAAAATTCAAGTGTGCAGCATTAGTTGGTTGAGCCAAATTTTTTATATAGCGCCAAGCAAAAAGTATACAATTTTCCCAATCGTTGTTTGAACGATAAGCATCGCTGAGGGAATTAAGCATTTCTAAATTAGTATTATCCAATTCAAAAGCACGCAGATACATATCTATGGCTTTTTCATATTTTCCCATAGAGTTAAGAGAGTTACCGGCTAAAATATAGGCGGTAGTGCTGGACGGATGGCGAGTCATAGATCTTTTTGCAAAATCGAGAGCCATAACATATTTGCCGAGATAGTAATAAGTATTTGCCAGATTAATCATGGCAATATAACTATTGTTATTGAGATCATACATTTTTTGATAATATTGCAATGCTTCTTCGTATTCGGTATTGCAAAATGCAATATTGGCAAGATTCTGCCATGCAGCAATATTTTTTTTATTCAGGTTGAGAACCTTATGTGCATATTCACGCGCATGGTCGAAATCTTTCAATTCATAATAAGTGGTAGAAAGGTTGAGAGCCGCAGCTTCTGAATTATGGTTTGTTCTGTAAGCTTCAAGATAGTACGCAACAGCAGCTTCTTTATCTCCCAAAGCATCGAAACAGTTGCCGCAAGATATGGCGTACTTTTCGTTTTTGGGATTATCTCGCAGTAGTAATTGATAAATTTCGAGAGCTTTTGCGTATTCTTTCTCTCCGAACAATAAAGATGCCTGATGCTCTAAGTTTTCCACATTAACCTCAATTCAATAAACTGACAAGGAGTATACCATAGATTTAGGTAAAATAAAAGTAAAAATAAATACATTTTTATAAAAAAAATCAAAAAAAGTATTGACTAGCGAAAATAAATATAGTAATAGGTGTGATTGTCGATGGGGTTGTGGCGGAATTGGTAGACGCGTCAGACTCAAAATCTGGTTCCTTCGGGAGTGAGAGTTCGATTCTCTCCGGCCCTACCATCTAATATCCTAACTTATTGAAGTTAGGATATATTTTTTTTTGAATCCTGAAAACCCCGCATTAGAAGCGTGGTTCAGTAAAGCTTATAGCAGTGAGGTTGTCAAAGCGCTCCAATTAGGTTAAAATTTTGCTTTTCTCAAGACGCAAAATAACCTAATTGGAGGTCAATTATGAAAACTGACTTAGATAGATTAGCACATACAACATGGAATTGTAAATACCATATTGTATTCGCACCAAAGTATCGTCGTAAAGTGTTTTACGGTGGTAAACGCAATGAAATAGTAAAAATATTAAAAGAATTATGCAGGTGGAAAGGTGTAGAAATATTGGAAGGAGAAGCTTGTCCAGACCACATACACATATTAGTAAAGATACCACCAAAAATGAGTATTTCAGGATTTATGGGATTCTTAAAAGGAAAGAGTAGTCTCATGATATATAAAAGTGGAGCAACATAAAATACCAATACCGAAACAGAGAATTTTGGTGTAAGGGGTACTATGTTGATACGACAGGTAAGAATACCGAAAAAATCATGGAATATATCAGAAATCAGCTTAAGGAAGATCAAATCGCCGAACAACTGACAATGGATTTGAACGACCCGTTTACGGGTAAGTAGTAACAGATTGCGTCTGGCAGATTTTTGAGTGCCCCGTTCAGGGGATGCCAGTGGTAAAGGCTTATAGCCGCATATGAAGAACCCCGCGTTTTACGCGGGGGTTTCTTTTTGTAATAAGAAAACCCCCAGATAGTCTGGGGGTTCCGGAAAGCTTATAGCTTTACATCGTAAAACCTCCTTTATATACTGAGTTAGACAGTCTGACCACTGAAAAACAAAATAATATAAAGGAGGTTTTAAAATGAC
>JAFSWL010000046.1 GCA_017444525.1 Alphaproteobacteria bacterium
CAAAGATAAGAAAATACCCGAAGGAAGTTATATCACTGAACAAGGTAATATGACAACTGATACTCCGGTGCAATTTTTGAAATTACCGGAAACAGAAAAATCCGATAACCAAGTGCACAATGTTCCACTTATCCCTATTCCATCACCAAAGCCGAAAGTAACAGAATTCCAGACAACCACACAGAAAATTGTTCCGGTGCCTACTCGGAAGCCGTGGTTAAACGCCGAAATAGCGCAATATCTTATAGCAAATGCGCTTAATACCGACCTTAAATTAACACCGCTTAATGATACTAACAGTTATAACTGTTATCTTCTTTATTGTATTTTTCAAGCATATTTTTCTCATTGTATTGCTATATTAAATTTCCGTGAGTTCCCCTCACAAAGATATTTATTTGGAGAAATTTGCTGATTTTGGTTTGGAGAAAAAGGATATTTAAAAAACTTCAATTTCTGCAATTAAGAACGGATGGTCGGAGTAAAGCATTTCTTCTTTGGCAGATATTAATTTACAATCTTTTGATGCTAAAATATACTCAATTTGGGTATCATAAGGATATTTTGGTTGATATCTCTTTCCATCATATGAAACCAATGAGTTTAACTTATTTCCTACTTGCAATTCGGGAAATGCTTTATCAACAGAAATGCCTACAGTATTAAAATCTCCGCAGATAATATTTGTTTGCTCATCAGGGATTAACATTTTTGCCCATTGATTTCGGTATTCCTTAAATTCTTCATCCCAAAAATGTTTATTAAAGTGTTGAAAAGGAAACATATGTGTATTGGTAATGTTTATATTTTGGTTTGATTTAATTTGTAAACCGGCTTTTTGAATATACTTGTCATGCATAACCCAATGTTCACCATTAGGGCGTATTGTTTCTATTTTAGGATTTGCTAATTGTAAAACTTTATAATCATTGAAGGGAAATCTTGAGCATATTGACAGACCATAAAACTTATTTTCAGCAAAAAATGCTTTTTCACCTACTAAATTTTTATAATATGGCAGTTTGCAACTTTGCGTAATATGCTCAACAAATTTACTATCCCCTTTAATATTATCCATTAAACATTCCGCTATACACAAGATGTCTGGATTTTCATTTTTGAAGTATTCTACATATTTTTCAGGGTGAAATCCTGCAAAAATATTTTCTTTCTTTTCATTATAACCACAATGAATCATACATTGAATAACATTAGCAAAAATTACCTTAATACGCATATTTTGTTCTTCCCCTTACATATTGTGAGCATAATGCGGAACAAGTTAAAATTTGAATAATCAAATTAATAAATTATTTTGCAACTAATTTTACCGATAAATATATGTGTAGCAGATTTCTGCTCGCAAAAGTTTCAATATAAATTTCATCAAAAAGGCGGCATATCCCAGTGTGCTGCCTTTGCTTTGTCCTCCAGCAAAGAGCACCACTCCCCACTGAATTTCCTTTTTTTTCACAAATTTTGTAACATTTTTAATGATATTTTTAAAAAACGTGTTATATATCTATGTTTAAGGAGATTTATAAATGCAAAAATGTTATAAATGCGGTTCAAAACAAATTGTTAAAAATGGTAAGGTTTTCGGTTGGCAACGCTACAAATGCAAGGAATGCGGTTATCAATTTACCAAAAATGCACCTGCCGGAAAGCCGTTGCATATAAAACTTTTAGCGCACACAATGTATTCGGCAGGATTTTCTATGCGGCAAATCGCAAATATTATCGGTATTACAGCCCAATCAATCTCTCGTTGGATAAAAAGATGGCATAGCACTTATACCGAAGAAATGATGTCTTCTGAAAATTTTATGAAAGTTAGCTCTGATGAACTGCTTAAAATAATGAATATCAGCACTAATGACCAATATATTGTTTTGCGAGATGTTTTATCTTCCGGTGCCGAAGTTTATATTACGGTCAAGTTACCGCTGCAAGAATAATATCATTATAAAAGTTACATATTATTTTTTAAACTTGATTTTCAAATCAAACCTTTTTAACTTGCCCAAAATTATAAAAAACAGGAAGGTATGATATGAAAGTCAAGAAAATCAAAAGCAGAAAAATTTATCTCAACGCATTTTATGCACTTTGTTTGATTATGTTCGGCTGGTGGCTGAATAATCGTATGGCACCAAAGTCTGGCGGATGGGCAATGCCAACTCCGTCAGTTCAGGTTCAAGGCTTAAAACAACAAGATGTTTCAGCTAAAAAGAAATATATTGCGCAGGTTGAAGCCATTAACAGCGTTGATGTTATTCCGCAGGTTTCCGGATATATTGAACAGATTTTGTTTCAAAACGGCACCGAAGTTAAAAAAGGCGATGTTTTATTTATTATTGAACAACGCCGTTATAAAGACAATCTGAAAGCGGCATCCGCCACTCGCAAGCAATTGGCCGCCGATTATAAACGCTTGACTTCATTACATGAGAAAAAATTTATTTCCGACAAAGAAATTGAAGCAGCTGAAAGCGCCTTAAAAAATGCTGAAGCGGCAGAAGATTTGGCAAAACTGAATTTAGAATATACCGAAGTAAAATCACCGATAGACGGTGTTATCAGTAAAGCATTGGTAACTGTCGGTAATTTGGTTAATCAAGGCACGCATACCTTGGCACGAATTGTGCAAGAACGTCCGGTCAGAATTGTATTTTCGGTAACGGATAAAGAGCGTTCGGTATTTATGGATAAACTCAATCAGGCCCAAGATGTTTTTGTTGATATTGAATTGCCAAACGGCGAAATACAAACTCAAACCGCACAAAATCTGTTTTTCGGTAACGAAGTTAATGCCGATACGGCAACTATTCCTGTTTATTTGGATGCTGCAAATGACAATAACTTATTGGTTCCAGGCAACTATGTTGATATTTATATGCGCTTTACCTCAAAACAAATGGCGCTTTTGGTTCCGCAAATGGCTTTAGCTGAAGATATCAATGGAACATATGTAATGACAATTAAAAAAGTCGGAGACGAATACATTGCCGAGCAAAAATATATCAAACTCGGTGATGTGATAGATGATTGGCAAATAGTACTTTCAGGTTTAAATACAGATGATAAAGTAGTGGTGCAAGGATTGCAAAATGTTCGCGCCAATGCTCCGGTTTTACCGATTGATATTGATAACGGCAAATAAGAGGTAGCACGATGTTTTCAGCATTTTTTATTAAAAGACCGCGTTTTTCTTTTGTTATTTCAATTGTTATTGTTTTGGTCGGTATTTTAGCACTTTTTAACCTTCCGATTGCGCTATACCCTGAAGTTACCCCGCCGCAAATTACGGTTAAAGCGACCTATCCGGGAGCCAGTGCCGAAGTTATTGCCCGCACGGTCGGTATTCCGCTGGAAAGTGAAGTAAACGGCGTGGAAGATATGCTTTATATGAACTCTTCCTCGCAGGATTCCGCTTATACTTTAACCGTGACTTTTAAAACAGGTGTGGACCCGGATATTGCTCAAGTAAAAGTGCAAAATCGTATTCAACAGGCAACACCTAAATTACCGGATGAAGTAACGCGTCAAGGATTGTCGGTTAAGCGTGAATCAACTAATATTTTAGGATTTTTTGTTTTTTCATCACCAAAGGGAACAATGGATGAAAAACAAGTTGCCGATTATGTTTATAATAACGTACAACAAACTTTGGCTAAAATTTCCGGTGTAGGCGGTGTTGATGTTTATGCTGCCCAGCTTTCTATGCGTGTGTGGTTGAATGCCGATAAAATGGCAGCAATGCAAATCAATGCCGGTGAAATATACAGTGCCATTGCAGGGCAAAACTATCGACCAGCACTCGGCAAAGTAGGTGCGGCTCCGACCATCAGTAAAACACCGATGGTTTATACGTTGCAAACAAACGGACGCATGGAAACGGTAGAACAGTTTGAAAATATTATTATCCGCACCGCTGAAAATGGTGGTTTGGTGCGCTTAAGAGATGTGGCAAAAGTTGAACTCGGCCAAGAAAATTATTCCATTTCCGGTCAATTTAACGGAAATGGCGCCGTATCAATGGCAATCAATCTATCTTCCGGCGCAAATGCCTTGGACACGATGAAAAACGTTAAAGAAACATTAGAAGAATTGGCGCAGTTTTTCCCTGAAGATATGACATACACTATTGCTTATGACTCAACAAAATATATTCATGCCTCGGTTGAAGAAGTGGTCTTTACACTTTTGTTGACTTTAGCTTTAGTGGTTGGTGTCTGTTACTTCTTTCTACAAGATTTCTACTCAACGCTTATCCCGACTTTAACAATTCCGGTTTCCATTTTAGGAACATTTGCGGTTATTTTGGCACTCGGATACAGCATTAACATGTTTACATTGTTTGCGATGTTGCTCGCCATCGGTGCTGTGGTTGATGATGCTATTGTGGTGGTTGAACGTGTGGTGTTTTTAATGCAACATAGCAATATGAGTGCACGCGAAGCAACAATGAAAGCTATGAGTGAAATTACCGGCGCTTTAGTTGCAACTTCTTGCGTATTGTTGGCAATTTTTGTTCCGGTCGGTTTTTTGGATGGTATTGTCGGTAAGATTTACCAGCAATTTTCGGTCACTATTGCCACGGCAATTATGTTTTCACTTCTGAATGCTTTAACTCTTTCTCCGGCTCTGTGTGCATTACTGATTAAAAAAATAAAGCCGCATAAATCAGGTTTTTGGTTTAAGGTTAATAATTTTATTGCGAATATGATACACGTTTATTCATTGGTGGTATCATTTATCGCCAAGAAACGTCGTGTTGTGCTAGCTATTTTTGTTTTGTTATGTGTTTTGGTCGGTATTTTATTCAAAACCGCTCAAACATCATTTATTCCGGATGAAGACCAAGGTGTTATCATAATGAGTTTACAATTACCGGAAGGAGCTGCGAAATCGCGTACAGAAGCACTGGTAGCTAAAGCTAACAAGATTATTCGCCAAGAAAATGGAGTGGAAAATGTCTCCGATGTTATCGGATTTTCGCTAATGGGTGGCAGAGGAGAAAATGTGGCTATGTCGTTTATTGTGTTAAAACCATGGGAACAGCGCAAAAGCTTGGCTGATTTTTCAACCAATATTATGCACCGTTTGCAAGGTGCAATGCGTCAATTTCCGGAAGCTCAATTCCAGTTCTTTGAAATGCCGGCAATTCCGGGGCTTGGTATGGCTAATGGCTTGGATATCCGTTTACAATCTCGGCAAAGTATGGATTATCAAAAACTTGATGCGGTTTTGCAAGGATTTTTGGGCAAAATAAATCAAATGCCGCAAATTGCCTATGCTTATACAACATTTAATGCCAAAACTCCAAATATCTTTTTAGATATTAACCGCGAAAAAGCCGAAAGTATGAAAGTACCGATGGGTAATATTTTTTCCACTTTGGAAACATATCTGGGCTCAGCTTATATTAACGATATTAATTTAGGCACACAAGTTAATAAGGTTATGATGCAATCTGATTGGAAATATCGCGATAACATTGACAGTATCAACGAATTGTATGTTCAAAACAATTTCGGACGTATGGTACCGATGCGTGGTTTGGTTGATTTGCATAAGATTTTGGCACCGCGTGTGGTAGAACGTTATAATCAATATCCGGCGGCTGCGGTAACAGCAGTGCAAAAACCGGGAAGTTCTACCGGACAGGCAATGAAAGCCGTAGAAAACCTTATCAGCAGCTTGCCGAAAGGGTTTAATATTGAATGGTCAACGATGAGCTACCAAGAAAAACACACTTCCGGACAAATCGGCTTTTTGTTGCTGTTATCATTGACTTTTGCATATTTGTTCTTGGTAGCACAATATGAAAGTTTCATTATTCCGGTGCCGGTTATTATGTCTTTAACCGTGGCGGTTAGTGGTGCTATGTTGGGACTTTTCTTTAGCGGAGAGGCATTGAGTATTTATGCGCAACTCGGTATCATTCTATTAGTCGGTATGGCTAGTAAAAACGCAATTTTGATTGTGGAATTTGCAAAAGATGAACGTGAAAAAGGAGCAACCATTGTTAATGCGGCTGTTCGCGGCTTAAATGAAAGATTCCGTGCTGTTTTGATGACAGCATCGGCATTTGTGTTGGGTGTGTTTCCGATGATTATTGCCTCCGGTGCCGCGGCAGCCAGCCGAAAAGCAATAGGTATTCCGGTATTTTGGGGAATGCTTATCGGAACGTTGGGCGGTTTGTTTGTTATTCCGATGTTTTATACTTGGGTGCAAGAAAAAAGCGAACGTTTTGCCAAATGGCGCCAAAAGAAGTAATATAAGATAATCTAAAAGGGATCCGCCGGCTTAGCCGGCGGGTCCCTTTTTTTACGGATAATCCATCCTTAATTAAACACGGCCATTATCAGCAACAAGCCCAGTCCGAGCGGAGCGATGTAGCGCAACGTTATCAGAAAATAACGGGTAAAACCACTTGAAACGTGTGCACTGCGGCGAATGTTATGGATAATCGGTTTCATCGCCTTATAGCCCACAAACAGCGCCATCGTCAGCGAAACAATCGTTGCCGTATAGGTCGAGGCCAGCCAATCGGCAAACGTAAATAAATCGCGCCCGAAAATTTTCCAATCTAACAGGCCGGAAAACGAAGCCGTAACCGCCGTGAAACCTAAACCGGCAATCAACATTACCGACATAACGGCCGTAAAGCGCGAGATTTTCAGCTTATCCATAAACAGATTAGTCGGCATTTCAAACAGCGATACGGTTGATGTAACCGTTGCCAGCAATAGCAGTAAATAAAATACCAATGCCCAGAAATGTCCGCCGTCTAATTGTTGAAACACCAGAGGCAGACTGATAAATGTCAATCCCGGACCTGAGCCGGCGGAAAGTCCGGCGGAAAAAATTGCCGGAATGATAATTACTGCACTCAGCAAAGCCGCTAATGTATCGAAAAATTCAATACTGCGAACTGCCTTAAATAAATTCTCCCGCGGCGAAAAATAGGAGCCGTATACCAGCAGGACGCCAAAACCGAGCGACAGTGAAATAAATGCTTGTCCCAAAGCAGCGGTAAAGGTTTTAAACAACGGAGTCCAGCGGAAACCGTCTGCGGTGAATCCCCAATGCGTCTTATCTATCGTCAGCAAAAAATCAATCCCTTTCTCCGCCCCGTTTAAGGTCAGCGCCCGCACACTTAACAGAATAAATATCAAAAACAAAATCGGCATCAGATAAAGACCGGTTTTCTCAATACCTTTGCGCACTCCGCCGATAACAATAACCGCCGTCGCTAACAGAAAAATCAGACCGCTGCTGTATTGAATCGTAAAATTTTGAGTAAGTGATTGAAATTCCGTTTCAAGATTATCCTGCGTTATTAACATAAGTTTGCCGCTGACAGCTTCCAAAAAATAATAAAGCACCCAGCTTGCCACCAAAAAATAAAAAGATAAGCACAGAAATACCCCTAATGCCGAAAACCAGCCGCCGAAAAACGACCATAGCGGCAAATGCTTCATTCCGATTTGTTCGCCGATTATTTTATAAGAATCCACACAATTGCTTTTGGCGGTGCGACCGATTGAAATCTCCGCCACCATCAACGGATTGCAAATCAGCAGCAAAATCAGCAAATATATTAAAATAAAGCTCAACCCGCCGTACTGACCGCACAAATACGGAAAGCGCCAAATATTTCCCAAACCGATGGCCGAGCCGGCAGAGGTAAGAATAAACCCCCATTTGCCAGAGAAATTTTCTCTTTTCATAAAGTATCTCTTATAAAATATTTTCTATCTAAGCTTTTATAACTTAAAAACAAAGTGTTGTAAACAATATTATTTCCAATATTACCAAAATATAAAATACGACGAATATAGATTGACATTTTATATAATTATGCTAGCGTATGTAAGTTAATTTTATTATTTTAAAACTTAAAAAAATTATTACTGCTATGATTGTGTTATATGTAACCTGTACTGGGGTTGACGAAAGGACTAATATTGGAAGTCTTGTCAAGTTGATGGAGACATTTCAATTAGGAGAAATTGGCATAGAATTTTCCGAAAAACAATCTTCTGTTTATGATGAGCGCATTAAGTGGATACAAGAGCTTAATGACTATATTTTGAGGAATAATCTCTTTGTTAATGCGGCACTTCATATTAGCGGCACTTGGGCAGAGAATATGTGCCATGGCATAATTGTTCCCGAGTTGCAACCATTGCTCAAATTGCGAGATATATACAAGACACCACTATTTAAAAGGATTAAATTAGACTTTGTGCTTAAAAAAAGTGATGATACTGATGATATTAGTAATGCCTTGTTAAAATTGCAATATCAGTTGCATCGCCGTTTCATTATCCGCTGTAATGCCGATAATGAACAATTTATCGAGCAGTTGTTGAAAAATGGTGTTATTTTTGATTGCCTGTATGATAAAATTATTTCTGATGCTAACTTATCCCCAAATAACCAGATTTATGCAAATCTGCTAAAAGGTTATTCTTTGGAATTTACACCGTACAATGTTCAGAATCTGATGGCTCAAATATCTTTAATGTATTCTAGATCCTCTTTAAACAATTCGATCTATATTGAGGCTCAGAAAGGATTGCTTGAGTACAGCGGAAAAATTTCATTGGATAAATGCTATAAGTTTTTACTGGCTTTCAGAGAATGGTATATTCAGTACAAGTATCAAACCTTAGGATTTTAAGTTAAACCGTCGGTTAATTACCGGCGGTTTAACTTATTTTAAAATGTTTATATTTCAGCTTATCAAATCTTTGATTATTTCGCCGGCCATAATCAGCCCTACCACCGACGGCACAAATGACACGCTCCCCGGAGTCTGCCTTTTGCCTGTGTTTTCATCACTCGGCAGAGGTGTCAGCGGCGGCTCTTCCGAATATACCACTTTGAGATGATTTATACCGCGTTGCCGCAACTCTTTGCGCATAACTTTTGCCAACGGACAAACCGAAGTTTTAGCTATATCCGCCACCTTAAAAGCGGTTGCATCAAGCTTATTACCCGCACCCATAGCGCTGATAATCGGTGTGCCTGTTGCATTTGCTTGCTCGGCCAAAGCAATTTTTCCGGCAACCGTATCAATAGCATCGGCAACATAATTGTATTGCAAAAAATCAAACTGTTCTCTTGTTTCCGGCAGATAAAAGCATTTATAACATATAATTTTTATGGTAGGGTTTATATCTTTGGCTCGCCGTGCCGCCACCTCGACCTTAGGTTGTCCAATGGTGGAATGAAGCGCAATAATCTGGCGATTGATATTGCTTAAACTGACCGTGTCATTGTCAATCAAATCCAATGTCCCTACTCCGGCGCGCGCCAATGCTTCGACCACATAGCCGCCGACACCGCCAACACCAAACACAGCAACACGCGATTGTCGCAATTTTTCAACTGCGTCAGCTCCAAGCAATAATTCCGTTCTGCTAAACTGATTTACCATTTTGTGCGCGGCCTATCCCCATACATGCCGGCCTGTATGCACAGCGGCTTAACGATTTCGTTGGCATTACCCTGTACTTTTTCAATGCGATAGGCGCGCTCACATTCCCACGGCGTCACCGGAAATTGCTTGTTCCATACATTGAGTATTGCCGCCATATTCTCGCTGATACGATAGCGCGGATATGTATTCTGCATATAAAGATAAGTACGGGCAATCAAGCCTTTAACCGCATCACGCGGCTCCACTTTGTTTTTATAAATTGCCATACCGCCGCAAACTCCGAAAGTCGGCTTAATCGGCTTGGTAAACTGCGTAAAATTATAATTGGCGCGCAAATAATTCACCGCCCCAATAGCTGGATACAGATTATACATATCGGTATACATATAACGGAACTCCTCGCTTTCCTGCTCAGCACAGGCGCGACCCTTAAACTTTTTACCTTTTTTGGAAACACAAGCCTCTTTGCCGGCATACCATTCCGGAAAAGTTTTGCCGAAGTTCTGCGCCGGCACAATGTGTTCCCATTCCATACGGGTTGCTTTGCGTTGCAATTCTTCTGCCGAAATATCATACACGTCAAACTCGGTCTTTGTTAAATCTGGCAACACAAAGCCGCGCGGACGAATTATCTCTTTATGCTTGGTGAAATCTGCACCGCAATAAAGCGTTATACGCTGGTCATAATAAATTTTATCCAGCATTTCTTTTTTTACGGCGTAAAACGACTGGCTGTGCCGATTGCCCCAAACCTTATCTTTCGGTTGTTCAGCGTCTTCATCATAACTCCAAAACCAAATAGCCTGAGCAGACAAAGGCAGTAGCAACAATAAAGCGGCAAATATCATAAACTTTTTCATCTTTGCACTCTCAAATAGTGTTATATCTGCCGTTATGGTAAAAATAAAAACGCAAATTGTCAACAGATGACTGAAATTATCGCAAACTCATTTTTAGATAAGATTTTTCATTTTACATACAGGTTTATTTTTATATTTTTCTTATTTTAAACTTGATAGCTATCCTATTTTATGTTAATAGATACACTACCAAAATAGTATATTTCCAAACAATTTGCAACGGTTTTAGCACTTCTGCAATTTGATTATGCGTCAGCATATAATAAGAAATATATAATTTTGGTGCGATTTTAACAACAAAATATGGAGATAAAAGATGAAAAAATTAAAAATAGGAGGCCTAAATGGATATTTGGGACGAAATTAAAAAACTGTCCGGCTACCAATCCGGTAACGGCGGAGTGGATAGTTACGGTGTTGACCACAGCGGATTTTCAACGCGTGATGAGTTGGAATATCAAAGCGCGCGGTTGGCAAGAGAAAATCAACTGGCGGAGAATTTCAGCAAGCAAGGGATAGCCGAAGAAAATTATCCGCAGTTCGGCACAAACTTTTGGGGAGGAACGCCGGAGAATAACTACGGCTTCGGCACTTCAAACATTAAGCAAAATATCGAAAACGTTACAAATCGGCTTAATAACAACACAAATAACGGGCAGGTCTTTGCAAACTCTGATTATACGGTCAATACCGAAAGCCTAGTCGGCAAACCAAGCAGTTATTTCCAGAATAATAACACAACCGGTTGGAATAATACCGGCGGTTTTGGTGGTAATACAAACAATGGGTTTAGCACAAATGCGAATATGGGGACTAATGCAAACTTTGGCGCAAATCCGAGCGTTGCAACAGCACTAAATTCCGCTGCATTATCGACCGCACAGAAGCAGACCCCGACGCCGTGGAGTTATGACGAACCGTCAACCACACCTACACATTGGAGCACAACGACAGCCACGCCAACGCCGTGGAACAACGGTGCAACTTATCCGCAGCAGATGATTACCCCGACGCCGTGGAGCAATCCGGCGGAACAAATCAGTCCGGTGCCGCGGCGGAATAATCAAACCATAACACCGTGGGCAGGCGGATATGATTTAAGCGCGCCGACACAGAGTAATGACATACAATCTATAGATTATTCCCGTTATGGTGAAGGATTCTCTAAAGAATTCATTGATAAAATGCTGAATGACACGGAATTTCAAAATATATTGAACGAATATATTATTCCAAATGAAGGCGGTTATAATAATGATCCGGCAGATGCCGGAGGAGAAACCAATATGGGAATTGCACAAAATGCACATACTGATGAGGATATCAAAAATATGACCAGAGAAAGAGCCAATGCAATATATTACAGGGATTATTACAACTGGAATGGGCTGAATAAATTACCGTATCCGATTAGAGGATTTGTTGTTGATTACGGTCTTCCGACAAGACCTCAATTAGCGGTAGAAACTGTACATAAAGTGCTGGATATACCACCTCCAAGCAATATTATAGGTCCGACAACTTTAGGAAAATTTGAAAATTATACTGAAGAAGATTATAATAATTTTCTGGATAAATACCGAGAGGAAATGAAAAAACATTTTAGAGAGGTTGCACAAAAGAACCCTCAAAAACGAAAATTCCTTAACGGTTGGCTCAATCGGGCAGATGGGGCACATTTAGCAAGGTAGCGTTTTGGTGTGAGAGGTTGATATATATATCTGCCTCTCTATTTATATTCTTCCAATATAGATGAATATGTAAACATTTGTTCTTTGCTGAAATCTATTAAGTCTTGAATATATTTTTTTAATGCATCTGATAAATCAGCAGCACGGTCAATTTCACATATATTACCGCTTGGCCAAGCATATTTATTGCGACAATTTTTTAATCCGTAAGCATCTGACAGAGCCTTTTTTAACTGCTTATATTCATTAATATTATGCTCAGGATATACATATAAATCGGTTACAATTTTTTCTGCAACTTTATCGTAACAGCCTAAAACATCCGGTAAAACATCCGGACATTTATTAAATTCTTCTTGGTATTGTAGCAATAATGTATAATCGTCTATTAGCTGTTTTATATCCTCTTTACTGCTCCAATCATTATGTTCATAGATGTAATCTATATCAATTCCATGATATATCTCCGCATTTGCTCTTGTGCCTAATATTAAACATAGTCCCAAAATAAAAATAAACTTTCTCATATCGATACCTCTTATCAAGATATTGTATATAGTATGAGTTAAAATATCTTAAAGACGCATAAAATATCGAAAACGTTACAAATCAGTTGAATAATGGCGGTTTTAGTGGCGGCATGAATGGCGGCGGATTTAACGCCGGCGCAAATAACGGGCAAGTCACTACAAATTCCGACTATACGGTCAATACCGAAAGCCTAGTCGGCAAACCGAGCAGTTATTTTCAGAATAACAACACTTCTGGCAGTGCTACGGGCAGAGCAATAGAAAACGTCGCCGGTGCGGTTACCGCTCCGAATACTACATCGTATGTTACGCAAAATGCTTATACGCCATCGCCGATATATGGTGCGTCAAAAGCGACAGGGTATCAGATACAATCGCCGTCTGCTTTTGCCTCACAACCGACCAACCAAAGCGCAAACATCGCTCCAAACACGACATCTTCACCGATTATGGAGCCGATAAATCGTTATCTGGCATCGGTATTACCTCAATACATCGCACCGACTTCACTCGGGCAAAATATGGTACATACTAATGTTTCAAGTTATCCAAATGTAGAAAAAACTACATATGATCAATTTGTTCAATCTGATGCATATAATCAACTCCGTAATTTTCATATTCTACAAGAGGGATATGAAAGAACCATTGATGATAATGGAATGGTATTTCCTTATCCTGATATCAATGGGGATATTACAGGTTGTATAGGTCATAATATGAAAAATGACTTCAATACACATCCTTGGATTGATGTAACGAGCGGACAATCACTAAGTAAATCGCAAATGTTGTCAGCAGAAAAAAAGTTAAAAAGTTTACCAACGAATTTTAAGCCAGAATTATATGCAACCGAAACAAATACAAGACTGCCGCAAGAATATTGTAGCGATTTGTATAATGAGGATATTGAGTCTCGTTGGAATACTCTAAATAAAGTCATTACTAATTGGTTACATATGTCACCGGAGATGCAAGCCGCAACAATGGATGTACATTTTACCGGAAATATGGAACCGAAGGATAGTTGGATGTTAGCTAAAAGAGCAGCCGAAAAAATGAATAAAAGGGATTATTGCGACAACCTACACCGCCTTGATAAAAGGCGTGATGATATAAAGAGGCGTAACCAATGGGTTTCTGATATGTGTATGAAAGGAAAATTTTATAGATAAACTCGGAATCTTATTATGAATATTATTATGTTAATCATTTATTTTTCATCTGGTTTAAATTTCATTCCATTTAGAATACAACTGTCATTGGTGGTGTCTAAATAGCGATTGGGGCAGATTTTGTTGCATGAATCACTATTCCATCTGAGATCAACGTATTGTTCGGTTTCGCATGAATAGCAAGTTCCATGAGCGTCCATTAGCGGTTTATCGAGCGGACAGTTAAGAATACTCGGAATGTTACCGCCTATTGCATAAAGGATGGTTCTGTTCGGGCATACATCACAATCAACATCAAAATTACACCATGTTTCAAGAGGAACAACCTTCTTTTCATCACACGAAAAACATTTTCCATCCCAACGTTTCAAAGGTTTATCGGGCGGACACGGTAAAACACACTCTCCACGATTCCATTGTTTAGAATAGATGTATTGACGATTTGAACATTTACGGCATTCAGTTTCTGAAATTGGAATGTTTTGGGTTTCATTACAAGAAAAACACTCATTTTCATAAAATAACGGCTCACTCGGCGAACATTGATTATTATCGCCCGCCAAATTATGTATCTGTCTTTCAATATTATCATCAGAAAACATATCATAAAAACCTTTGTACGCGTTATCCCATCTCGGAACGCGATTTTCATCTTCGTAACATGAGCCATCGCTGTGGCGATATGGTTTATCATCAGGGCATTGTTTCAAAAAACAGAACTTCCGAGAGTAATAACCGCTACCCTCATGCAAAACATCTCGGTTAGGACATACCGACGTGCAATTCACATCATATCCCACTTCAAAAGCATAAGGTGTGTTGCAAGAAATACATTTGTTATATATAATGAAATCACAATCCTTAAAACTATTATCTTCCGCCTGAGCATTTGCGCTTAAACTCAAAAACAGCCCTAAAATCAAAACCAACTTTTTCATTTTTACGCTCCATAAAATTGCAGTTATAATAAAATATATATTGAAAAAGTCAACAAAGGATTATCCTTAACCGATACAAACTTTTGGGGTGGTTCGCCTGAAAATAACTACGGCTTTGGCACTTCAAACATTAAGCAAAATATCGAAAACGTTACAAATCGGCTTAATAACAACACAAATAACGGGCAGGTCTTTGCAAACTCTGATTATACAGTCAACACCGAAAGTTTAGTCGGCAAACCAAGCAGTTATTTTCAGAATAATAACTCTGTCAATGGGGTAAATAATCAAATTCAAGACAATTTAAGTAATCCGAATTGTTATGTTGAGTTTGACGGACAGAATGTGGATTTATATAAATACGGACAGTACGACGGTAACAGGTTACAGAATGGTCAATTACAAGATAACTTGAATGACCAATCTTGTGGAGATGATTATCAGAGTGGCATTTATCAAGATGTTCCTAACAAAGGACCTATTCCGGAAGGAACTTATTATGCAGACCAAGATCAACGGCAGAGCTTGACTCCCAAAAATATTGTTTTAAAACTAGGCGAAAAATTAGGATTTAATATAAATCAGAAAAGCGGCTGGAGTGGAAATACAATATCTTGGGGTACCAGTCGTGTTTGGTTACGTCCGGATGCTAACACCAATACCTATGGTCGTTCCGGATTTTCAATTCATGGCGATTTAACTAAAGGTTCTGCCGGTTGTATTGATATACCATGGCAAACCGGAAAATTGAACAAATATCTAGATGATTGTCAAGATTCTGTTCCAATATATGTTAAATATCCGAAGAATTAGTAATTATCAAACGAAAAAGGCAAGAGAAATTTTTCTTGCCTTTTTTGCTGAATTGTTATAAATTTACCACAAATACAACTTTTAGGATAACAAAATGTTGCAAAATAAAATAAAGCAAATGAAACAGAGTGCAAAAAACTGTACAACAGAAACGTTCAAGCTGCTTTGGCAATTTAAATGGTATATAGTGGCATACTTGTTATTTTACAGTATGTTTATTATAGAGTATTTTAATCCACCTGCAGCAGATGACCCAATATTAAATTATGAATATACACATGGTGCGTGGAATTATATCAATCAAGAAGTTTATATTCATAGTATGAAATTATATTCCATTATTGATACTCTGATATTTTTCATTGGCACAAGTAACATGCGCAATCATCCGTTGTTGGCAAAGATTATATTTTTATCTCCGTGGATAGTTATGTTGTTGGGAATACTTGTCATAACATGCAAGGAATTATTTGGTTTGAGCAACTAAGTGGTAATATAATATGAAAAAGATAGAGAAGTCAAAACTTATCAAAACCATTTTATTACTGCTCTCAACACTTCTTTTTCCTTTGCAATTTTTTAGTATCGCTTTTTATTTTATTCCAAGTTTGTATATTGGTGTTGCCGTTCCTTATTTAATCTGGAAAATCTGGTTCGGTAAAGATAATCAGAAAATTAAGAAAATTACTCTAACTTGGAAATTGCCAATTATAATTTTCTTGGCTTGTGCTATGTCTGGAATGGAAATATTGTTAATTTTTCTTGTTCCGCTCACGTTAACATTTACTTGGAAATTTATTTTCTTCACTATTTCATTATTACTATTCCGGTGCGTAACCTATGCAATGATGATTTTTGTATGGCAATCTGATATTTTAGTGTCATACAGAAAGTTAATATATATTTTTATACTAGCTTATTGTGCCGCTATTTCATATTTTGTATATTCGAGTATAAATGCTCCGGACACGGATGATTATAGTATTCCTTTTTCTGAATATATGTCATCAAGATGAATATAACGAGCTTTGTCACTAAATAATGACGGAGAGAATAAAATCACCTCTGTCAACTGTTTGCTTCTATATCATCTAACGAAGTTAATATACCGTCTGATAAATCCATGTTCATTATAACATTACCCCATGCTTCTTTTAAATGAGCCAATAGTTCAATTTGCTCCTTATCAAGTTTTTTGTTGGTTTCCCACGTTAAGCACATGTCTGCGCGAAAGTTCGCTTATTCTTTTGCCTGCAGATATTTGCTACTTTTTTATTTCACATAAAATGTTCGGTTTCTGTTATTAGTTTACAAGAACACGTTACATTTTTTAGCATTTTTTAATTTTTTTGCAATAAATTATAGAAAAGGAGAGAAAATGTTGAAAATTTCGCAAGGTTTCATTTTGGCCGCAGGCAGGGGAAAACGCATGATGCACCTTACCGATGATAAGCCGAAACCATTGGTAAAAGTAGCTGAAAAATGTCTGATTGACTATAATGTAGAGCATTTAATAAATGCCGGAATTAAAGACTGTGTGGTTAATTTATGCTATAAAGGAGAGATGATTAAAGAGCACCTCCTCAAGACATATCCTCAGATGAATTTTATTTTTTCGTATGAAAATGAAGCATTAGAAACCGGGGGAGGTATTCAAAATGCCCTACCCTTAATGCAAAATGAACCGTTTTTTGTAATCAACAGTGATGCACTTTGGACAGATACCGATGCACCTTTATTAAAAGTTATGGCAAGGGTTTGGAATAAACAGAAGCATGATATGTTGCTTATGTTACAGCCAATTGATTCAGCTTTTGGATGTCATGCCAACGGAGATTATTTATTGGATAAGCAAGGAAACCCCATGCGTCGGCAAGAGGCTAGTGTTATGGCTCCATATTTATACGGAGGAGTAATGATTTGTAATCCGAATGTATTTGCCAACGAAGAAAAAGGATGTTATTCATTGGTGCGTATTTTTGACAGATTGGAAAAAGAGCATCGATTAGGAGGATATATTCACAAAGGACAGTGGTTCCATGTAGGAGATCCAAAGGCGGCCGAAATTACCGAAAAACATTTTACATAGATACTAAATCGCTTTGTCATAGACAGGTAATTTATTCCAAATTTCAATCATTGTGATAATGTTATTTTTTTCTTTAGGTTTAAATAAATTATCCACGATTTTTTCTATATCTATGTTGTATTTATTGTTTAATGAATCCCGCAAAGCAAAAACGGAATTTTCGTAAGATAAATTCTTTGTATGGTAAAATTCCTTATTTTTATCCAAACGCTCCCTAATACTTAAAATTTCTTTACCACGTGAAAACATATCGGCAATCTGCACCAAACGATCATAATCGTTATATTCAATTGTATCAAGGTATTTTTTTACTTGCCTGAGCAGTTTAGAACAATACATCGGATAATCTGTAGGTTGAAAATTTTTATTGATAAAACAGTGTGTTAAGCTAATCGGGGCAACGCTTGAAAAAGCGATATTATTCAAATAACGATATCCTTCAACCCCATGAGGAACTTTGGTAACAGTTTCGTCCTTAATGCGGCCTATATCATGAATAAGACCCAAAGCATAAGCAGTATCTTGATTTAGTGCGCCGTTTGTATGCTTGGCAATAGCTTCGGTAATTTTTGCTACATTATGAATATGAACACCGTGCTCAAAAATAATTCTGGGATTAGAACCTTGATAAATGCGTTGTTGCAAATAGTAACCTGCAAGCTGTTTAGCTTGAGTTCTGGTTATTTTATTTTCATAATCATTTTGATGCAATTTTAACATACTTTATAAAAACTCTCTTGAGATTAGGGTAGAACTAACATACATAATAACAAGAGTCAAGAGCAAGAACGAGTTATATAAAACAAATTTCCGTTATTTTTCTGCAATCAAATAATTAAGCAGAACAGTCTTTTTCAACACAATCTGATAATAACATACTTAAACAAAACAGCCTAAATTGCTTATCCCGAAAAATCAACTCTCCTGAAGAACATACAGTCCAATAAAGCCTGTATTATCCATAAGCAACCTAAATATGTTTGATGTTAAAAACGCTTAATTTCTCTCAAAAACTATTGACAATAAGCGTATAGTTTCTGTAACATTTTGATCAAGGAGAAAAGAGTTGACAAGTATCAAATCCAAAATTGTCTTTATGACTTTTGCGCTGCTGTTTGCTTTCGGACTGGTCGTCGTTAGCGCGGCGATTATGGCCTTTTATCATGACAAAGCATTGCGTATTGCCGGTAACAGTACATCAATTACGGCTTTTGAGGGGCAAATAAATACCGAAATCGCCGCTCTCGAGAAAAATGCACTGGATTTGGCTTTGATGGGCGATATGTACTTTCAAAAAGGGAAATCGCCTGAAGTCGGAGAATTTTTTACCAAACATATTTTGCAGAATTATCCAAATTCAATGGGCAACGGCCTTTACTTTTTACCGTATACAGTATCCAAAAATAAAGATATTTCCTGTATTCACGCGGTTTGGAACGAAAATGAACAAATTGAGATGTTGCCTGCGTGTGTTGACAGTACATTTGATTATTTCAAACAAAATTGGTATAGCGAGCTTAAAAAAGATTTTTTAAGCGGTAAACGCATTTCTTGGGCACGTCCATATAAAAGCACGCAACTCGGCATTTTGATGACGACGGTAGGAGCCGGAATTTATGACCGAGATGAATTGGTCGGAATGGCGACTGTGGATTGGGAACTGGATACAATCTTAAAATCTATTTTGAAAATCAAGCCAACCCCCAACAGCTTTGTCTTGTTTGCCGATAAAACAAATGATTATGTTATTGCCACAACTGAACCGGAAATTGATAATGTAGCAATTATGGGAGAATCTTTGGATAAAATTAAATGGTATTCGGAGCAACTTAAAGAAGGCAGCACATTTGATTATAACGGCGTAAAATACATCCCTTATATCAAACGCTTAAGCAACGGAATGTTTTTAATTGTTAATGTACCGCTGTTTGAATTGTTTGATAATGCGGTGCATCATTTATGTGTTTTATTGAGTGTTCTGTTAATCAGCACAATGTTTATTGTTTCTGTTCTGTATCATATATTGAATCGAAACATCAATAAGCCGATTACCACATTAACAGAAATTGCACAAAAAATCAGTCAGGGAGATTTGGATAGGACCATTCAGGTTGATGAACCGTTTGAACTATCTGAACTTGCGGCCTCTTTCAATAAGATGAAGGCGGATATCAAAACGCATTTAACCGACTTGGCACAAATTTCTCTCGAAAAAGAAAAAATCGAATCAGAACTTTCTATTGCCAAAAGTATTCAGGATTCTGCCTTACCCAAAGATCTTCCGAAAAACGAATACTTTGATTTGGTAGCATCGATGACACCGGCGCGTGAAGTTGGAGGTGATTTTTATGACTTTTTCTCGATTGATGAAAATCGTATAGGTCTCGTTATGGCAGATGTATGCGGCAAAGGTGTGACCGCTGCGCTCTATATGATGTCGGCCAAAACCACCATTAAAAATATGCTGCAAACGGGATATCCATTGCAAGAAGCCATCAGCAGAGCAAACAATTCTCTTTGTGCCAATCGGGCACAGATGATGTTCGTTACGTGCTTTGTCGGTATTCTGGATTTAAGGACAGGTAAAATCGAATATGTCAATGCCGGTCATTGTCCGCCGCTTTTGCGAACAAAAGACGGATATGACTATGTTGATGTCGTAACTAATGTGGTTTTAGGTGTATTGCCGAATTATGACTATAAGCTCGGAAATATTACATTGCGGAACAATGATCGCCTGTTTTTATATACAGACGGAGTAACCGAAGCTCAAACAAAAGACAAAAAATTCTTCGGTACAGAGCGGTTGTTGAACATTCTAAATAAACGAGATATTGTTTTGTCAGAAACTCCGAAATATATTTATAAAAACATCCAAAAATTTATTAAAGATGCACCGCAATTTGATGATATTACGATGATGGCTGTAGAATTTCATCATAAAAAGAAAGCCAAGTAGATAATCCAAAATTTCTATTTGACTTTTCTGCTAAATATACTATATAGTTTGTCCAATTTAAAATTATTCTTATATTATGAGCAATAAATATATTGAAAACGGACAAATTAAAGAACTCCGTATTAGTGTTTTAGGCCCTGACATATATCAGGAAGATGCTTCTTGCAGCATAAAGGAGTTGAGCATTGAAGAACAAATTTCTTTTATCAAAAAGTTTTTGACTCTTGATGAGAACTCTCAATCCGAATGGGTTAGATTTATCCAGAGATATATGTTGTATATGCCTCTTTCAGATGAAGCAATTACTGTTTTGTTTGAAAATATAAACAGAGCTGATGCTCTTGCTTTGCTTCTCAAAGTTTTTAACATGCAAGGCTATAATGAATTTCAGGGTAAATTATTATGCATCTTTATGCTGCATTGTAATGACTTAGAGACAATTTTAGCTTCATTCCAATTAATTTGTCTGAGAGGACAAGAATTCTCTCCGGCAATTTACAAATTGCTGAATAACTTAGATAACCGTCTTCTGAAATCAAACTCTATCGATTTAGAGTTTTTTGCCGAAGCTTATTTACAATCGTCTGGAGAAGCATTGCATTTATTTAAGCAAGTCTAAAAAAATAGCCATGTTATTCATTACATGGCTATTTTTTTACAAAGGCTTATTAAGGAAAAGTGTTATTTTTTTACGTCATATTGAGGAAAAGCCGAAGTATTTATCAGCGCTACAAGCATTGTTTCGTCCTTAAGACAAAATGGATTCTTTGCACGACACTAAAGTGTTTGCTCATAATGACGGTGAATCAAGAAGTTATGCTTTTTTAAAAAAGCACTTTTCTTTAATAGAGTGTTAATAAATATATCAGTTTTCCTTGTATGCTCATAACTTTTAGATGTTTTTGTATTAAATGGACATTTAATTGATGATGATATATGGCATTTAATCATTGATATAATACATAAGCCCGACAGCTACCAACAGCAAGCATAACGATAAAATTAACGTAAACTTCCATTTTGCCGCACCGATATGTCGGGCTTATCTTATCACCCTTGAATATGAATAATCGCAATTCCGCTTACTTCAAGTAAATAAAAAATAATAAATCTGATATTATTGCTTAAAGTATATGCAAATCTGTCACCAATCAGCCCATTTTTATTGCCGATTTAGGGCAAATATGCGAACACAGAGAACAACCGACACAAGCATCTTTATTAACGTTGATGTGTCCGTCAACCAGCGATAATGCACTATGCTCAGACTCATCACAAATCATCGCGCATTTGCCGCATTTTATGCATAAAGCATCGTCGATATGCGGATAAACCTGCGTTTGCTTAGGTAATTTTTCATGCGCTGAAATATTGGCTATTGCTCTATTTTTAAGATCAGCCGGACTGCTAAATCCTTTACTTTCCAAATAATTAAGCAACCCTTGTTTCATTGCCGCGATAACCCCATATCCGTTGACCATAACCTCGGTGCACACTTGAACAGCATCAGCTCCGACTGTCATATATTCTGCCGCATCATGCCAAGAAGAAACTCCCCCCATTCCCAAAATAGGCAAATTACTGTTTTGTCTGATTTGTGCCACACAACGCAAACCGATAGGTTTTACCGAAATACCGGAATACCCTCCGAAAGTTGTTTTACCATTAACATTAGGCATCGGCACAAATGTATCCAAATCAACTCCCATCAGAGATTGCACCGTATTAATCGCAGAAATTCCATCGGCACCGGCCATTTCCACCGCTTTAACAATCTCGGCGATATTGGTAACATTAGGAGACAACTTTACGAACACCGGCTTTTCCGCCGTTTCCATTACCCAACCGGTTATCATTGCCGATATTTCCGGATTGGTACCGATTGCCATACCGATACCTTTTTCCGGCATACCATGCGGACACGAAAAATTGAGTTCGAAAGCATCAGCCTCCGAATTGTTGAATACTTTTACCAGATTTTGCCATTCATCTTTAATCACTGGTGCCATAATGCTGGCAATCTGCACTTTTGTCGGATGCTTTTGCTTCAAATATTTAATGCCCTCAAGCCATTGCTTTATAGTCAAGTGGCTCAATAGTTCAATATTTTCAAAACCGCACACTTTATTACCTATTTTCCACGATGCATAGCGCTCGGAAGCCTCTATCATTTCCAAATTATCCGGCGTAATGGTTTTTAATACCGCACCGCCCCAGCCGAGAGTAAAAGCCTTATCGATGCTCTCTATTTTAGCCGTCGGAGGAGCTGATGATAAAATAAACGGATTTTCAAAGTCTATTCCCAAAACTTTAGTTGCTAACGTTGACATGGTTCTCTCCTAAATTTATTATCATAATCACCGGTCAGTGTAAAATCATTTAGGTTAATAAATATATAAAGACGAGCTTTTACTCTCGGCTTTTATCTTAAAAGCTTTGACTTTGGCGCTTTTCAACAAAATTATTTAATACAGCCTATTGAAATAATCACACTCAACTATACCAGCTTTTTCACCTCAATCGTGATCTGTTCCGCAGTCATACCCAATTGTTTAAGTAATTCTTGCGGATTGTAGCGATCATAAAACTCTTTTTTAAGTCCGTAATTTTTAACTTTCATCGGAGATGAAGCATAAAATGCCGCTACCTTTTGCCCGAAACCGCCATCCAAAATACCATCTTCCAATGTAATTACCAACTGATGATTTTGTTCCAATTCACTCAAAAGTTTTTCATCCAAACCGGAAGCATAACGCGGATTGATGAGTGTCGGCTTAAAACCTAGCTTTTCTGTTATATGGCGTACCAATTCTTCGCCGCGCTGATAAAAATCGCCCAAAGCCAAAACCGCGACTTTTTCGCCCGCTTGTTCTACTTTATATGTGTTTAAAGCTCCGAAATCCTTATCTGCCGCGCGCGATGTTACCATATTCCCTGGCATTAAAATCATTACCGGATGCTCTTTTTGTTCCACCGACCAATCAAGCATATTCAGATATTCTTCTTTTGATGTCGGCGCCAACATCACTAAATTCGGGATATTGGAAAAAGCGGCAATCGCAAAAATGCCCAAGTGCGTAACATCGGTCAAACCGTCAAACGAAGCATAGTTCAGCACAATCGTTACCGGATTATTGTTGATACATACGTCTTGCGAAATTTGGTCGTATGTACGCTGTATAAAGGTCGCATTTGTCACCAACAACGGTTTTCCGCCGGCTTTGGCAATACCGGAAGCCATTGCTACGGCGTGTTCCTCGGTAATACCGGTATCGACATATTGTGCACCGAGCTGTTGCCGCAAATCAGGCGACAAACCGGCCGTCATCGGCATAGCCGGAGTTATCACGACAAAATCTTTATCCCGTGCGGCCTTATTCATAATATACTGCGCGGTCAGACCGGTATAACTTTCCGCAGGAAATGAAACATTCCACACACCGGTTTTCTTATCAAACGGCATACACCAGTGCCAAGCCTCACGATTTTTCTCCGCAAGCTCAAAGCCTTTGCCTTTTTGCGTATTGATATGCAACACTACCGGATGGTCAATGTCTTTGAGTTTTTGTAAAGCCTTAATCATCGCCTCGATGTCATTGCCGTTATCTTCATAAACGTAATCCAACCCCAGAGACTTGAAGAAATTATGCTCGGCTTTGCCTTTGCTCTGACGCAATTCGGCTAAATTTTGATATAAGCCGCCGTGTACTTCGGCAATGGATTGTTGATTATCATTCACGATAACAATTAAATTCGATTTCAATTCAGAACCGGCAAAATTAAGCCCTTCCAAGGCTTCGCCGCCGCCGAGAGAACCGTCGCCGATAAGTGCAATAACGTTATGTTTTTGCCCCTTCAAATCACGGGCTTTGGCCAAACCGCAAGCCAAACTTACGGAAGTAGAAGTATGCCCCACATTAAACAAATCGTGTTCACTTTCTTCCGGATTGGTATAGCCGGAATCATCCTTAAAACAAGCGTCATCAATATACCCGTTTTTACGTCCGGTCAGCATCTTATGCACATAACTCTGGTGCGACACATCGAACACAAATTTATCTTCCGGTGAATTAAACACATAATGCATGGCAATTGTAGTTTCAACAATACCGAAATTCGGTCCGCAATGTCCGCCGATTTTGGTCAAACGGTTAAACAGCGCATCTCTGATATCTGCCGCCAGTGTTTTCATTTGCTTCGGATTCAATTTTTTGACATCTGCCGGAGAATTGATTGTTTGCAAAATTTCATACATCTATTTTTCCTTGTTTCTGATTGTTAACAATATGCTTAAAAGCAACTATTTGATATAATGCCAGTAATTATTATCATCACAAGTATTTTTTTTGGTTTATTCAGATAATCATGAAACTCCACCGGCTTACGCCGGTGGTATCATTTTAGGTCAAGCCAAGCTTGTCCTAAATCTTCGCGTCCCTGATATTCTATATAGCGTTGTATCACTGCCTCATTAACCCCTACGGTACTGACAAAATACCCATCTG
>JAFSWL010000047.1 GCA_017444525.1 Alphaproteobacteria bacterium
GTCATTTTAAAACCTCCTTTATATTATTTTGTTTTTCAGTGGTCAGACTGTCTAACTCAGTATATAAAGGAGGTTTTACGATGTAAAGCTATAAGCTTTCCGGAACCCCCAGACTATCTGGGGGTTTTCTTATTACAAAAACAAGCCTGCCATAAAGCAGGCTTGTGTTATCAATCTTAGCGTTTGAACCCATTTCTTCATTTTGCTATTTTTTCCAAGTTATTCTTTGCCCATCTGCCTACACCGAACGTAATGCTGCTATAATTGGACCAACCGTCAGTAATAACGTTACAGCCCTCACATAATTTTGCTGTATCAGTAAAAGAATTATCGGCACCGCCGCCACCATGTGTCACAAAAGGAATAACCGTTTTACCCTTTAATACACCAGATGCTAAGAACGTACGCACCGGTGTTGCCATTGTACCCCACCAAACCGGAGAGCCGACAAATACAACATCATATTCACCGATATTTTCCGGCCAAGGTTTAATCGGGGGTAGGGTGCCATCTGCCAATTCTTTTTTAGCAAGTTTTGTTTGTTCTTTATATTCTGACGGATACGGTGTAACCAACTCTATTTTATATAAATCTGCGCCCGTTTCTTCGGCTACGATTTTAGCGGCCTTCTCGGTATTTCCCGTTAAAGTAAAATATGCCACCAATGTTTTGGCTTCTGCCGTGGTTGCCATCATGGCACTTCCCATCAAAATTGCTGTTAAAAGTTTTTTCATTAGTTTTTCCTTTCTATTTGTTTTTTATTGTTAAACCATCTCTAAATGCTCGACCGACCAAACCGCCCAGTAAACGATAGCTATGTGTCACACTGTCATAAGAAATCAAGTTTAATTTATCTAAATCCACACGTCCATTTTCATCTAAAGCAAATTCTTCGGCAACAACATTCACAACCTTGCCTACCAAACGATAATCGCCATCATCATCTTCTAATTTCAGTACCTCACATTCAATGGTGACCGGATATTCATCTATCACAGGTGCATCTACAAACTCAGATTTGCGCGTATGGAAACCTGCTTTTTTAATTTTGTTAATGCCTTTTCCCGATTCTATCCCAAAATAATCGGATTCAACCAACGTCTCTTTGGTTGCAAAAGCCACTGTAAATGCTTTTTTCAGTTTTAGATTATCGGTTGTTTTGTGATTGGATAAAAATATTGTGATTTTATCCATATCACATTGTGTTCCCCATGCAGCAGTCATAGCATTCGGTACACCGTCTTCATCATAAGTCCCGATAACTAACACTGGCATTGGAGCCATAATCAAATCTTTTTTTGTATATTGTTTTTTCATTATATTTCTCTCTTTCTTCATTTATTTTCCATCCGGAAAACTGGTAAATGTAATTTGCTCGTATTCTGGTTTGATAATGCCGTTTTTCTTCCCGATTTCAATGCATTTTAACAGCCATGCCATATTTTGTCCTAAAGTACGCATGGTTTGCAAGCCTTCTTTATCTTTTTCAACATCATCCGGTGTAAAACCATGTACCATATTCCAATACTGTGAACCGACAACCTGCATATTGCTGATTGTAAAGTATTTATTTAAGCGGTCAAAAGAAGCTGTGGCACCGCCTCTACGGCAAGATACAACAGCGGCAGCTAATTTGCCGGCCAGTTTTGGCGCATAAGTGAAAAATAAACGGTCGCAAAAAGAACAAATCTGTCCGGAAGGTCCGGCATAATAAACCGGTGAGCCTAAAATAATGCCGTCAAATTCATCTAATCTGGCACCGATTTCATTGACACCGTCATTAAACACACACTTTCCGGTTTCGTGACACTTTCTACAAGCAATACAACCGGATATCGGTTTTGTTCCTATATGATAGATTTCTGTTTCAATACCGTTTTTATTCAGAGTGGTTGCAACTTCGCTAAGAGCCGTGAATGTACACCCTTCTTTATGCGGACTTCCGTTAATTAGCAGTACTTTCATTCTTTTCTCCTTTCATTATATTAATAATAACAAATTCTGATTTAGTTCCTGTTTTAAATTTAATAGCCCAGTCGGATATGCCGGAAGTTACAATAAAATCTGTCTTGCCGAGCTTTTTATGACCGTATACCAAATCATTTGCTCCTATCCATTTACCGACTTGATTGAATGGAAAAAGCTGACCGCCATGCGTATGACCGTTTAATACCAAATCAACTCTTGCGACGACTTCTTTATTGTATTCAACCGGTTGATGATCTAAAACAATTATATATTTGCTTTTATCTAAATCTTTTGTGAGTTCTTCTATTGATTTTCGATGCCCGCCTTGCTCATGCTGAACGGAATAATCCTTTCTTCCGACGATATAAAATGAATTATCTACCAAAACGCTTTCATCTTGTAATATATTAATACCGTTCTTTTTAAGTTCATTAAACAAATCATCTTCTGAAAATCCACGATGTGCCGCACCGTAATAACCTTTATCATGATTACCCGAAACATAATAAATCCCATATTTTGTTTTTATTTTTCCTAAACTGCGTGTGGCATTTATCATTTGCTTACGTGTTGTTCCATCATCAACGTAATCTCCTACAATAAACAATATATCAGGATTTTGTGTCTGAATAGTTTTCACATGCTTTGCAAAATCCATATCATCAAAAGTTGTTCCTAAATGAGAATCTGCAAACATTATTACTTTCAAATCCGGTACTTGTTTATTGGTTTTTAAGTCATATTTTGTTTGCCATACGTTGTGGTCTAAATACCAACCGACACTCAAAACTATAATGCTTAATAATAAAGCTACCCAACCTGCATAATAATGTTCAAAAGTGATATGGGTAAGCTTTTCTATCAACCAAAAAGCAAAATCGCTCAATGCCCATATCATTGCAAAATACATCACGCAGACAACTGCATTTATAAAATCAATACAAAGTGTAAGTATTCCTGTAACCCCCAATGTTATCAATAATCCTAGCGAGAATTGTTTGAAACTTCCCCATTCGTTAAGATTGATAAATTCTATCAGATTCGGTATTCTTGCACTGACATAAAACAATGTTGTTATAGCAAAAGCAATGCTTACCCAAAAAATTATAATCCACATTGTCATAAAAAATGGTCCTTATTGCAATTTATTATATTCTTCATCGGTTACCGGTTCAAGCCATTCGTTAGAACTGCCTTCACTTGGCACTTCTACCGCAATATGCGTAAACCAACTATCTTTTGCTGCGCCATGCCAATGTTTTGTTTCCGCTGGAATATTTACAACATCACCAGCTTTTAATTCGCGCGGCTCTTCTCCCCAAGCCTGATACCAACCGCGTCCTTGTGTAACCAATAAAATCTGTCCGCCTTTATGATGAATATGCCAGTTGTTGCGGCATTTTGACTCAAAAGTTACATTATACATCGGTACACCGTTTGTTGTCGTAATCGGTTTTAAGTAACTTTTTCCAGTAAAATAATTGCCATACGGATTTAATTCACCAAATCCAAAAACTACATTTTGGGCTTTTGCCTTGGTGGCAATGTTCATAATTTCTGCCACTTCATTATCGGTTAAACCGTTATGTTTACCAATTTCAATATGGGCATTTAATTGACTTTCCACACCTTCGCGAGCAGCCAACATAGCAATTGTTGCCAGTTCTCTGGTTTTCCAGTCTATGTTATCACGCGCAAAAATATCACCGAATAAATGGGCCTTTAAATATTTGTCAATGGCCGGCGCAAACTCAAATAATTTGCCTTTCACTTTCGAACCGATCAGTTTGGTTTGATTTTCCGTGCCATAGGTTAAAGCATCACTTTCGGGTTTAGTACTCGGTTCGTTTCCCAATTTGTCTTTGTTGCCGCGCTCTTCAACGGTTTGCATCAAAGTTGCAAGCGCATTCAAACTACGCGGAAAACCACAATATGCATAAGCCTGCACCAAAATTTCCTTAAACTCATTAACGGTAACACCGTTATCAAGCCCGTTATTCAATACTTGCTTTAATTCTGTTTGATTGCCGAGTGCTGTATAAGCTGCCGCTGCAGCAATAACTTGTTGTTCCTTTGTTAAATTTTCTGCCATGACATTTTCTCCCAAAAATACAGACATCACCAATATAATTAAAAACTTTTTCAATTCATTATCTCCTTAGTCAGACGGTTTCCAACTTAAAAAGCGTTTTTGTTCTTCTAAATTAGCAGTATAATAGCGTTTACCGCAATCCAGTTTGGCAATTTCCTTCATATCTTCAGTGGTTAATGCAAAATCAAAGATGTCGAAATTTTCCTTAATATGCGCCGGATTTGTGCTTTTCGGAAACACAGAATTGCCTTCCTCAATATGCCAACGTAAAATAATTTGTGCCGGTGTTTTGTGATATTTTTCGGCCAATTTAACCAAAATCGGCTCGTTTAACAACTTGGCGTCGCCGTGGCCGAGCGGATACCAGCTTTCCACAACCGTACCGAATTCAGCCATACGCGCTTTTAATTTATGTTGTGAAAAATAGGGGTGACATTCTACTTGAATTGCCGCCGGTTTGATCATTGCATGAGAAAGCAAATCTTCCAAATTTTCTTTAAAATTGCTGATACCGATGGATTTTACTTTGCCGGATGCAACCGATTTTTCCATATCTTTCCATGCACCGATATAGTCACCGACTTGCTGATGCAATAAAAGCAAATCAATATAATCGGTTTGCAGACGGGAGAGCATTTTATCAATAGCTTCCAAAGTTTTGCCTTCTCCGTATTCGCTCGGCCAAAGTTTTGTCGTAATCCAAACTTCTTCACGTTTCAGACCGCTTTGTTTTAAGGCTTCACCGACACCGCGTTCGTTTTGATAAGCGTGAGCCGTATCAATATGACGATAGCCGAGTTTAAAAGCATTTAAACATGCGTCAATTGTATCCTTGCCGTCCGGAATCAGATATACACCGAGACCGAACTGCGGCATTTTTAACCCGTTATTTAATGTAAGATAAGTTTGAGCCATTTATTTTCTCCTTATTTACAAAATATTACCTGTCTTTATGCAAATCACACAAAAGTTTGCGCCCCACACCGACATTTTCGGCATCATATTCATTGATAAAAACATAAATAGTCTCTTCCGGCATTTTGATTATTTTTGCAAACACCGGCACTAATTCTTTGACCAACTCTTCTTTTTGTTCTTTGGTGGCGTGTGCAATATCAAGTCTCATTACAGGCATGGCTATTCTCCGTTGTTTTGCTGTTTAATTTTTTTACGAAATTCCGTTCCTTTGCCGATAATTTCTCCTGTTTTCAAATAAGAGTATGTCGGCATCTCGAACAAAATGGGCTTTAATTTGTTGTAATCAATTTTATTCTTTTCATCAATCACATTTTCTTCGGCATAAGTGCCTGAAATTTTGCAAATAAAGTTATCAAATGAATCCGTTTCATAATTATCAACGACTTCGCAATCCATCACCAGAGGACTGTCTTTAATAATCGGCGTATTATTTTCGCTCAAATCATAAGCAAAAACCTCGCTTTTATCGGTATTTTTTCCGCTGATTGTGCCGACATAATCAGCTTTAGGCAACAACGCTTCATCAACAATTGCAACGGAAAGATTCTTACTTTCACGTATAAACTGATTGGTGTAATGAATTTTGTGCATACTGATCATTATGCGGTCATGTCCGATAATACCCACATGTCCGGCAAGCATCCAAGTCGGCTTATTACCGTTCATCGCCCCGATAACGACCAAAGGTGTCGGATAAAGGGCTAAAACAGTGCCTAAATTCTTTTTCATTTGTTATCTTTCCTTTCAAATAATTGTTGAGCATTTGTTTGTAAAAATTTTTCGGCATACGGTGCGAGTTCCTTATCATTTGCTAATTCATAGCGCAAACTTTTAAGATTTTTTTGCAAAACCTTGTTTGGCTGATAAGGATAATCCGAGCCGTATAAAATATGTTCCGGCGTCGTGATAGAAAGCATGGTTTTAATTAAATCCACAGTTGGCACACCGGCTAAGTCATAATATAATGCCGCCAAATTCTTTTCCCAATCAATATCCTGCATCAAACCCTTGGCTTTCATCGCCGGAAAGATGGCTTTCATCCGCGGTATGGCAAGCGGTAAAAACGAACCGCAATGCGGAATAATCACTTTAATGTTCGGATATTTTGCGAGCACATTGCGTGAAATCATATTCACAACCGCCCGCGTGGTTTCCGCAGGATATTCATACATTGCAAGCGGCGTGGTCTGAATTATTTTTTCGGCATACGGCTCCGGACGATGCGGATGCACAAAAACAACAGCATGGTATTTGTTTAACACCGCCATCAATTCATCTAATTCTTCATCACCCAAATATTGCCCATAGCTGTTGGTTGCCAATTTAATACCATCTGCGTGCAAAACATCAAAGGCATATTGAGCTTCTTTAATAGCCGCTTTCACATCAGGCAAAGGTAAGGTTGCCAGAAACTTAAATTTATCGGGATTTTCATCACGAACTTTGGCCGAAAGCTCATTTAACTTACGCACCATATCTGCGCTTTCATTATTGTTCCCGAAGTATGGTTGCGGTGCCGGCAATGACAGCACAGAATAGTCAATTTTCATGTCTTCCATAAAATCTAAATGCGCTTTTATATCCCATTTCGGAAGCGGAAACGTCTCTTGTAATTCGGCATTGTGCGCACGCAAAAAATCCGTATATTCAGCCGGAATAATATGGCTATGCACATCTATAACCTGTGCAAAAGCATTCATCGGCAAAAGGTATGCGACAGTTAATAAAGAAAATATTTTCTTCATGATTACTCCTTGATAAAGTCTTTATCCTTATCAGGAATACCGGATGTATCCTCAATATATCGTTCCACTTTCATATGTAAATTGTATTTATTGCGAAGTTCTGAAATTTTATCCATCATAGGGGTTGCATGATGCTTATCTATTGCCTCTTGACTTTCCCAACTGTCAATCAAAAGCACTGTTTCCGGATCATTTTTCGGATAAAAATATTCGTATTTTTTATTTCCTTCTTCCGCACGAATAAGCGCCACAGTTCCGCTTTATTCCATTTCCTCGGCAAATTTGCGTGCATTGCCGTTTTCACCTGTGTAATAAATATTGACAGTTATTGCCATGGCATTTCCTTCTAAAAGCATAAATATTGCCAATGTCATTAAAAACTTTTTCAACTTATTCCCCCTTAAAATCCCAATTTATTGAGCCAATTTACAACATTTTCTTTGGCTTTTGCACGCTCGTTTTGTGCAATATGCCCGTAAATTGCCAATCCGTCGAGCATTTCGGCACCGGTGGCATTTTTCAGGTTATTCGGTACCGAAGTTAAACCGCTGCCTTCGTGAGTTACAAAAGGGACAACCGTCTTACCGCTCCAATTGTGTTTATCAATAAAGGTGTAAACCGCCATCGGCAAATCTCCCCACCAAACCGGACCGCCGATGAAAACTACATCATAATTGTCAAAGTCCGAAACATCACCCGCTATTTCCGGACGGGCATTGCTGTTTTTCTCTGCTTTGGCCGCTTCGGTCAATGCCGTATAAGCCGCCGGATAGGTGTCATTTTTTAATTTTACTTCAAACAAACTGCCGCCGGTTTGTTCGGCAATCATTTTAGCAACAATCGCCGTGTTGCCTTCTGTAATATTTCCGACGCTATATTGTTCGCCGGTTTTGGAAAAATAAACTACTAATACTTTTTTGTTATTCATATCTTTTATCTCCGCTGTTGCATTATGAATTGTGAAAAATGTTAATCCCGCTAAAATACTTGAAAATAGTTTTTTCATATTATAATCCTTTTTTACTTGCCTGATTTTAATATTGTCCACTTAAAGGCATTATTCTTTCATAGAAATCAACTTGACTTTTTTAGAAACGATTTTGGTAATTTCTTTTTCGTCTTCCGCTGTCAGCAATCCGTAAAGCGGAATGGAAAATGCCGGAAAAGGATTGTGCTTTTGCAACCAGTTATATTGATAATTTATATTTTCCTTTGGAATTAAAGCTAAAACACGATATTGCTTAAACCAACACCAAACAATTCTTTCTTCCGCATGGTCAATATCTTTCCATTTAACGGGATTGGTATGGTCTATTTTTATACTTTCATCGGTTATGACAGCCATTATTTGCGGATGAACATATTTATAATACCATACGCCCCACGAAAAAATCACGCACCCCAATATAATCCACATCTGCGGATAGATAAGGATACGCCACCCGCATACAAAACACGAACAGATTAATAACGTAATACCGATATTAAACAGAAGCCATAGATTCAATGGTTTGAAATTATAATAAAATATCCTATTCATTGTCTATTCCTTTATTAAATATTTTTGTAACATAGGGGTTAATTGCATTTCAAAAAACTTGGAAGTCCATTCTTTCGGCTCAAATACTCCGTCAGACATACACCAACAAGTCATCATACCGTAAAGTTCGGCAATAATTACATTTGCCAACACATCAATCGGCGTATCGGCTTTAAGTTCATTTTCTGTTACGGCTCGTTTCAAAATACCGTACAACATATCAATATCAAATTGCCACTTGGTATTATCCATATTTTCAGGCGCTTTGTTCGGGTCAATAACACCCCGTATCCACTCACGGCAAATATTGACGCCGTATCGCTCAACCTCTGCCATAAAATGTTCAAAATAAAATGCAAGCCTCTCAATGATGCTTTTATCTGTCATCTGTTGCATTTGTTTTTCTATTTTACCGAAAAACGGGCGGCAAATTTCATAAACTACATCTTCTTTATGCTTGAAATAAACATAAAAAGTTCCTTTGGCGCAACCGGCGGCATTGGTTATATTTTCAATATTTAAATCATTTAAGCCGTTTTCCTCAATCAGTTTAACGGCGGCATCAAGCAGTTTTTGCCTTGTCTTTAATGCGTTTTCCTGTCGTTTAGTCATAATATAAGTCACACTCCTTAACGATGAGGATAATATAAAATATCAATGACTGTAAGTCAATGAATATAATTCATATTCTAACAAAAAATATTTAAAAAGCCACTCTGCTTTTCATAGAGGCTTAATTAAAGACAAACATATAAATCAAATATTATTTCCTAATTCATAAGCCTTTTTGAGTAAATCTTCACGACCGGAAGCAGATTTCGGCATATCCATGCCGCCGCCGACCAAAGCTCCGGCAAAGCGGGATTGTTCAAAGCATTCAATCCAGCCTTTTAAGCCGCTAATCGCTCTGTCAGCGGCATTTTCGGAACCATCATAGGATGATGTAATCAAATGCACGTCCTTAAATTTGTTGGCTTGCGGAAAAAGCGGATTGCAACGGTCCAGAAATGTTTTCAGCTGCCCGCTCATTTCGTAATAATAAATCGGTGTGGCAAAAATCAACACATCGGCATTTTGTACTTTGTTGATTAATTCTGCCATATCGTCTTTTTGTACGCATTTAAATGTCTTTTGACATGCCAAACAACCGAGGCAGAATTTTATATCTTTGCCTTTGAGATTGATAAAATCAACGACATTCCCAGCATCAATAGCACCTTTTTCGGTTGCATGCGCTAAAATTTCGGAGTTACTGCCGCTGCGCAAACTGCTTGATACGATTAAAACTTTTTTCATTTAACCGCTCCTTATTTCAGATTATCTTTGAAGAATGTTTCTATTTTATCAAACGGAATAACATCTGTTTTATAATATAAATCCGTGTGATTGGCATTCGGAATAATCATCAGTTCTTTATTGTCGCCGGTCAGTTTCTTGAACGCATCTTCCGAAAAATAACGGCTGTGCGCTTTTTCCCCGTGAATCATCAATATCGGTGATTTAATGGTATCGGTATAGGCCAAAATAGGCTGCGTAATCAACGAGAGTGCCGAGGTTACGTTCCAATGTCCGTTAGAATTGATGGAGCGCGGATGAAAGCCGTTTTTTGTTTTATAATAGTTGAAATAATCTTGAACAAATTGCGGTTCTTCGCCGGTCAATTTATCCGGTAATCCGGCAGCTTCGGCAAAAGAGCCGTTTTTATAATCTGCCGTCCGTTGATTATTCAAATCTTGGCGCATTTTATACAAATCATCGGCAGACATAGAATCATTATAGCCGCGCGCCGTAACACGCGTCATATCATACATTGTGCTGGTTACGGTTGCTTTAATCCGCGTATCTTGCGCCGCCGCATTCAAAGCAAATCCACCCCAACCGCAAATACCGATAATACCGATTTTGGTTTCATCAACTTCAGACAGTGTTGTTAAATAGTCAACAGCCGCGCTAAAATCATCGGTGTTGATATCAGGGGAGGCTACATTACGCACTTCACCGCCGCTTTCTCCTGTAAACGATGGATCAAAGGCTAATGTAACAAATCCGCGCTCGGCAAGGGTTTGCGCATAAAGTCCGGAAGATTGCTCTTTAACTGCCCCGAACGGACCTGAAACCGCAATCGCTTGCATTTTACCTTCCGGCTTATTTTTCGGCTCATACAAATCCCCGACCAATTCAATACCGAAACGGTTTTTGAATGTTACTTTTTTTACATCTACATCATCGGATTTAGCAAAAACCTTATCCCATTCGGCAATATTACCGTCGGCTGCACAGGAGCTGTCCGGTGCGGCAAAAACCAAACTCAAAGCCGTCATTGATAAAACACATAAAGTTCTCATTTTCATAAAATATCTCCCATATTTAATTTATTGTGTCAACAATATACAATGTTTGTTTCCACATAACAAATACTTATTTTTAATATTTGATTATGCTTGACAGGCATATTTTATTTTGTTATATTTTCCGTATGGAAATACGCGTTTTGAAATATTTTTTGGCTGTTGCAAAAGAGGGGAGTATTACTGCCGCTGCTAATTCATTGCATTTAACACAACCGACTTTAACGAGACAAATACAAGATTTGGAATATGAACTCAGACAAAAGCTATTTGTGCGCGGAAAATATAGAATTACTTTGACAAATGAAGGGCTTCTTCTAAAAGACCGTGCAGAAGAAATTATTGAAATGGTGGATAAAACCAAAAGAGATATTATTTCTTCAGGTGTTGATATCAAAGGAGATGTTTATATCGGCGGCGGTGAAACAGATGCCATGGAATACGTTGCCGATATTATCAAAGAAATACGTACAACACACCGGAATATAACTTTTCATCTTTATTCAGGTAATGCTGAAGATGTTATGGAAAAGTTAGATAAAAAACTTTTGGATTTTGGACTTTTGGTGCAACATAACGACACATCAAAATACGACAATATTGTACTGCCTGTTACCGATGTTTGGGGTGTTTTGATGCGCAAAGATAGTCCGCTTGCAAAATATAAATCTGTCAGGCTTGAAAACTTAAAAGGATTGCCTTTAATAAATTCCAGACAAGCCATAAAGAAATCATCAAATAATGACTTTCTTAAATGGTTTCATGGTCAATTTGACAGTTTGAAGACAGTGGCAACATATAATTTAATATTTAACGCCGCAATAATGGTTAAATCTGATATTGGATATGCGATAACTTTGGATAAACTGGCTGATACTTCCGATAAGAGTCCGCTTTGCTTTCGCCCTCTAGAGCCAAAATTAGAAGCAAAATTAAAGATTGTTTGGAATAAATCATCTGTACGTTCTGCTGCGGCCAATCTATTTTTGGAAAAAATACAAGAAAAATTTAAACAATAAAATGTTTATTTATAAGTCTGTCGTTTCATCTAACTAATCTCTATTATGAGAAAATAATTGACAATTGTATTCGGTTTGTAAAAAATATACAAAAAAGAAAGGGTGAAAATGAAGCATAATAAAGCAGATAATGTTGATGGTTGGTTGATAATAGATAAGCCTTGCGGAATGGGTTCAACGCAGGTTGTTGGGAAAACCAGATGGTTGTTACATGCCAATAAAAACGGACATACCGGCACGCTCGACCCGTTTGCCTCCGGAGTATTGCCTATAGCCTTCGGCGAAGCAACCAAACTGGTGCCGTTTGTTATGAACGGCGAAAAAGAATATGAGTTTGTGGTGGAGTGGGGGGCACAAACCGATACCGGTGATACCGAAGGCAAAATCATTGCAAATTCAGATAAAATTCCGAATCGTGAAGAAATTATGGCGGCGCTGCCGCATTTTATCGGCAAAATTAAACAGATTCCGCCGTTATATTCTGCCATTAAGATAAACGGACAGGAGGCCTATAAATTGGCGCGTAAGGGGCAAACGGTGGAAATGCCGGAGCGTGAAGTTGAAATTTATGCGTTGGAGTTGTTGGAAGAACGAGCAAAAAACGCTAAATTCAGGGTGCGCTGTTCCAAAGGAACTTATGTGCGTACATTAGGTGCGGATATTGCGGAATTTCTGGGTTCTAAAGGCTACTTAAGCGAGCTCCGACGCATAAAATGCGGAAATTTTTCAATATCCGATACGATTTTACTGGATTCTTTGGAAAAAATGGAGTATATAGACAAGCGACGTGAGTCACTCTTGCCGATAGAAACGTCTCTGCGCGACATCGCGGAGATTGCTGTTTCGGCTAAAGACGCAAGAAAATTAAGTATGGGGCAGGGGCTTTCGCCAAAAAATTATCCCGAGGCAAAACCGACGGAATTGGCGGCAGTTAAGTTCCATAATTGTTTGATTGCATTGGTGCGTGTCGATGAGCGTAAAATCTCGCCGATACGCGTGTTTCATAACATAATAAAAAAGGAAATAACAGATGTCGATAACAAATGAAATTAAAAAAGAAATTGTGGCTAAATACGGCCGCAACGAAAATGATACCGGTTGTCCGGAAGTGCAGATTGCTATTTGGACATATCGTATTAACGCTTTGATTGAACACTTTAACGTTCACGCCAAAGATTTACACTCTCGCTTGGGTTTGATGAAGATGGTAAGCCGTCGTCGTCACTTGCTTGACCACTTGAAGAGCATGAGCGAAGAAAGATATCAAGACATTATTAAAAAGCTCGATTTGCGTAAGTAAAAAGGCTTTGATAAACGGGGTTGCGGAAATGGTTCTGCAGCCCCGAAAAATCCTGATGTAAAAATCAGGTGAGGTTTTTAAAGATGAAAGGAAAGAAAAATTATGATAGATTTTAAAGTTTGCCGCAAAGAAATGGATTGGGGCGGTCGTAAATTGGTTTTGGAAACAGGTAAGATTGCCCGACAGGCAACCGGTGCGGTTGTGGCAACATACGGAGAAACAGTTGTTGTTGCAACGGTAGTGGCTGCAAAGGAAGTGAAAGCGGATCAGGATTTCTTTCCTTTAACCGTAAACTATCAGGAAAAATATTATGCAACCGGTAAGATTCCGGGCGGATTTATGAAACGCGAGGGTAAGCCTTCGGAGCGTGAAGTATTGATTTCGCGCTTGATTGACCGACCGATACGTCCGCTTTTCCCTGATGCGTTTAAAAATGAAGTTCAAATTGTCTGCACTGTGTTGTCGCATGACCAAAAAAATGATTCCGATGTTGTTTCAATGGTTGCGGCATCGGCGGCTTTGGCTATTTCGGGTATTCCGTTTATGGGACCTATCGGTGCGGCTAATATCGGCTATAATAACGGCGCATATATTTTGAATCCGACGATTGAGGAACAAGCCGAATCTGAATTAAAATTGACTGTTGCCGGTACAGAAGAGGGCGTATTGATGGTTGAATCCGAAGCTAACGAATTGAGCGAAGATGTAATGCTCGGTTCGGTTATGTTCGGTTTTGAAAGCTTCCAACCGGTAATTAAATTGATTAAAGAAATGGCGGCCGAAGCCGGTAAAGAAAAATGGGCAACTCCGGAATTCCCGCCGGAATATACCGCTTTAAGCGAACGTATTTTGAAGGATTTCGGTGCGCGCTATAACGAAGCTTTCGGTATTACCGATAAACTGGAGCGCGGCACGGTTCTCGGTCAGTTGGCAGAAGAAGTTAAGGCGACGATTGATCCGGAAAATGAAGTGGAAATGGCGTTTGTCGGCGATGCAATCGAGAATGTTATGCATCACACCATGCGCGAAAAAGTTTTGACCACCGGTCATCGTATTGATGGACGTGACACCAGAACGGTACGTCCGATTCAATGCGAAGTCAGCTTGTTGCCGGAAGCTCATGGTTCGGCTTTGTTTACGCGCGGCGAAACACAAGCTTTGGTTGTTACCACTTTGGGTACACCTGATGATGCGCAAATTGTTGACGGTTTGTTGCCGGAATACAAGCAAGACTTTATGCTTTATTATAACTTCCCACCGTTCTCGGTTGGCGAATGCGGTCGTTTAGGTACTCCGGGGTGTCGCGAAATCGGTCACGGTAAACTGGCTTGGCGCGCTATTCATCCGATGCTGCCGACAGATAAGGAAGTTTTCCCTTATACTTTGCGCGTAGTTTCCGATATTATGGAATCCAACGGTTCATCTTCCATGGCAACCGTATGCGGCACCTGCTTGTCTTTGATGGATGCCGGTGTGCCGATGAAAAAGCCGGTTGCCGGTATTGCCATGGGTTTGATTAAAGAAAATGACGGCCGTGTGGCGATTTTGACCGATATTTTGGGCGATGAAGACCATCTCGGCGATATGGACTTTAAAGTTGCCGGAACTAAAGACGGTGTAACCGCTTTACAAATGGATATTAAGATTACGTCAATCACTAAAGAAATTATGCAGAATGCTTTGGCGCAAGCGCACGAAGGTCGTATCCATATCTTAGGCGAAATGGCTAAGGCGCTGGCAGCACCGCGTCCGGAAATTTCTCCGAAAGCACCGCGTATTCATACCATGACGATTCCGACCGATAAAATCCGTGAAGTTATCGGTACCGGCGGTAAGGTAATTCGTGAAATTATTGAGAAAACCAACACCAAAATCGATATTACCGATGATGGCATAGTTACAATTGCTTCCAATAATAATGAAAACTGCCAGAAGGCTATTGAAATTATTACCGGTATTGTGGCTGAGCCGGAAATGGGTAAAATCTATCACGGTACAATTACCAAGATTATGGACTTTGGTGCATTTGTTCGCTTTTTGGGACAGACCGAAGGTTTGGTTCATATTTCCGAAGTGAAGAATGAACGCATTGCCTCGGTTTCCGATTTCTACAAAGAGGGCGACCAGATGTGGGTTAAGTGCTTAGGCACCGATAACCGCGGCAAAATAAAGCTGTCGGCGAAACGGGTTAACCAAGAAACCGGTGAAGATTTGGAAAATAAATAATCTTTAACTTTGTGGCGCCGTCGGTAATAATAAGCCGACGGCGTTTGCTTTTCTTAGTAATTTTATAAGGATTAAACAATGGATAAAGCACCTGAAATATCAGTAATTGTGCCGGTTTATAACGTAGAGAAATATCTCGGCAGATGCTTAGATAGTATACTGGCATCAACTTTTAAGGATATAGAGGTAATTTTGGTTGATGATTGCGGGCAGGATAATTCACGCGCAATCTGTGATGAATACGCAGCTAAAGATGCCAGAGTAAGAGTTATATCCAATCCGCATAATATGGGAGTGAGTGTGGCGCGCAACAACGGTTTGGATAATGCTCGCGGTAAATATATTTCGTTTATTGATTCCGATGATTATATTGACAGAACCATGTTTGAAAAGTTGTACAAGGCAATGGAACGTGAAAACGTTGATATGGTCGGTTGCAACGCTTGGAATGTGGAAGAAAACGGCAAGAAAGAAATTATCAGATACTTAAAAGTAAAGAAAGATGTAAAAACATCTTTTGCAGAACTAGGGAATAAAATATATGAAAGTGCTTTTCATGTCTTTCGTTTTCTGTTTAAACGTGAGGTTTTGAATAATGTGCGTTTTCCGATTGGAATTGTGTATGCAGAAGATGCGGCATTTTTGTTGGGAGTATATCCGCAGACGCAAGCAATATATTTTCTTTCCGAGCCTTTGTATTTCTATTTTGAGAACAATAGCAGTGCTTCCGTAAGCCGTAGCGCAAAAAAGTTTTCATCTTTAAAAATAAAAGATGCAGTAATGGAGAAATTTGTAGCGAATCCCAAATCTGAGTTGATACATAGCGGATTTTGGTTGTGGTACACCCTGAATATGGCGCATGTTTATAATGATTTGTTGCCGCTGGAATTGCAGGGAGCATTTATTGAGGAGATACGTAAAATACTTCCGTATGACTGTTATAATATTTTCATACGCCGTATAGAAAATGATTGTTGTCAATATTATCTGTTTGACTTTATTCCGATTTTAACAGTAAAAAAACGCCAAGGCAAAAAATACGTCAAACTGTTTGGTAAAATTCCGCTGTATAAAGTGAAATATTATTCGTAAAAATAAAATAACAATATTAAAACAATGCTTGCAAAAATTATTTTATCTAATATCATATCCAATAATTAGGGTAGTACATAGAAGGATAGTAAAATGGCAGAAAATACGGAAAAGCATTCAAAAAAATATAAGTTGTTCGGCTTTTTACCTATATTAAGTTGGAAAAGCAAAAATAACACAAAAGTATGGAAATTTTTAGGATTACCATTATTAAAAATCCGCAAAAAAGATAATGATGAGGCTTATAAATATTATTTTTGCGGCATTCCGGTAATGAAAATGAAACAGAAATATGTGGTAAAATGAAAAAACTTCTGTTTATCGGACATTCTTATCATCAAAAAACAAAGTCAGCGGATTTTTTGTTGGATTTGTTGCAAACAAAATATACAATAACCAAATGTTATGTTGATCCGTATGCTGATGAAAACAACAATTTTGCTGATATATCAGGCAATAGATATGATTATGTGGTTTGTTGGCAGATTATGTATCCTCTGAATAAATTACAACAAATAATTAGTTATGAGAAGTGCGTGTTTTTCCCTATGTTTGACGGAGTATGTCCTTTAGATAATATTAAGTGGGGAGAATACGCTAATGCAAAGATTATATGTTTTTGCAAACATTTGTATGAAGATTTGCTCAAACGTGGTTTTGATTGTGAGTATATTCAATATTTTCCAGAGGTTCAAAAATCGGAAATATCCGGAGACACTACATCTTTGTTTTTCTGGCAGCGTCGTGAAGAAATTAATTTGCAGGTTATTGATAAGTTGTTTTCAGCGCAAGAGGTTACACATATTCATCTGCATAAAGCCTTGGACACTCAACAAAATTTTATTGACTATCCGTTAAAACAACATCGCACGGTTTCAACGTGGTTTGATAAACGGGATGATTTGTATAAAACTATGCTTAAATCTGCGTTATATATGGCACCGCGACCGGAAGAAGGTATAGGTATGAGCTTTTTGGAAGCCATGGCTATGGGGCGTTGTGTGATTGCTCCCGATAATCCGACCATGAATGAATATATAAAGCACGGCAAAACCGGCTATTTATATAATTTGCAGAATATAAAAATGATAAGCCTTGAGAATATTAAACAGATACAAAAGAATACCATAGATTATATGAAAGCTGGACGAAACCAATGGAACAAGCAAAAATATAAAATATTTGATTGGATAGAAGAACCGGTGAAATCCGGAAGATTAAATATGCGGCTTGTGCGGCGTTATAAGCTTTTCGGTTTGTTTACCTTTTTAAGCACTGAGGAAATATAAAGTGAAATTAAGTCAAAAGAATATACCGCTGAGCATTATTACGATTTGCTATAATATCAAAGATGAAATTGAAAAGACCTGTCAAAGCATTGTTAATCAAACTTGGCAGGATTTTGAATGGATTGTGATAGACGGCGGTTCAACTGACGGTACGGTTGATATATTAAACAAATACCGTTCTCGAATAAACGTGTTTATTTCCGAGAAGGATAAGGGTGTTTATAACGCCATGAATAAAGGCATAAAACTGGCTTCCGGCGAGTGGCTGAGTTTTATGAATGGCGGTGATGCTTATGCCGCCAACGATGTGTTGGAAAAAGTATTTAAAGATAAAAATTATGATGCCGACGTGTTGTATGGCAATGTTAATAAGATATATCCCGACGGACATACCGAATATAGTAATTATAAAACCAAGATTGACTTATCTTATTTTGCAAATGATGTTATCAATCATCAAAGTTCTTTCATAAAGCGCAATTTATTTGATAAGTTCGGGTTATACGATGAAAAATACAAAATAGCCGCTGATTGGGAAAAGTGGATTGTATTTATGAAAAACGGATGCAAATTTCAAAAAATTGATGTAATTGTGGCGGATTTTATGTACAACGGCATAAGTTCAAACAAGTCGGCGTTGGCTGCCGATCATGAAAAAATATGCGCAAAATATTTTGCCAAACAAAGCAGATATCTTTTGTTTGGCTGTTTACCGCTGATTATAGTTGAAGAACAATAAAAAGTACATATAAACTGTTCAGTAAAGTCCCGTTATACAAGCCAAGATATTTACCTTCATAACAAAGTTTTCAGCTTTTCAATAATTTTATCAAACATTTCGGCGGTTAGAACATTGGTATTGATGTTATAACGTGAAGTGTGATATGAATCGAGTAAAGTTATGTTGTGCTTATCAAGCTTATGTTCCGCGCCGTGGGCGAATTTATAAGCTGACTTTTTATAGCCGAGTGCTTGCAAAACCGCACCATGCGAAACCGAACCGAGTGAAAGAATTATCCGTAAATTAGGCATAGCGGTGATTTCGGCTTGCAAATACGGACGGCAGGCGGCAATTTCATCGGCCGTAACCTTATTTTGCGGCGGTACACAACGCACGGCATTGGAAACTCTGACGTTTATTAATTCAAATCCGTCATTTTTTACTTTGCCATAATTACCGCGGGCAAAGCCATATTTTTTGAGCGCCGGATAGAGAATGTCGCCGGCATAATCGTTGGTGAAAGGACGATTGGTTTGATTGGCACCGTTTAACCCCGGAGCCAAACCAACCACCAAAATTTCGGCACTTAAATCGCCGAAAGATTCGACCGGACCATTGTGATATTGCGGAAACTTTACTTGATTTTGCGCGCGAAATTCCAATAAACGCGGACATTTTTTACATTCGAAAGACGGACATTGAAACATATTTTTCTCCTCAAAATACATCTTAAAAGCTAAAATTTGCACTGTCCACTATTTAAATTTATTTTTTCACGGTTATATACACTTTGCTAATAATAAAATTTTTGAACATTTATAAATGGAGAAAAAGAATATGAAAAAAATATTGTTATTATCAGGTGCAGCGTTATTGTTTTCAGCTAATGCCCATGCATTAATGCACAACAATATGAATATGGTTAAGCCTTATATTGGAGCCGAATATGTTTATTCTAAAGCAAAATTAGGCGGAACCGCCGGCGGATTAAAAGATAATTTTAACTCAGCTAAGGCAGATTTTGGTATGGAAATATATAAAAATTTATATACAGAATTTTCTTATCAGCAATCATGGCAAGTTAAAAACAAACATGCATACGAAGGACAGTCGGTTAAACAGCGTTTTGCTGCATATGCTATGGATTTATATGCAAAAATGCCGCTTATGTGCAGTCCGTTCAGTTTGGTGGCAACCGGCGGCGCTGCGATTTATGATATAACCCAAAAGAATCTGCCGGATAAAGGATTTATGCGTGTAGGTTATCGTATTGGCGGCGGTATGCAATATGATATGAATGAACATTGGTCAGCACGTGTTATCGGTCGTTATTCTTATGTAGGGGCAGAACGTTTGGATAATTATGCCGAAGTTGCGGCCGGTATGCTTTATCGGTTTTAAGTAAAAATATTGTTATAATAATCGCCGGAGTGCCTTGTAATATAGGCACTCGTTTGGTATATAAACATGAAAAAGGCAAATTTATATCTATCCGGCATTATACGTTTTTATAGCCGTATCTTGTTCAAATAAATACAGCAATGTCCGCAAAGCTTGTCCACGCTCTGATTGTAAATTCGGATCTTTTTGTAATATAAGAGCCGCATCTTTGCTGGCCGTAAGCAACAAATCACTATGAACACTTAAGTCAGCTAAACGAAAATTATTAAAACCTGATTGCTTTGTTCCCAAAATTTCACCGCCGCCGCGCAATTTAAGGTCTTCCTCGGCAATTAAGAAACCATCTTCTGTCGCTTTCATTGTATTAAGTCGTTCACGTGAAACCGAACTTAATGGATAACCGTACATTAAAATACAGCTTCCGGCTTCATATCCGCGTTTGATGCGTCCGCGCAGCTGGTGTAATTGAGCCAAACCGAAACGCTCGGCATGTTCTACTACCATAATTGTAGCATTTGGAACATTTACCCCAACTTCGATTACGGTGGTGGAAACCAACAATTTCAGCCGCCCTTGCTTAAATTCTTCCATAACTGCATTTTTCTCAGCTTCTTTCATTTTACCATGCACCAATCCCACATTATTACCAAATATTTTTTGTAATGATTCAAAACGTTCGGTTGCGGCTGATAAATCTATTTTTTCCGATTCTTCTACAAGAGGACATACCCAATAAGCCTGAGTTCCGGTTTGCAGTTTGCGTGCCAAAGCTTCTACAACATTGTTCATTTTGCTGAGCGGCATAACAGTTGTTGTAACCGGTTTGCGTCCTGCCGGTAATTCATCTATTTTAGAATATTCCATATCGCCGAATTGTGTCAGCACAAGCGTGCGCGGAATAGGAGTTGCTGTCATTACCAAAACATCGCAGAATCTGCCTTTTTGCGATAAACTTAAACGTTGTTTAACTCCGAACCGATGCTGTTCATCAACAATTGCGTATGCCAAATCTTTGAATACTACATCTTCGGTAAACAACGCATGCGTACCGATAAGAATATTTATATCGCCGTTTGCTAATTCGTGTAATAGTTGTTTACGTGCTTTACCCTTGATATTACTGGTCAAAAGCGCTGTTTTTACGCCAATTTTTGCGCATAGTTCAGAAATTGTTTCGGCATGCTGCTCAGCCAAAATTTCGGTCGGAGCCATAATCGCCGCTTGACAGCCGCATTCAACCGCATTCAGCATTGTAATTAATGCAACAATGGTTTTACCGCTGCCGACATCTCCTTGTAACAGACGCAACATACGATATTCGCTAAATAAATCACTTTCGATTTCTGCTATTACGCGTTTTTGTGCTGAAGTCAGAGCAAACGGCAGTACGGAAAGCAATTTTTTCTTAAGTTCTCCACTGTTTGTCAACGATCGTCCTTTTTGGGTTTTCAGCCGTCCACGCACAATTGCCAGAGATAACTGATTAGCTAATAATTCATCATAAGCAAGTCTTTGTCTGGCCGGTGAACTTAACTCAATATCGGCAAAGTTTTGCGGATGATGTGCTACCCACAGTGCTTCTTTAAAACTCGGCCACTTTTGTTGGACTAAATAGTGCTCATCTTGCCATTCAGCCAACTCCGGCACCTGTGTAAAAGCTTGAAAAATCTGTTTATTTAGCATTTTATTGGTAATGCCGGCCGTCAACGGATACACTGTTTCAATCAGCGGCATCTGCTCCGGTTTACTGGCATCAACAACATAATCGGGATGGCTCATTTGCAACTGCTTGTTAAAAATTTCTATTTTTCCACTGATGATTTTTTCGGCATCCACCGGAAATTGTTTGGTTATACTATCGCCGAATACCTTAAAAAACACCAAAATCAACTGGTCTGTATTATCTTCAACCACAATCCGATACGGTTGTTTTTTATTTTTCGGCACTGCGTGCTCTACCACACGCACTTTACCCGTCCAGATTTTGCCGTCAAGTGCCTGTGACAGCGGAACATTGCAGCGACGATCGATAAAACCGCTCGGCAAATGCCATAATAAATCAATCACTTTGTCGCCGCAAAGATTATTCATCAATACGCAATAACGCTTGCCGATACCGCTTAAGGTTTCAAGCGGTGCGAACAGCGGATATAAAATACTCGGGCGCATGTTGATTATTCTTCTTTTTTGTTGCGATAACTGCTTTATTGTATATATTTTAGAAAAGTTTGTAAATCGGAAAGCAAAAGATATGCAACAGGATTTTAATGCATTGTGCGGCAAAAAAATAACCTCGGTTTGCGACGGTTATGAACCGTGGGTGCTGGCTTTGATGGCGTCAAAGGAACGACCGCTGATATATATTGCGGCCGATGGTAATAACTTGGCACAAACCGCCTCGATGCTGCGTTTAGCTCATCCCGAGTTCACGGTGTTGGAATTTCCGGCATGGGATACCGTGCCGTATGACCGCGTTTCGCCGAATACCAATATTATGGCGCGGCGCATATCCGTTATGTCGCAGTTGGCGCTGAGTGAATTTAAGCAACCGCTGGTAATAATAACCAGTTTGGGTGCGGTTTTGCAAAAGCTTCCGCCGGCAAAAATTTTTCGCAACGCACAGAAAAAAATCAAGGTGGGCGGCACTCTGAAATTTGATGATTTTCTGCATTATATTTCAATCAACGGTTATACTCGCGTCGAGCAGGTAATGGAACCGGGGGAATACGCGGTGCGCGGCGATATTGTCGATATTTTTCCGAGCGGTACCGATTATCCGCTCCGCATAGATTTATTTGACGAAGAAGTGGAGCGACTGCGCTTTTTTGATGCGGTAACGCAACGCACTTCCGGCGAGTTGAAAGAATATGATTTTCAAGTGGCGGGCGAAGTGGTTTTGGATGCCGATACCGTGCGCAATTTCCGCGAAAAATATCGCGAATTGTTCGGTGCCGACGGTATGCACGATGAGCTTTACGAGGCAATTTCCGAACGGCGCAAATATATCGGTATGGAAAATTGGTTGCCGCTGTTTTATGCCGATACGTTGCCGACTTTGTTTGATTATGTGCCGAATGCCGCGGTTGCCGTCGGGCGCAATGTTGAGGAGGCGCTTAAGGCCAAAACCGAGAGTATATACGATTATTACACTGCACGTTTGGAGGCCGTCAATATACGCCGCGGCAAACTCGATGATGAAGCGTATCGTCCGCTAAATCCGGAAATGTTGTACTTAACAGAGGACGAATTTAAGCAAAAATTGCTAAATAAAAAAGCGGCTGAGTTCAGCGCATTGGCGGCTGCCGCATCAGATGATGTTGTTGATATGCAAACCGTTCCGGGGCGTGATTTTGCCCATAGTAAAAATGTGAGCGCGGCGGCGGTTTATACCGAACTCAACGATTATTTGAACGAAAATGCACGGCGTAAGCGGATTGTTTGTTGTTACGCCGAAGGTTCGCGTGAACGATTGTTTAATCTGATGAACGAACACGGCATTAAAAATGTGGTTTTGGCCGGCGATTGGGCGCAGGCCTCGCAGTTGGCGGCAGCCAAAAAAATCGCACTGGTGTTAGCTGATTTGGCACACGGTTTTCGCGACAAAGAATGGTGTCTTATTTCCGAACAGGATATTTTGGGCGAACGCCAGCACCGCAAAACCAAAAAAGTAACTTCAAAAGATTTTATCGCTGATGTTTCGGCACTTGCCGTCGGTGAACTGGTGGTGCATATCGAACACGGTATCGGCCGTTTTATGGGACTGGAAAATATTATGGCTGGTGGGGCACCGCACGATTGTCTGAAAATAGTGTATGCTCACGATGATAAACTGTTTGTACCGGTAGAAAATATCGATGTTTTGTCGCGTTACGGCTCAGATGACGAAAATGTACAGCTTGATGTATTGGGTGGTTCGGCTTGGCAAGCCAAGAAAGCCAAAGTTAAAGAAAAAATCAAGGATATTGCCGAAAAACTGATTAAAATTGCCGCAGAAAGGCATCTCAAAACCGCAGAATGTTTTGTTACGCAAGGCGGAGTTTATGACGAATTTTGTTCTAAATTCCCGTTTAACGAAACCGATGACCAACTACATGCCATTCAAGACGTGTTGCAGGATTTGGGTGCCGGCGAGCCGATGGACAGGTTAGTGTGTGGCGATGTCGGCTTCGGCAAAACTGAGGTTGCTTTGCGTGCGGCATTTACGGTGGCTATGTCCGGCTCTCAGGTGGCACTGATAGTACCGACCACTTTGTTGGCGCGTCAGCACTATCTGAATTTTGCAGAGCGGATGCAGGGATTTCCGCTCAAAGTGCGGATGTTATCGCGTCTGACTACTGCCAAAGAAGCACGTGAAACCAAAGAAGGCTTGAAGTCAGGTGCCGTCGATATCGTTATCGGTACACACGCATTACTGGCTAAAGATATTGCTTTTTCCGATTTAGGATTGTTGATTATTGATGAAGAACAGCACTTTGGGGTGGCGCATAAAGAAAAACTGAAAGCCTTAAAATCCGACGTGCACGTTCTGACGCTAAGTGCTACTCCGATTCCGCGAACATTGCAACTCTCTTTGACCGGAGTAAAGCAACTGAGTATTATTGCAACACCGCCGATGGATAGGTTGGCGGCACGCACTTTTGTGATGCCGTTTGACGCGGTGATGATAAAAGAAGCTATTTATCGCGAAAAATTCCGCGGCGGTCAGACGTTTTTTGTGTGTCCGCGGGTTTCGGATATTCCGCAGATGGAAAAAACGTTGCGCACATTGGTGCCTGATGTGAAAATTGCCGTGGCGCACGGGCAGATGCCGGCCAAGCAACTGGAAGATGTTATCGGGGCGTTTGCCGACGGTAAATACGATGTGTTGCTCTCAACCACGATTATTGAATCGGGGATTGATATGCCGCGTGTCAACACTATGATTATTCATCACGCCGATATGTTCGGTTTGGCACAGTTGTATCAACTGCGCGGTAGAATAGGGCGTTCTAAAATCCGCGGTTATTGCTATTTTACGGTGCCGCCGCAGAAAAAACTTAATCCGGTGGCCCAGAAACGGCTCGATATTTTGCGGGCGCTCGACACGCTCGGAGCCGGATTTTCGCTTGCCAGTCACGATATGGATATTCGCGGTTCCGGTAATGTTTTGGGTACCGAACAATCGGGGCATATCAAAGACGTGGGTATAGCTTTGTATCATCAAATGCTCGATGAGGAAATTCAGCGCCAAAAGGCCGGACACGATGAACAGATGAATGCCGCACTCAACAATTCCGACTGGGCACCGCAGATTACAACCGGCGTACCGCTGCTCATTCCGGAAGAATATGTGCATGATTTGGGAGTGCGTTTGGGGTTGTATCGTCGTATCGGCGCGCTCAAAGATGCGGGTGAGTTGGCGGATATGCGTGAGGAGCTGATTGACCGTTTCGGCGTCATTCCGCCGGAGGTGGAAAATCTGTTGCAAACCATAGAAATTAAGCAACTTTGTTATCGTGCCAATATTGCTAAAGTTGATGCCGGTGCCAAGGGAATTTTGATTGCCTTTCACAACAACAAATTTGCGGCGGCGGATAAATTGATTGAGTTGGTGGCGCGCTCGTTCGGAGTATTCAAAATCCGACCGGACCAAAAACTGTTTGTTGATAGAGATTTGTCCTCTTATAACGAGCGCATCGCCATTTTGAAAAAAACTGTGAGCAAGTTGCTTGAATTGCTGTATTAAATTCAGTATTTCAGTGCATCGAGAGCGCCTTGCAGAATATAGGCGGCAGCTGAGGCATCAAGCACTTTTTTGCGTTTTTTTCGCGACATATCTACTTCATTAATCAAAAAACGCTCCATTGCCGAAGAAGACAATCTTTCATCCCAAAACATATACGGCAGCGAAATTTCTTGAGCCAGTTTTTCGGCAAAAGCGCGCACTTCTTTGGATATATCGCCCTCGGTACCGTTCATTTGCAACGGCAGACCATAAACTATTCCGCCGATTTCTTTTTCGACCACAATGCGCTTGATTTCGGCCACATCTTTTTCCCAACTTGAGCGATAAAGGATTTTATATGAGGTGGCAATTCCTCTGAGTAAATCGGATACAGCGATCCCTAAACGCTTGGAACCGTAATCAAAACCGATAAGCGCTTGATAAGTTTTAAGTGATTTCTTAAATTCTTTTATATCCATTTTTTTCCTCTGACTAAAACTAGTGTTTTATGCCAAAAAAGTCAAACAGAATATGCTGTCTATAACCTGTTTTTTTGCTTTATTTTTTTTAAGCAGTTTGTATGATATAACAAAATAAACATTTATTAGAGGTGTTAAAGAATGAAAATAAAATATTTATTGGCCGCATTGCTGATGTTTTTTAGTCAGCCTGCACATGCCGAACTGGAAATTGAAGTCAGCGGCGCTACTCGTAGTCCGATGCCGATTGCTATTCCGGAAATGATCGGTTCCAACTCCAACATTTTTACGAAAATTGCCGGTAAAAACTACGGTGATAAAATTCACGAAGTGATTGCCGCTGATTTGGATAGAAGCGGTTTGTTCAAAGTCATTCCGGAAGGAAGCTATATTGAAACGCTTAATTCAATAGATCAGAAACCGAATTTTATAGATTGGCAGGCCATTAAATCCGAGGCTTTAGTACAAAGCAAAATTACCGAGCTGCCGAATAATAAACTGCAGGTGGATTTCCGCTTGTGGGATACGGTGGCGGAAAAACAACTTTTGGGTAAGTCGTTTACATCTACTACCGATAACTGGCGGCGGATTGCTCATGTTGTAGCCGATGCAATTTATGAACGTTTGACTGGCGATAAGGGTTATTTTAACACCCGCGTGGTCTATGTTTCCGAAAACGGACAGGGGCCGCGTAAGGTTAAGCGTTTGGCAATTATGGATCAAGACGGCGAAAATCATCGCTTTTTGACCGACGGACATAATTTGGTGTTAACCCCGCGCTTTTCGCCGAATATGCAGAAAATTACTTATATGGAATATGTCGGCAACAGTCCGCGTGTTTATTTAATGGATTTAAACACGGGTAGTAAGCAAGTTTTGGGTAACTTTCCGGGGATGACGTTTGCACCGGTATGGGCACCGGACAGCTCTAAAGTGTTGATGAGCTATGCCAACAAAGGTAAAACCAATATTTTTGAGATGAATCTCAAAACCCGTGCGGTTAAACAGCTGACGTTTGACAATGCAATTGCCACATCGGCCAGTTATTCGCCTGACGGTTCCAAAATTGTATTCAATTCCGACAAGGGAGGTAATCAGCAGCTTTATGTAATGGATGCCGGCGGCGGTGAAGCTGAGCGTATCAGCTATGGTAACGGTCGTTATGCCACACCGGTTTGGTCTCCTCGCGGTGATTATATTGCCTTTACCAAAATGTCCGGCGGTAAGTTTTATATTGGTGTAATGGCTCCCGATGGCAGCGGTGAGCGGGAATTGGCCGACGGCTTTTTGGTTGAAGGTCCGACTTGGTCACCGAACGGCCGTGTAATTATGTATTCGCGCCAAGACAGAGGCGGTCCGGTTCGTTTATATACCATTGACTTAACCGGTTATAACGAACGTCGCGTCGTAACTCCGTCTGAGGCATCCGATCCGGCATGGTCGCCGTTGTTACCGTTATAATAGTGAGTTATATGCAAGAGAAACGGCGCAGAGTATAATGGCGCCGTTTTTTTGATTAAGGTTTGTGATGAAAAAACAAGATATAAAAGTTGACTTTGATAACAGTATTCTGGCTTTAAGCAATTCGCTTTTGCGCCATTACGGGGTAGAAACCGAATATAAATCACTGCCGATTTTGGATAAGGAATTGGCGGTTGGCTATCAGAATGTGGTGTTGCTGATTCTTGACTGTTTCGGCAAAAATATTCTGGAATATCATCTAAATCCGCATGATTTTTTATATATGCATCGGGTGGCTGATATTTCAACGGTTTTTCCGCCGACCACCGCCGCCGCTACCATAACTTTTCATTCCGGCCTGCCGCCGATAGCTTCCGGCTGGATCGGCTGGATGAACTATTTTCCGCAATACGGCCGCATAATTGAAAATTTCCGCAATGTTGACTTTTATACCGGAGAAGAGTTGACCACACCGCATCCGGCGGAAACGATTTTGAAATATAAAACCATTTACAAAAAAATTACCGAGCAGAATCCCGAAGTGGAATATCATCGGGTGTTTCCGGCCTTTGTCGAGGGCGGGGCGGGAACTTTCGATGAACTTTGCGAAGGAATAAAAAAAGCAATACAGTCAAGCGACAAGCGCAAGATTATTTCCGCTTATTGGACCGAGCCGGACCATACCATGCACTATAACGGCATACACTCGACGCAAGCGGCGGTGCTGATACGCGAGATAAATGACAAACTCGAAGAAATGTGTGCCGGTTTGCACAATACATTGGTGATTATCTCCGCAGACCACGGGGCCATAGATGTTGATGACATAGTCATGAAATATCCGGATTTGCTCGATACGTTCCGCTTACCGCCTACGATTGAATCGCGTTGCATTTCTTTTTGGATTAAAGACGGTTGCCATGATGAGTTTGTGCATTTGTTTAATAAATATTACGGCGAGGAGTTTGTACTTTTTACTAAGGAAGAATTTTTGCAAGCGCATATTTTGGGATACGGCAAACAACATCCGCTGATTAGCGCTATGCTCGGTGAATATGTGGCGATTGCTACCGGTACACTATCAATTAATTACGATTCGGGTAAACGCGAGAAAAAGTTGTTTAAGGCCACTCACGCCGGATATACCAAAGAGGAAATGACGGTGCCGCTGATTTTGGTAAAGTGCGAAAAAATATTTGACAAAAACAGATAAGAGGTTTATAGTAATAGCAATAAATCATTCTTATAGGAGAGCTGAAATGTCTGCGTATAAAATTTATGACAAAGAAATAACGGAAATTGACAACAATATTGTTACGGTAAATCAGTATTTTGAGCAAGCAAAAGAAGCCTACCTTAAAGATGGTGCTTATGATATGACTTTTCTGCCGGTTGCTGAAGATGCGGCTAAAATTATGCGTTTTCCGTTGGTTTGTAATGAATACGGCTATAAGAACAATGCCGACAAAAATGCTTATGCATATATTATGCAAAAAACATTGGAAAAAACCTTTGAACAAGGTAATCCTGCGCATGATAGTGCACTTATCATAGCTATGTCGAGTGAAAGCGCCAGAGATGACTATAAACCTAACGATGAGGAATATCGGCGCGTAACATATGCTGCAATGAGTGAACATATGCGCAAAGATAAAGAATGGTTCGGGAAGTTGACACCGGCAGCGCAATTGGCGGCAATCGGTTTGGAACTGCATGTAATATCTCATGGTTCGACGCCGAGTTTGCAATATGAAGAAGGGTTGAAATTAGACTTTACCGATACTCCGGAACATACCTATTCCGCCGATTTGGAGCAGGCAGCAAATATGGTATTGCAACAGGTATATCAACGCCGAGAATATTCCGGTAGCTTTGTAGATATCAAGCCGATGGGATATTCTCAACTTAAATGGGAAGTTAAGGCTGCGGCGCTTGAGGCACAATTAAAATCGCACAGTAACAGAGGAACAATTCCGTCATTGCCGGTCTTTGTCGATTTGCTGAAAACTGCCGAAAAACCTGCACAACAGCTTAAATTAGCCGAACTTGCCAAAGAACCTGATTTTCAAGAAAGTATGCGTTATGACGGTTTCAGAAATGAATTAAGACAAAGTTTTAAAGATATAGCCCCGTGCGGTGAGGCAACTCAAAAGCTGTTTTATGAAGTGCTGTATAATTTTGATTTGCGCGGAATTAATGAGCCGAAGTTACAATTAACTGACATCAACTTCGGTACATTACAGGCAGCAGTGGCAGAGTGCAAAGCCCAGCGTATTGTTGATGAGGTAAACAATTGGGTAGATTTAAACTACAAAGAAATAGCTAAACTAGATAAGAAATTAAAAACCGAAAGACTTTCCAAGCAGGAAAAAGAATTTATGGAGAAGCAAATTGATGATTTGCGGAAAAAGAATGTTATAACCGGTATTCCGGATATTGAATTGGCGGCCAAATATCGACCGGAATTTTTGGAACAACCGGCAAAGATGACACCGGATTTGTGTGCGGAAATTTTGAATAAGTACAGTGGTAAACTTTCTCCGCAAACTCAGCTCGAGATGATGACTAAAGTAGTTGAAAATATGTTGGTAAATCGCAATAAGGATGAAGAAAACTATTATCTGATGAACAATTATATTGAGCGTGCGGCCAATCTTAATACTTCTTCACAAGCAATGAAAAAGTTTTGTAAAGCATTGGAGCTGGTAATTGTGGTTACTCAAGAGCAGTATGATAAAGATAAATCGCATATAAATAAATCACTAAAGGCCAAAGCAGATTTGCGTGAGGCAGAAAGAGATAAAGAACTGTTTAACAGTGCCTATGTTAAATATACGGATTTGTTGTCAATTAAGCACCAAATTGAGGTATTATATAGTAACAATGACTATAAATGTGTTGAGCCGAACAAAGAATCTGTAACCGCTGCTTGGGAAGAAATTAAAAACGGTAAAGCGGCAAAATTGAAATTCGAGCCGAAAACAGGTTTGGGCAGACTTATGATGAATAAGAACGCCAAAAAAATCGAACAGGAAATGCAAGATATTGTCACCAAATTTAATTCCTATGTGGAAGAATTTGCGCTGAGTTCAGAGTTTAAGTATGTTAAAGAGGTAAGTGATGTGAGTAACAGTAAGGACGGAACATATCTTAGTGCACTACATCAAAAAGAAGAAAAAATAGCTCAGCTGGAGAGGAAAATCATCAGAAATAATTACGATTTTACTGCCAATGAAGAAAAGCGGGTTGCGGCATTCGAAAGGTTTAAGATTGTCGATAAATTTGCAGCATTGGAACAGCAATTTGAAGAGCGTTCAAAAGAAATGCAAGGGCGTGCTCGTACCGATTTGGCAATGCAATTCGGCGAACAGCAATTTGAAGAGCGTTCAAAAGAAATGCAAGGGCGTGCCCGCACAGATTTGGCAATAGCGGGATTGGTTAAAGAAGAAGAGATGGCGCAAGGGATTTATAAAGCAAAAATTGCCGAATTACGACAGTCGATAAAAGACGGCGTAAAGCAGGATATGACTGACCGCGGTGTTAATGAAAAGCCGAGCATTGATAATCCGAATGAAGTCGGTAAGCCGATGACCGCCGAGGGAACAAAGAAAATTCGCAAAAACATGAAGGACTTGAAACAGTATAAACAGCTTGTGAAAGAATAAGCGATATTAAATACTGTTTAACTTCATTTCGGCTAAGTTGATGACAGTAACACCTTTGTTTGCAGCTGTTTGACAAATTTGATATACGCGTCCTTTGTAGCAGTTGTAAGCAATGATAAAATCAGTATGTTGTGCGATATAACGATTGCGGTATATTATGCAAAAACGTTTATACCCCACTGCGCATTTATCTGGACATATAAAATCGTCGAAGTATCTTCTGTGCAAAATATAACCGCTGTCATCCTTATCAATCAAGTTTAACTCAGTAGGACTGCAAATTACCAATATTACGCGAATATGCGGATATTCTTTTTTTATATTCAGAACCGTATCGTAAGCGTCTTGTTCAAATCCGCCGATTTGCCCAACAAGAAAATCGGTAACATTTTCTTTTTCTATTAGGCGGATTGCTTGTTTTTTGATGAGTTCTTTAAGTTCAGGCTTGGGGCGGCGTTCACGTTTTCTGTTGTGCATAAAGTCATAGTCATTACCGAAAAAGGCACAGGTTTTACCCATTTTGTTCTCGCATTCTGTCCGAACAATAAAAAAACACCGCGATAAGGCGGTGGGTGTTGACAACTAAATCCCAAGGCGTTAGTCCATCTTATTCGGATAAAACCTATTCAATGGCACCCACCTTATGGTGAGTCCATCACAAAATAACTCTTGCTAAAGCAAAAGTTATCCTGTCATTGGGATTAGGGTTGTCATACCCTCATCGAGTCGGACAATCTCGACAGTACGAAGTTTAAGAGACTAAAATACAAAATGCAATTATTTTATAAAAGATGTTAACTAAAAAATAACGCTTAAGCAATAATATAAGCTCAGAGGGGAAGATAATGAACGATAAGGCTTTTTTACGATACGCTCTGGAACAGTCTTTTATCCGTCCGTGCAATACCGCGGCGGAGAATATGATATTACATTACGAACCATCATCTTCTCGGGGTTACGTTTTTACAGATAAAAAGCATCTTAATCTAATACCTTATTTTCTACCGTTTTCACAAGCAAAAAAATATGCCGAAACGGTAGCAAGCGATATAAGCCATAATCAGCAAATATTTGCAGAATACGAACGTTATAAACACGATTTAACCGAAAACATTATTATTCCCGAAAATATGCCGGAACTTAAAAAAGCTCATCAAGTGCTTAATTTGCAACAAGTTAATCGACAATCAGCGCAAAAGAAAAAAATTACGGCAGCCGTAATTCCGGCAACATTTACCTATAAGATGAAAGAAATTCATCTGCAATATCAAATAATTTTTCAAAAAGTGCAGAACGAATTGCAAAAGAATCCCGATGCGGTAAATTTGTCGCTTATTCGTGATTTTGCCAAGCAATATAGCGATAATATGCGGTATTTTAGCTTATTACATCCGTTTTATCGCTTAAATAAAAAGCGAATGAATTATTATATCAATGAAGCGGCACAGATTTTGAAATCATCTCATCCATTAGATGAAGATTATTGTATATCTCATTGTTTTTATGATGTAAAATTATTTGGTAAAATAGTTTCTCAACGCTGTACCAATATGTTATCGGAATATTTGGTGCAATTGAAGCAAATGTCGCATCAGCCTAAGCTCTTAAATTTGGTACAAATACTGTTGGCTAATCGCAATAAATACTTAAAAGAAGCGGAAAAATACGCTACCGATAAAAAGATCACCGATGTTGAACGCATAGCAACCTTGCGCCATGGTATTCAGATACTGTTTGAAAAATATGCGTTTCTTTGTTATTTGGATGGTGTACGTTTTGTGTTTGAAAATAAATTTTTAAATGAATGTCCGGAACCGCGGCACCCGCCGTTACCGACCGTATCTCCACAAGAAGAATTGAAAGTCGTATCGCTTATAGTGGCAGAAAGCTATAAAATAGATGCTATATCCGGAAAAATAAAGAAGTTATATCTTGAGGCTGTGCAAGATTACGAAACAGAGTTTAATCAACTGGATAATCTTATTTCGTCTAATTAATTGATTGCATCAAAACATCATCTCTTGTCTGACTGTTGTCGGTTCGGTGTGTCCGGAATAAAGGATTGTGTCAGCTGGTAGGGTAAAGATTTTGTTTTTTATGCTTTGCATCAGTTGATTATAGTTTCCTCCTGGAATATCGGTACGACCGACACTTTGCTTAAATATTGTATCTCCGACAAATGCCGAATTATTGGCAGCATCATAATAGACCACCCCATCCTGAGTATGCCCCGGAGTATGAAACACTTTCAATTTAATATTAGGATTTGCGCTTAAAACAATCTCAGTATCTTCATCAAAATATTCGGCAGAAAATAGAGTTATATCTCCACCGAAAAATGACGATAAATTAAATGTCGGATTTGTTAAATAATCTTTTGCGTTACGATGTGCTAAATAGGGGATATGTAATTCTTTACTGACTTCTGCCACAGCTCCGATATGGTCAAAATGCCCATGCGTAATCAGAATTTTTTCAATTATCCAATCATTGTCTTTGATAATTTGCAACAATCGTTCAGCTTCAGCTCCGGCATCAATCAAAAAACCGTGTTTTGACTGTTCATCAATATAAAAATAAGCGTAGGTCTCAATAATCCCTTTAACCGGAATTTGTCTGATTATCATATAATATCCTTTATTTAACCGTTTGTATTTCCTCTGTTCTGCGTCATTGTTCTGGTATCCAATGTTGTAGCTCTGATTGGAGCTGCGCTTGGGAACCTTTGTTGTCCGCTTTTTTCCAATGCAGTTATTTGCTTTAACAGTTTATTATCCTCACCGGCTACTTTAGCTATATCACTTTTAATTTGAGTAAGCTCCTCTGCTGTAATATTTCCGCTTCCGCGTATTCTATGCAATCCTTCCTTATCTAGTGTGTATGTCTGAAGATTACCTTTATCATCTGTTATCATAACTCCGTTTTTACCGACAGACACAGCTCTTCCATCTTCAACTGATGTTGTCAGATTTCCTTTGATATATAAATCACGCGCACGATTTTCAAAATAAGAAACATTATCTTGAGCATTTGCATCGGCTAAAGCTACTTTATCATGGATGTGGTGACAATACTTACTCGGAGGGCAATCTTTATATTCCAATACACCGCCTTTCTGATTTACCAGTCCGCGTTTTTCCAATGCTGCTTCATGGTTATGCATAAACTTCTTTTCTCCGTCTGTCAGCGTCTCCTGATCTTTTAAGGCTAAATCGTTATACGCCACATTATTCTTAACTATTGTCTGCAACGCTATTCTTTCTGCCATTCTTACGCTGTCTTTTATTGTACCTATCGAACCGCCGCAATGATACATACCTTTTTCGTCTTTATAAGCCCAGTCAATACCACTGCCTCCGAAACGCTGTGTTCCATCACTATTATAATCCGGCATCAGGTGTTGTACAAGTGCCGTATCCATTACCTTATTATCAATAAATAAATGACAATTTCCGGTAAGTTCTCCATTTTCATCGATTTGATATTTAAATCCGTTAACTTCATGTATAGGAACTGAAGCTTCTGAAGAGTTATCCTCATGTTGTTCTTGTTTAGTTTCTGCTTGTGCACCGGTTTGTTCAGTCTCAAGAGCGGCTTTTTGTTGCTCCCTGATTTCACTCATATCCATCTGATCGGCCGGCTTTTCAATCACTCCGAGATTGACGGCTTGTGCACCGGTTTGTTCAGCCTCAGGAGCGGCTTTTTGTTGCTCTCTGATTTCACTCATATCCATCTGATCGGCCGGCTTTTCAACCACTCCGAGATTGACGGCTTGTGCACCGGTTTGTTCAGTCTCAGCTTTTTGTTGCTCTGCTTCGAGCTTGGTAACGGCGGTATCATGCACCAATCCTTTACCATTTGCATATATTTTGTTTTCATCATAATTTGCCGGTGTTTCTTTTACATTACCGCTATTATCGGCAATATACGACTTCACATCGCCATTTTCATCGGTTACTTCAAATTTGGTTATATGCAATTCGGATTGGTCATTTTTAAAATCAACAACACTTACGATTTTGGCTCCTTCCGGAATATTTTCGTTACCACTTGCCGCAACAACTCCTTCATTGGTGGTTAACTTTACCTCTCCGGTATCTGTATGAGCCAACTGCTCGTGTCTTTCCATATCCAATTCCGATGATTTTATAACGGTATCAACACTCTTTTCATATCCTATAACCGTGTCATTATGTTTCAATTCCTCGGTACTGGTGGTAATTGTTGCGTCTAAATCCTCTCCAGTAATCTCTACCGAATTATTACCGAAATCAATCTCAGGATGATGATTGAGATAATTGCCGCGAGCCGCGTTCAGATTGTCCTCCAAATTTCCGCTGTCTGCTATTGAAACATCTTCATTGTTTACCACAAAACCTACTTCCGGCAATCCGGTTGAAGGCTTTTCTGCTTCATGAAACACTTCATGGACACCAGTCGTTGACTCATGCTGTATAGTAGGAGCTTCATGGTGGTGTGCACTTCCGATTACCTCAATTTCATCAAGCTGACTGCCGTCAATTTCTTCCTGCGGACGATAAATATTCATATCAAACTCATGATTGAGCTCAGCCTCTTTATAGGCATCCATAAACTCTTTTTCTCCGGCTTCGATTGATTTAATATCCACCGGAGTATTATTGTTTTCCGCAGCTTGATGTGTCATACTTGCGACAGCTTGCGATGCGGCCAAACCGATAAAGGTACCGGTAAATGAACCGATAAAGGCTTTACGGGCTGCTTCCATCTTTTTGCCCTGCGGTGCTTCTAAATATGCTCTATATGAGGTATTTGCCGCATTGGTTGCGGTTAAAACATTCATCCAGCCGCGATTGGCAAAAGTATCAATAATTTTTTTACCGGCATTCAGCGGATTTAAGTTATTTACATCTGACAACTTATTAATCAGATTACCGGCGCTTTCCGAAATTTGATTCCATCCTTGATTGGCAATATCACCGATTGAGGCTGAGCCGGAAAGCATTGAACCGGTTAAATTGCCGGCGATTCCGAAGTTGCCGTTGGTTATACCATTAATACCGGCGCATGTGGAAATAGCGGCTGATACGACAGATAATGCCACTCCGGCAATTTTTGCTTTATTTTTATTATCCGACCAATACTCCTTAAAAGTCATACCGGTTGCTGCTTTTTGAGCTTTGTATTCATCAAATACCTTTTTGCCGGCTTTGAATGTATTATATCCGACATAAGCCATGGTAGCTCCCGGACCACCGATTGAAGAAATAGCCAATGATTTTGCCAACGGATACAGTCTGGGATGAGTTTTAGTCATATGTTCGTCAAAAGTTTTGACTCTATTCCATAATTTACCGATTCCGGTTTTTTCTTTGAATCCTTCGGCAAAATCTTCAACTTGCCGTGCCGGAGAAGCTACTGCAGCACAAATAGCGGCCGAAGAAGCGCGAATCGGAGATCTTTTCCCGTTTAAGGCTGCAGTTGCCGCTGCCATTGCATCGTTAGTTGAACTCATCTGCATATCAATATAGGCCTTACGTTCCGCCGGTGTCAGCTTACTGATATCCGTGCCGCGTTCCATTGCTTCAAATGCCTGCTGATTACCTACCAGATTATAACTCAAAAAAGTCATATTATCATGAATTGTCTCCAGTAGTTTTTTCTGTAATTCCTTATCATCACCTTTATCAACAGCTTCGTCTTTTACCAAATCTTTAAGCGACATATTGACGGCAAGATCAAACATCTGCGAGCGCAATTCATCGCGCTTTTGCACATCTTCTTTGGTCGGCTCTTTATCCGGATCATCCGGTAAGGATTGATCAATCCAAACATTATCAAAAAAGTTTTTAATACCGCTAAAATCAACGTTCTGATTTTTCTCCGGATTATTTTCAAACACATTGCCTATAGCTTGAGCAGCGGCATCAAGTCGTTCATAGCGTGAACCAATCTGCGCTTTATTTTCATCGGTAATGGAATCTAAAAATTCTTCATCTTTTTCATCATGAATATTTATCGGTTCTTCGTTTCCCGCTTCCGGTGCTTTTTCCTTTTCCTCTTCTTTAGTTTCTATACTACTTTCTTCGAGAGGAGTCTCTTTTTGTTCTTCGTTTGCCGGAGAAGGGGTTTCACTTGGCAATTCTTCGCGGCGTTTATCTATTTTACCTTTAAGTTCTGCAGCCAAGCCTGTATATTCGCCGTTGGTATGTGAGGCAAACGTCTCCAGAAGATTGTCGAGAGCTTTTAAATCATCTAATGAAGCACCTTTCAGCGATTGTTCGGCCAATTTTTCTATCATCTCATTGGCTTTATCATAAGTTTCTTTCCATACAAAATCCAAATTATCATTTCTTTGTGCATAAGGAACCTGTCCCAATGTTTGCTGAATTTCCACCAAACGTTCCGGTGCTGTTTCCGATTGAGCCAATTCATCTATCAGCGCTTCATAATCTATATTTTCTGCCATAGTCTCAGTCCTATTCCATTGATAATTGCTTTATATAATATGTATCATATTGTGGACAAAAGTCAATAAAAAACACACCTCAGAATACAATCTGTGCCGACAAACCGCCGATAATTCCGCACATATACAATATGGCAATTATCATTATATTTTCTTTTATATGCCGATTAACTCTGAACAACACCAACAATCCAACTCCGCCACTGACTAAAGAACCGCTCATCAAAGCTCCGATACCGATACAATTTTTCATATATAACTGAGTCAATATAACCGAAGCCGAACAATTGGGAATAAGACCGATTAAACCACTGATAAATTCACCCAACAGCGGAATTTGCAGATAATAGGTTACTGTATCAACATTTAAGCAACTGACGGCATAATTAAAAATCAACGTTACAAACAATAAAAACACGGCTATACGTACAGAATGATATAACGCTGGTTTGATAACGGAAGTCTCACAATGACAATTTTCGTTATTGCATAATTCTTCAATATTGATTTGCGGCCGCGGTTTATATTTACGCCAAACAAAATTAACCATATAACCGAAGACGATACCGCAGCAGATTTTATAGAGCACTATTTCAGTAATTAAAAGCGGTGATACGGCTCCCGAAATCATAATCGGCAGCATTTCATCTGAAGTTGAAAGAAAAATCGCCAACAACGTACCGATACCAATAACCCGCGCGGCAAAAAAATTGGCAGCCACAACAGAGAAACCACATTGCGGTAATGCTCCGCATATACTTCCGACCAACGGACCGCTCCAACCGGCTTTTTTTATGATTTTTGCAGTTTTATCCGAAGTTTTATGCTCAATATACTCCAAGCACAAATAGGTAACAAACAAAAACGGAAACAGTTTTATGTTATCAATCAAAGTATCGATTAAAATATCCATTAACGCCTCTAATTTCAAAAACATTCCGCATTATAGCGGCAAGTTTGTCAAAGTCAATACACTGCAGACAAAGTGTGCATTCCTGATATTAAGTATTTTTATAAAAACCACTGTTATGCTTGACAATTATAATTTTTAATTTATTTTGATACCAATTTAAGAAAGGATTAAAATAATGAAAATTGCATATCAGGGAGCTCCCGGAGCTTATTCACATATTGCCTGCAACACATTGTTTCCTAATCAGGAATATATTCCGTGCGATACTTTTGAAATAGCTATGGAATTGGTAAGAAACGGCACTGTCGATAAGGCGGTGATACCGGTGGAAAATTCAAATGCCGGACGTGTCAGCGATGTGCATTTTTTATTACCGGAAGCAGGACTGCATATTGTCGGTGAGCATTTTATGCGGATAAAGCATCAGCTTTTGGCCGTTAAAGGTGCAAATTTATCCGATATATTAAGTGCAGCTTCGCATCCGCAAGCATTGGCGCAATGTTCGGCATTTCTGAAAGCTCACGGAATTAAAGCGGTTTCACGAATTGATACGGCTAAATCATGCGAGAAAATAGCATTGGAGCAAGACAAAACCAAAGCGGCAATTGCTTCCGTATTGGCTGCAGATATTTACGGACTGGATATTGTAGCATCTGATATAGAAAATGCCGATAACAATACGACGCGTTTTTTGATTATGCAAAAAAATGAGGAATTTCCGGTAAATGACGGAGGTCGATTTATTACTTCAATTGTGTTTGTAACCAAACATATTCCGGCAGCTTTATATAAGGTATTAGGTGGATTTGCCACCAACGGTATTAATATTTCCAAACTTGAAAGTTATTTGCTCGGCGGTAAGTTTTTTTCAGCACAGTTTTATATTGAAGTGGAGCAACATATTCATTCACGCGCTTTGCAATATGCATTGTCCGAGCTTAAATTCTTTTCGGAAAATTATCAAATTTTAGGATGTTATCCGGCACACGAATACCGCAAATAATTTTATTCTTCGATTTGTCGACCATAAAGCAACCAGTCATAAATTTTAGATGATTTTCGTACTTCTGTATTCATTTGATCGATTGATATTCCGCTCTCGGTAAGAGTTGGTATATCTGAAAACAACGAGGTTCCGAATCCTAAGCGATGTCCGCTGATATCAGCTCCCATACTCTCCATAATCGTCGGATATATGTCAAACGGAGTAAAAATACGATTTTTTTTATTTCTTGCCAATATGGCAGAATTTATAAAAATATTCAGCGGTTTACGATTCATTTCCGGTGTAAAAGAATCATTCATCATCAAATGATCTCCGAGCAAAACTATGGTTGTATTATCATAAAACGGTTGTTGTTTAATCCATTTTACAAAATTCCCGATTTGTCGGCTAGAGCATGAAACAACGTTAAGCAAGTTTTGTTCCTGACCATATTTTCTTTCACATAAATTATCGGAAAAATCTTGAGTTCCAAAATGCGTATCAAGTGTCATTAACGTAAATACAAAAGGTTTTTGAATTTGCCCTAATCGTATCAATTCCTCTTTAGCTAACGCAAATAATTTTTCATCAGGCATATTTCTCCGACGTTTTTTATATGAGAATTTACTCATTGTGCGAGTAAAATACAACGTATCCATAAAATGTTGATTACCGTGTGTTTTTACAAAACGATCCATTCCGCCGAATTCACCGTTGGAGCCTATCATAAAACTTTCAGTATATCCATGTTGCCGTAAGATATCATATACGCATTGGGCATTAGGGTAGAAATCATTTTTAGGCTGAAAAAAATTAGCCTCGCGTATAGGTAACTGAATCGGCGCGCCGCAGGTTTGCGCAAACAATCCGGCCTGTGTCCATTGAGTTCCATCAATCAAATAAGCACCGCCGACATAAGGGTTGTCGCTGAAATTAATATTTTGTTCTGCCAGTTCACGCAATTCCGGAATTAAATCTGCATTCCAATAATCGTGCAGCGGTGTTTGAGTAAAAGTTGCTTCCATGCTTTCCATAAAAATAATAATTAAATTGCGTTGATTTGCCGGAAATACAATATCTGTCTGTTGCGGCATGACATAGTATTGTTCATAAAACGAAGAGACCTGCCGTTTATATTGCCGATGGGTAATCATACTCCACACATTCATCCTTAGGCAAAAATAAATAACGCAGAAAATCAACCAAACACAGGAAAGCATCCAACGATTTTTATACAAAATATCGCGCATTTTTTCAATTGATGTGAATTTAATCCGATATTTTTGTGAAAACATGAGCCATAGCAACAAAGATAAAATAATACCCGTCATAAGAGTATTTTGCCAATAGCTTAAAACCAATCTTATTTCCGAACTGAACGGCATATTCAGATGAAATATGATTTGTTCATAGGTAACGGGACCATATTTACGAATAATCCAATTAGCCGTAGAAAAAAACATAAACCCGAATAAAAACACAAGTAATGGCATGGATATAGTCCCAAAATTTGCATGTAATTACGAATATTCATACAAATATTTCCAGTTATTGCAAGTATTTTTGATTAAATTTTATTTCTCTGTATATAAATATTTGAATTGGCTGTATTAAACGAATTTGTTGATTTAGATGTACGAAAATCATATTATGTTCGTCAAGAACTGCTGAATACGGTATATAATCTCGTTCGGCGCAGGACACAATATTATTATCATAGCTCAACCGGCATAAATCCGGTTGTCAAGCAATCTGTAACTAATACAAAAATCGGAAGATCTCTTGATTTTTGCTGACGCAAAAAAATAATGATTCTTATTTAATGCACTGTGTCATGAAAGCTATGACTTTGGTATTTTTAGCAAAATTATTGAATACAACCTTTAAATTCTATACTTTTTTTCCTCGGATTATAGGAAATTGACAACTTGCCGCGACATAACTGTTCGGCATACTGCCCGAAAACTTCATAACGCCATCCTTGCATGGTATGAGTTTTTTCCGGTTGATTCAAAATTATGTAACGCAAATCTTCATCAGATGCAATTAATCTGGCAATCACTCCGGATTCTTGACTTTTGATTTTAAGTAACAGTTTCAAAATTTCTGCCAGACTCTGTTCATGATTAGGAATATTACAGCATTGCTTGCGATCAGAACGACAAATATCAGCAGGCATCGGATTTCTTCTTGCAATATTAAGAGCATCAATAATTTCCGCTCCCAATTTGCCGTTTATCACCTCTTTTTTGAGATTACGGACATTTTTTAATTCCTCAATATTTTTAGGTGCGGCACTGGCAATATTTAACAAAACTTCATCTCTTAAAATTCCGGAACGCGGAGTATTGAATTTTTGAGCTCTCCATTCACGCCATTCGGCTAAATATTTCAGCGCGGCCAAAAAATGCGGTGAATGTACATTGTGTTTAACTCTCAACCAAGCGTTTTCTGGTTTAATACAATAACCGCTTTCATCGCATAACTGATTTATTTCTTCATCAACCCAATTTTCCCTATGATTTTCTTTCATATAGGAAACCAAATATTTATAGCAATCAATCAAATATGTAACATCACAAATGGCGTATTGCAACTGCGATTCGTCAAGAGGCCGCAAACTCCAATCGGTCAGGCGTTGTGATTTATCCAAATCCACATGTGTTATTTCACGCACTAAATTGCCATATCCTATATTTTCAGCAAAGCCGCACACCATAGCGGCAATTTGCGTATCAAAAACATTTTTTGGAGTATGTCCGGTTAAATTATAAAAAATTTCGATATCTTGTCTTCCAGAATGGAAAATTTTTACAATATCCGGATTTTGTAAAATTGCAAAAAAGGCTGATAAATCTGTAGAAGATAAAGGATCAATAATTGCTGAATCTTGTTCACAGGCAACTTGGATCAGACATAATTTAGGATAATACGAATGCTCGCGTATAAATTCCGAATCAACTGTTATAAAAGCTTGATTTTGTAAAACATTGCAAAATTCATTTAATTTTTCTGTTGTATTGATTAATTGCATAATATTCCCTCCATCAACAGGATATCATACAGTGTTTAATATTTTTTTAATTTATGGTTGATTTTAATATAAATACGCTTTAGAACAAAATACAGTTTTAATAAATAAAGAGGAAATAATGAACGAATATCGAACTCATACTTGCGGCGAACTGCGGACGGAACATATTGGTCAAAAGGTTAAGCTTGCAGGTTGGATACAACGTAAACGTAACTTAGGGAATTTATGCTTTATTGACTTGCGCGATCATTATGGCATTACCCAATGTGTATTTGATAGCTCTTCTGATTTGTTTGAAAAAATTAAAGATATACGCGTGGAAAGTGTGGTCGGTTTTGTCGGACAGGTTGTGGCGCGCGAGAGTGTCAATAAAAATATGCCGACAGGAGATATCGAGATAAAGGTTGAGGAAGTAACAGTTTATTCCGAAGCAGATGTTTTACCAGTTCAAGTCACAGGAGAATGCAACGAGCCTGAAGAGTTGCGTCTCAAATATCGTTTTTTGGATTTGCGTCGTGAAAAAATTCACAATAATATTCTGTTGCGTTGCAAAGTAATTTCTGAAATGCGTCGTTTGATGCACGAGCAGGGATTTAATGAATATCAAACACCGATTTTAACCGCGTCTTCGCCGGAAGGTGCTCGCGACTTTTTGGTTCCGTCCCGCTTAAATCCGGGTAAATTTTATGCTTTACCGCAAGCTCCTCAACAATTTAAGCAACTGTTGATGGTTTCCGGTTTTGATAAGTATTTTCAGATTGCTCCGTGTTTTCGCGATGAAGATCCGCGAGCCGATCGTTCTCCGGGAGAATTCTATCAGCTGGATATGGAAATGTCTTTTGTAACTCAAGAAGATGTGTTTAGGGTAGTAGAATATACCATGGGCACGATTTTTAATAAGTTTGCTAATGGTAAAACCGTTAGTCAGGCACCTTTTGAACGTATTCCGTTTCGTGAGGCTATGCTTAAATACGGCAGCGATAAACCTGATCTGCGTAATCCGTTGATTATTGCTGATGCTACTGCGTTTTTCAATAACTCAGGTTTCGGTGTATATGATACCAAAGCGGCAAACGGAGAGCAAATCCGCGCTATTAAAGCTCCTAATGCCGGCAACAAACCACGCTCGTTCTTCGATAAATTCGATACTTATGCCAAAGAGCAGGGAATGGGAGGTATAGCCTACATTGCTTTTGCAGACGGCGGTGCTAAAGGTATAGCTAAATTTTTCAGCGAAGAAAAAATTGCCGAATTGAAACAACAATTCGACGCTAAAGATGGTGATGCCGTATTTTTTATGGGCGGTGCGGCAAAAGTCATTAATAAATTTGCCGGTGTAGTTCGTAACATGATAGGCGAGGCCTTAGATTTATTTGATAAAAATTCATTTAAATTGTGTTGGATAGTTGATTTTCCGTTTTATGAAGAAAATGAAGAGACAGGTGCCGTGGAATTTTCGCACAACCCGTTTTCTATGCCGCAAGGCGGTTTGGAAGCGCTTAATACTAAAAATCCGTTGGATATCTTGGCTTATCAATATGATTTGGTTTGCAACGGGGTAGAATTGGCTTCGGGTGCGGTGCGCAATCATAGTCCGGAAATTATGTATCGCGCCTTTGAAATTGCCGGTTATGATCATAGCGTTGTTGATAATAAATTTGGCGGTATGATAAATGCTTTCAAATACGGAGCTCCTCCGCACGCCGGTTGCGCTCCCGGTATTGACCGTACAGTAATGCTGTTGCTGGATGAGCCGATTATCCGCGATGTAATTCTATTTCCGCTGAACGGTAAAGCTCAGGACTTGATGATGCAAGCCCCGAATACCGTAACCGAGCAGCAACTTAAAGACTTGCATATTGAACTTAAATTGTAATTTTTAAGGCTGACCGATTCGCGGTCAGCCTTAAAAATTGTTGCAAATTAAAATTAAATGGTTATTATCAAAAAAGATTTCGGCATATCTATAAGGAGAAAAATATGAAAAAAAGTTTGTTAATTGCTTTCATTATTTTATTTACCACACAGGCTCATGCTTCATTGCAAGAACTGATTGACGGTGTTAAGCAAAATGATAAAAAAGCTGTTTTGGCTTTATTAAACAATGGAGAAGATGTTAATGCTGTCAACGCACAAGGTAATGCACCTTTACATTATGCAGTTGCACTTAATAATGCCGAAATGGCAAAGATTCTGTTGCAATACGGTGCTGATATGAATATCAGCAATGCTCAAGGTTGGACTCCGCTTAAAATTGTTGAAAAGAAAAAAGTTGCTGATGTTGCCGCCGTTCTACATCAGGTTCAGCAACAAAGAGCAGAAAAAGATGCAATAGCGAAAGCTCAGCCGGATACCGCTCCTGAAGAAAAAATGCAACCAATATCAACTTCCGAGACAAAAGCTATACGACCTACACAGGCTTCCGAAGAAAAAACAGTATCATCGGATGTTCAACCTGCTGCCATACCTGCAAGTGAAAAAATTCAGAAAAACGCAGAAAATATTGAAGAAACCATACCAACGGCTGATATAGCGAGAATGTATGCTATTTTAGAACAGGCAAAATCCTCGGTATTAGAAGCAAAAGCTTTTCAAGAGCAAGCAGAAATGCGCAATCAGGAATTGGAAGAACAATTAAAACAAATGCAAGAACAAAACACCGTTTTAACCGAGCGTTTGAATGAATACGAAAAAGCCGCAAAAACAGTCCAAGAAGCAGAAAAAGCAGCTCAAGATACGAAAAAAGCCGAACTAAATGCTGAAAAAGAAGCAGCAAATAAAGCAGCTAAAGAAGCCGAAGAAAAGATAAAAGAGGCCGAAAAAGCCAAAGCAATTGCCAAAGAAGCTGCAGAAAAAGCTAAAGAAGCAGCAAATAAAGCAGCTAAAGAAGCCGAAGAAAAGATAAAAGAGGCCGAAAAAGCTAAAGCGATTGCCAAAGAAGCTGCAGAAAAAGCAGAAAAACTTGCTAAACAAGCAAGTGAAAAGACAACAGATAAAACTGTTAAAAAAACTGAAGTCAACGTTCAAGATAAGGTCAAAACCAATGTTATAAAATCAAAAGCGGAATCAAAGAAAAAAACTCCGCAACCGATTGTTAAAAAACCGATTTATAAACCACAGCTTTCAAATTTAGATAAAAATATCTATGCCGGAGATGAAGAAATAGTATATTGTTTAAGCTACTTAGGCAATGGGGAAAACTCCAATATGCGTCAGGCATCTGGTTTCTTTGCGGCTGCGGCCGGCATCACCGAAGCAAGATACCAACAAATTGTCAGAATATCTGATGCATTCTTCGCATCATCTGATGCCGTAACTTTACAAAAACGCAGTGATGAATGTGCAAAAATTATTACCCCAACTGATAAAAATAAGCAAAATAAGATTATTCGCAGTTTGAACAGCTCGATTAAATAAAATTTTTGAGCATAGTCAACTTATAAAAAACTTCCGTGTTAATGTTCGGAAGTTTTTTTATTTTTTAGCACTTTACAGGTGGATAAAAATTAAAAAAAACTTCCTATTTGACTGGGTGTTTGCTATATTTAGTCAGTTTTATTTATAAGTAAATTGAAGAGGTATGAAGTGACTGAAGAAATTCAAGAAACACAAGAAGTTAGTGTGGTTAAAACCGATAATATTGCCCCAACCATGATTTCGGAAGAAATGCGCCGCAGTTATTTGGATTATGCCATGAGCGTAATCGTTTCACGCGCATTGCCGGATGCGCGTGACGGTATGAAGCCGGTGCATCGCCGTATTATTTACGGAATGTATGAAAACGGCTATGATTCGACCAAACCTTATCGTAAATCGGCGCGTATCGTCGGCGATGTTATGGGTAAATATCACCCGCACGGCGACAGTTCCATTTATGAAGCAATGGTGCGTATGGCTCAGCCTTTTTCCATGCGTGTTACCCTTGTTGACGGGCAGGGTAACTTCGGCTCAATGGATGGCGACGGCGCCGCGGCTATGCGTTATACAGAAGCACGTTTAGCTAAAGTTTCCGCCTGCCTGACCGACAACTTGGATGAAGATACGGTCGACTTTATGCCTAACTATGATGAATCTTTGCAAGAACCGACTGTTTTGCCGGCACGTTTTCCGAATCTTTTGGTTAACGGCGGCAGCGGTATTGCCGTGGGTATGGCCACAAATATTCCGCCGCATAATTTGGGAGAAGTAATCGATGCTTGTTGCGCTTATATTGACAATCCGGAAATTAGTATTGAAGAGCTTATCAGTATTGTTCCGGGACCGGATTTTCCGACCGGCGGGCTAATTCTGGGTTACGGCGGTGCCAAACAGGCATATCTGACCGGTCGCGGCTCAATTATGATGCGCGCTAAATGCTCGATAGAAGAAATCCGTAAAGATAAAGAAGCTATTATCGTACACGAAGTACCTTATCAGGTAAATAAAGCCAATTTGGTGGCGCATATTGCCGAACTGGTTAAGGATAAGCGTATTGAAGGAATCTCAGACATTCGTGATGAATCCGACCGTCAGGGTGTACGCATTGTGATTGAAATTAAGCGTGATTTCCAAGCCGATGTAATTTTGAATCAACTGTATAAATATACGGAATTGCAGACCAGTTTCGGTATGAATATGTTGGCAATTAACGCCGGTCGTCCGATGATGATGAACCTCAAGGATATTATCTCTACCTTTATCGAGTTCCGCGAAGAAGTAATCCGCCGCCGCACCGTGTTCCGCCTGAATAAGGCTCGCAACCGTGCCCATGTTTTGGTGGGTTTGGCGATAGCCGTGGAAAACCTTGATCCGGTGATTGAACTGATTAAAAATGCGCCTACACCGCAGGATGCACGCGAACAGTTGGTGAGTCGCAAATGGCCTGCCGGCACGATTGAAGATTGGGTGAAACTGATTGATGAGCCGGACAGAAAAGTGGTTGATGGCATCTATATGATGTCGGAAGATCAGGCTCGGGCGATTTTGGATTTGAAATTGCAGCGCTTAACCGGTTTGGAACGCGATAAAATTCACGAAGAATTGGTGGATTTAGGTGCGGCAATTAAGGAGTTTCTCTCCATTCTTTCCAGTCGCGAGAAACTCTATGGCATTATGCGTGATGAACTGGTGGCGGTTAAAGATGAATACGCCACTCCGCGTATGACGGAAATTCAAGACATTGAATACAATCAGGATATTGAATCTCTTATTCAGCGTGAAGAAATGGTTGTTACCGTAACCGAGGAGGGGTATATCAAACGCGTACCGCTGAACGCTTATAAAGCACAAAAACGCGGCGGTAAGGGTAAATCCGGTATGACCACCAAAGATGAGGATTTCGTTACGCGTCTGTTTGTGGCCAGTACACATACGCCGGTGCTGTTCTTCTCAAGCCGCGGTATTGTGTATAAGATGAAGGTTTATAAATTGCCGCTCGGTTCGCCGACTTCTAAAGGTAAGCCGTTTATCAATCTGTTACCGTTGCAGAACGGCGAAAATATTACCGCTATTATGAAATTGCCGGAAAATGAGGAAGAGTGCAAAGGTGTATCCATTGCTTTTGCTACGGCCAGCGGTAACATTCGCCGCAACAGCCTGATGGACTTTGTCAACGTTCAATCCAACGGTAAGATTGCCATGAAGCTTGATGAAGGCGATAAACTGATTAACGTGGCGATGTGTGACGAAAACAACGACATTATGCTCGCAACGCGTCAGGGTAAATGCATTCGTTTCCCTGTGACCGATGTTCGGGTGTTTGTCGGTCGTAACTCCACCGGTGTTCGCGGCATTAAGTTGGCAAAGGGCGATGAAGTTATCTCTATGACTATGCTTAAGCACATTAAAGCACCGATAGAAGAACGTGACGAATACTTAAAAGTATCCAACGCCATGAAACGTATTGATGCCGAAAGCGGTGAGACCAGCTGCATTACTGCCGACCAGACCGGTCTGTTGAACTTGCTCAGCTTAGAGAAGTTTGAAGAAATGCAGAAGATGGAGGAGTTCATCTTAACCGTGACCGTAACCGGCTACGGCAAACGTTCTTCGTCGTATGAATACCGTGTAACCGGCCGCGGCGGTTCTGGTATTGCCAATATGGAAATGTCACCGCGCAACAAGGAAGTTATCAGCTCGTTCCCGATTACCGAAGATAAAGATATTATGATGGTAACCGACGGCGGCAAACTTATAAGAATGCCGGTTGATGATATTCGGGTTGCCGGTCGTAAGACTCAGGGTGTAATCTTGTTCCGTACGGCGGAAAATGAGAATGTTGTTTCTGTAACTAAACTTGATGCCGATGAAGGCACCGATGAGGAAATCGACGAGGATAACGACAACGTGATTGACGCCGAAGCCGAAAATGCCGCATTGGCAGATGAGGCAGTGGTTGAGCCGCGCACCGACGAAGCCGACGCTTAAAAACGTTAAAACACCGCTTAATGGCGGCTGAAATATACACCAGAAACGCCTTGCATACAAAAGTGCAGGGCGTTTTTGAACTTGATAAATGATGAGGATTTTTATGTTAAAATTGTGAACATTATGGAAAATCAGCAAACGATATGAAATTCCGCCGGAATTTTATATCGCCTATGACGTAAGGCAAAGTTTACCCTTTGGGGCTTATCTGTAATTTATTGTAATAAAGGAATTATTTGCAATAAACAACTTTTGTGGGACAATGCACAACATCTCTAAAAGGTAATTTATGTTATCACAAATATAGCTATCACATTTTTTGCTTGTGAAAAATGTGCCGACGACAGCCGTTGGTGTGATAAAAAAATAAAACACGTCATTTTGAGCAAAATGAAGGAGGCGAGTATGTCTTTGGGCAATCCTATTAGTCGCATAGCAAAAGTGCATTGAAAAATTGAAAGTCCGGCGGTCATACCCTTCGGGGCATGCCTTAAATTTGACTAAAGCAAATCTAAGGCGTGAAGGATAAAAGTAGGAAAATCTAAACTTGTTTGTTTACATACTCGCAAAAAGGGCACATAGTGTCATGATGAATATTTAAGACTTTGTAAGTTTTACCGCAAGAATCACATTCTACAGCCCCACTTTCTTCTCTGCGTAAAAGAATTTCTTGTTGCTTTTCACTTATTTTAACTCCGTCTCTGATTAACAAAGAATCACATTCGGTACAGTAATAATCTTCTTTATTCTTTTTATCTGTGAATAGTGTAACGATTAAGAAAATAGAGCCTATCCAACCGATTACCGGTACAATAAGTAAAAGAACAGCTCCTATAATTCTAAGCACTATTGAAGAAACATCTGTTAACATAAAACAGGATATTTATCAAGTTTAAAATAAGAAAAACATAAAAACAAACCTGTATATAAAATGAAAAATCTTATTTTATCTGTAGAAGTAAAGAAGGCTAAAAAGCCTCCTTAATTTAGCGATACGTAGACATAACGTATACAATGTCACTATCATTACAAACCTGTGGCGGTTTTTACTTATCCAACATACCGATGCCACGAAGAATTCCAATCATACCTTCGGCAGCAATATCATTAACAACTTTGCCTTCATCGTTGAAATAGTAGAAGTTCATAACAGAAGTGGAAAAGTGTTTGCCTGTGGCTGGCATTCCCATAAACTCGCCATTGTGAGTGCCGCTTAACGTCCAACGAACAGCGACAACATTACCCTCGGCAACCATTTCTTCTAATTTCCAGTGAACATCGGGAAAACTTTGACGCATCCAATGAACAACCGAAAGATATCCTTCTCCGCCGTAAAGAGGTGCCGGCGATGCAGGTGTGTAGAACGGAGCATCATTGGCAACAAGTTCTTTGGCAATATTTGAATCTGCTGTGTTAATCATGGTTTCAAAGCGTTTCATTGCCGCTTTATGTGCTTCAATATTGTTATCAGGCTGTTTAGAACAAGCCATAAGCATTAACAAAGCACAGCATAAACTGACTAAATGTTTCATTTTATTTCTCCCGATGTTTTTCGTGATGATATTTTATAACTGAACAAAAAGCAATACAATTTGCAATTTTGCGCAATCAGAATAACTGAGTGTATTAAAATTAAATATTATATACATACCTTTTTATCAAAATGAGATATTTTGGATGGACAATGAAAAAAAGTCTGCTATTTTTATAATGTTTCTAATGAATTATGGAGATATAAAATGAAAAAAATACTTTTGACCTTATTCGCAATGTATGCATCAATGAATATAGCAAATGCACAAACAACGGGTGGTTTTGAAGGACCAAATGCTAATCAACTTGCTATCATAACCGTGCAAGAAGCATTAAACTTAAATGATGATGCTAAAGTTGTTTTACAAGGAAACATTGTCAATAGTTTGGGGGATGAAAAATACACTTTCAAAGATACCACCGGAGAAATTGTGGTAGAAATTGATGATGAAGATTGGCTTGATGTAAAAGTAACCCCTGAAAAAACTGTCGAAATTATGGGCGAAGTTGATAAGGAAGCCAATGAACCAACCAAAATAGATGTAGATGTTGTTACAATTAAATAGTCCTTTTATTTGTTGAACAATAGCTAATAACAACATCAAGCCGAGTTAAACCTCTCGGCTTAAATTATAATTACTAACCTTTTGTTGTTTTACTTTGAGAGATAAAGTTATTTTGTTTGCTATGTCCTCGAAGCTTAATAAACTCTGCCGTCACAGATTTCTTCACTTAGCCAACTAAATTTTCAGTGTTGACCGTATAGTCGGAATTTGTAGAGACTTGTCCGCTGTTTGCGCCGGTGTTAAATTAGCTGCTTGTATTTCCATCACTCAAACCACAATCATTATTAAACCGGTTAATTATGCTTTCGATGTTTTACTTAATGTTTGAAGCGCTGAAGCCGTAGTTATTTTCAGGTGTTCCTCCCCAAAAGTTTTGCTGTATAAAGTTTTGCCGTATATAGGATAATTTTCTTCGGCTAAATATTGCAAAATGTGACCTGCGTTGGCTTATCAGTCTATCAGGTCCAATTCTTAAAGCTACGTTTTGCATTTCGGCATTGCTGGTCTGCCAATCTGCCTTTCGACATATTGAGAAAAGTCTTCACGATTTTCAAAGAATTTATAACCTTTGCGGTTGTTTAGTGTTTCAATCAGCACTTTCATAACAAATCCTTGCTCTGTATATGAATATTTATGAAAATAATAGGAACTGTTTGCGAAAGTCTCTTGACATTACAAATTTTTATTTATATCAATGATATTGAACATAATTAAATTGTGTGCAATTTATTTTAAGAAAGGTAAAAACGATGTCAAACGAAAAGATTATTGCAGATTTGCAGGTTATTGTAACGGATTTAGCACAACAAGCCGATGGACACCTTATTCAATCACGTGTATTTGCGGCTAAAGGTTTTTCAAAACTGGCTGAAAAATATGCCGAACATGCCACCGAAGAACGCGGTTATGTTGAAAAATGTATTGACCGCATTTTGGATTTGGGCGGTAAAGTTAAACTTGAAACAAAAAAAGCAGGCGAAGTTTTTGAAAATCCGATTGATTGGGTAAAACATGACCTGAAAGTATCCGTTGACGGTTTGGCTTGGCTTAAAGATGTGTTGAAAAATGCCGAAGAAGACATCACAACTTATGATTTGCTTAAAGATTATTACAAAGACGAAGAAGAAGATATGTATTGGGGCGAGCAACAGCTTGAATTGATTGAGTGCATCGGCGAGCAAAACTGGATTTTGCAACAGCTTTAATTTTTTAGGAGAAGAATTATGACCGATAAAGAAATTGTATTAGAAACAATGAAAAAAGCAGGTGAGCCGGTTAATGCCGGTAAAGTGGCTGAAATGTCAGGACTTGACCGCAAAGCCGTGGATAAGGCGTTTGCCGAATTAAAGAAAGAGGGCAGCATTGTTTCACCTGTTCGTTGCAAATGGGAACCGGCGAAAAAATAATGGTTAAATCAGCGGACAAATCTGAAGTCTTAAAGCTCGGAAACCAATTGTGTTTTCCGCTTTATGCCTGTGCCAAAGAGGTTATTAAAATATATCGTAAGCCCTTGGAAAAGATTGGCTTAACCTATACGCAATACATTGTAATGATGGTATTGTGGGAGTTTGGCAAAATGAAAGAAAAAAGCTTGGGTGAAAAGATTTATCTTGATTCCGGCACTTTAACACCTGTCTTGAAAAAGCTGGAAAAATCAGGATTTGTCCGCCGTGAGCGCTTGAAAGCCGATGAACGCGTTGTGCAGATTTCTTTAACTGATAAAGGTAACAAATTAAAAGAAAAAGCCAAAACTATACCTCAAGCGCTTGACGGCTGTATACACTTATCTTATGATGAACTGGTAACACTTCGGGGTTTGTTAAACAAAGCCTTGGAAGGAACAAAAGAAAAGTATTAATTGAGATTTGTATGAGTATAGAATCTGAAATTTTCAAAAAAGCAGTTGTTGATTTTGCAAAGTTGGAAGCGTATGGTTTTGAAAAACAAGCAGACGGATATACTTTACAGAAAATTTTTAAAAATGGCGATTTCAGAGCCGATGTTTCTGTTGATAAGCAAGGTAATGTCAGCGGAAAGGTTTATGAAATTGCCACAGATGAAGAATTTTTGCCGTTACGAGTAGAAAATATGGGAGGTTTTGCCGGAGAAGTCAGATTTGCTTATCAACAAATACTGGAAGATATCAAAGATAAATGCTTTATCTGTCTGCCTTTTATAACCGCCCAATCTAACAGACTTGCAACGCTGATTAAGAACAAATACGGGGATAATCCGCAGTTTTTATTCAAGAAACAACCGGGCTTTGGTGTATTCAAAAATCCTGATAATAATAAATGGTATGGTATGATTATGAACACCAAAGCGGAGAAATTGGATAAAAACATAAGCGGTGAAACAGAAATTATTCATGTCAAATTAACCGAAGAAAAGGTGCAAATTTTATTGAAACAACAAGGATTTTATCCTTCGTTTAAAAAAAATTGGATTTGTATCGCTTTGGACGATACATTGAAAGATGATGAAGTTATGACATTCATTGATGAAAGCCACGCTTTTACGATTAAACCAACGAAAATAAGGAGAAAGAAATGAGTATATATGATTATAATGTGCCGAAACCAAACGGTGAAGAATTGAATCTGGCTGATTTGAAGGGCAAAGTGGTATTGATTGTCAACACCGCTACCGGATGCGGATTTACCCCGCAATATGAAGCAATAGAAGCTCTTTATGAAAAGTATCACGATAAAGGTTTGGAAATAATAGATATTCCATGCAACCAGTTTGGGCATCAAACACCGGGAACAGATGATGAGGTTCATGAGTTTTGCCAACTTCATTACAATACCAAATTTGCGCAGATGAAAAAATCTGATGTCAACGGGGCAAACGAATTGCCGCTTTATACTTATTTGAAAGCGCAAAAAGGTTTTGCCGGATTTGGAGAACATCAATACAGCAAACTTTTAGGCGAAATGCTGGCAAAAGAGGATAAAGATTGGGCAACAAAACCGGATATCAAATGGAACTTTACCAAGTTTTTGGTCAATCGTGACGGGGTTGTGGTTGAGCGTTTTGAGCCGACTGCGGATATGAAAGACGTAGAAGCAAAAATTGCAGAACTACTTTAATAAAGGAACTATGATATGAAGATACAAGCAGTAAAATTCAGAAGCAATGGGTTTATGACACAATGCTTTGCTTTTGGCGGTGAAGACGGTGCGGATAAATTTGATGCTAACATGAAATATCGCTCCGGTTTGCAGAATTATGTAATTGATACAGGGGATGAAGTAATTTTGGTTGACACAGGATTTTCATCCGGAACGCCCGAAGAATCTCCGGATGAAGACACGATGATTTATACAGGTAAGGACATCAAATCTTATATGGAGGCACTGAAAGATTTGGAATATAAGCCTGAACAAGTAGCCAAGATTTTGATTACCCATAAGCACGCTGACCATACGGGAGAATTAAAGAGTTTTCCAAATGCTAAAATATACGTGAATGCCGAAGAATGTAATGCTGATGAAATCAAAAATATTCCAAATGTTATTCCTGTTTATTTTACCGATGGAGCGTATCATAACTTTCCGGAAAGTCAGAAGATAGTAGATGGTGTTTATTACATAAAGGCAAAGGGACACACTAATGGCAACAGTTTAGTGATTGCCGAAGATGACGGTTTGTTTTATATGTTTGAAGGAGACATAACTTATACCGATGAAGCCCTTTATGCTAATAAGTTATCGGTAGTGTATGAAGACAAAGCTACTGCTCGTGAAACCTTAAACCGAGTTCGTGAGTTTGTCAGCCATAATCCGACCGTTTATTTGGGAACGCATACACCTCTGGGTTATGAGAATTTGGAAGCCAAACGTGTGGTAGATTTAAATAATCCTCCAAAAACGTTGCCGGTTGGTGAGATAGTATTCAAAACCAAGAGTGGAAAATATATTTGCTCGGTTTGCGGTTATGTTTACGACCCTGCAGAAAATAACGGCATTGCTTTTGAAAATTTGTCTGAAGATTGGAAATGCCCACGCTGCAGACAGCCGAAAACCAAGTTCAATGCGGCATAATAATAGATATCCACCAGTAAACTGGTGGTACTATTAACGCTACAAACCTTACGGTTTGACCGCACTTTCAGTGCGGAGCGGCGTTATTCTAACGCCTTAACATTCATCCCCGTATAAATACGGGGTTTTCTGCAAGGCA
>JAFSWL010000048.1 GCA_017444525.1 Alphaproteobacteria bacterium
AGTTTCAGGCACACTGCGGCTGATACGGCTTAATTCGCTGGTGATTAAAATATCATTCGGTTGGAGTTTATCCAATAATTCACCGAGTTTTCGTTTGTGTAGCGGTTTGCGAGAAGATATTGTTTCCTCAATCCATTCATCTATTTTCATATTATTTTTAGCAGCGTATTCGCTGATTTCATACTCCATATGCTGATAAGATTGTTTTTCGGTACTGACCCGAATATATCCGTATGTTGTCATAATATTTCCTTCATCTTTCTACACTTTTATTTATTGATTTAACTGAATTTTCATATCAAAAAGTTCCTCAAATTAAAGGGGCGTTTAAATCAACTAAAATCTTGGCTTAATTAACCGGATTCTTTTAAGTCATATAGAGAGCATAAAATATAATTGTAAGCCATATATTTACGGCATTTCAGCACTTTTAAGTAATTTCAAACAATAATACAAACAGATATACTGTATCAATTCAACAAAAACGCCCATTTATGTTAAATCCGATTTAGGTCTAATTTTATGGAGTTAATATAATGAGTAATCAAGTAAAAGATTTATGTGATGTTTTATTAGATAATATACAAAATGAGTTTAATACATTGCTTGAACAAAAATTTGAAAATGCTGGTGGTGGCATAGATATGAATGAATTATATCTTCTAAAATATGATGGTGTAAAAGATGTTATTAGTGAATTACCAAGTGATATACAGGAAGAATATAACACCTTAAAGAATAAAGTAATTGAGGATTATATTTGGGATGGAAATCTTAATGATGAGGATAAAAATACTCCAAGTAATTATGAACAGTATTATCCTTTTCATAAAAAATTAGAAAAGACATTAAGAGATTATCTTTCTGACAAACATAATGTGTAAAATTAATTGCTTTATGGAGAATAAAATGTTTATCAATGTGAATAAAAAAAATATATTAAGAAACTGCTTATTATTAAGCACAGTTTGTGCTGGATTATTGTTTAGTGAAAATGCAAGAGCGGAACTGGGTTTAGGATGGGCTGGAAATGGTACTGGTTCATCAACACAATATCTGGTTAAAACATATGGTACTCCAGTAGTTTTTCTTGCTGAAACAAATAAAACAAACACATTTACAGGAAGACAAACATTTAGTGAATTGACATTTTCTACCGAAGGTTCAGCGATTGCTAATACTATTGCGACCAGTATTTCATCTTCATCAACTGATAATGAATTGATAACAGCAAAAGGTGTTTATGATTATTTAGATAATGCTGGTATCGCTGATATGTCAGTTTATGCCAAAACAGCAGATGTGTATGATAATGTATACACCAAATCGCAGACAGATGATAAGTTTGCTACAAAAGAGTCTCTCGGAAGTTATGTTACATCAGAAAGTTTAGGAACAACACTCGGTGGATATATAACAACCGGTGGATTAAATACGGCATTGACACCGTATGCCAAGTCATCTGATGTGGCAGATACATATGCCACAAAAGAGGTATTGACCACAGGTTTAGGTAATAAAGTAGATACATCTGTATTTAACGAATATAAGACAGAAGTAGGCAATACATACGCCACAAAAGAAGCATTAGGTAGTTACGCAAAATCATCTGATATTAGTGATATGTTAACAAAGACAGAAGCAGGAACAACTTACGCTACAAAAAATGAGTTAGACAGTTATGCTAAGTCATCTGATGTGGCAGATATATATGCCACCAAAGAAGCATTGACGACTGGTTTAGGCAATAAAGTAGATACATCTGTATTTAACGAATATAAAACTTCTGTTAGTGATACTTATGCTACCAAAGAATCTCTCGGCAATTATGTAACTTCTGAAAGTTTGGGAACAACGCTTGGCGGATATGTTACGACTGGTGGATTGACTTCAGCATTAACACCGTACGCTAAATCATCTGATGTTGCGGAAACTTATGCCACAAAAGATTCTATTACTGATATGCTAACTAAAACTGAAGCAAATAGCACTTATGCCAAAACAGGTGATTCATATACCAAAAGCGAATCTGATGCTAGATATGCTACACAAACAGCAATCAGTGATATGCTGACAAAAACTGAAGCAGGAACAACTTACGCTACAAAAAATGAGTTAGGCAGTTATGCCAAGTCATCTGATGTGGCAGATACATACGCTACCAAAGAAGCATTAACTACCGGATTGGGCAACAAAGTGGATACATCTGCGTTTAATGAATACAAAACTTCTGTTAGTGATACCTATGCCACCAAAGAATCTCTCGGCAATTATGTAACTTCTGAAAGTTTGGGAACAACGCTTGGCGGATATGCCACAAAAGATAGTGTTTATACCAAAGATGAAATCAACACAACTCTCGGAAGTTATGTAAAAATATCAGAAGTAGGTGATTATGTTGATTTAACGGATTATGCCAAAACTGCTGATGTTTATACACAAACACAGGCGGACGATAAATTTGCGACTAAAACATCGCTAAATGACTATGTTAAATCTGATGATTTAAGCGCAACGTTAAATGATTATGCCAAATCAACAGATTTAGATGCTTATGCTAAAACATCAGATATAGCATCTACCTACGCAACAAAAGATTCGTTGAATGAATACGCAAAATCTGGTGATGTATATTCAAAAAATGATATTGATACAAAATTGGGCGGTTATGTAACATCTGATAATTTAGATACGAAACTCGGAAGTTATGTTAAATCTGATGACCTTACAACGACTCTCGGTAGTTATGCTAAAACATCAGATTTAGATGCTTATGCCAAGACATCAGATATAGCGGAAACATACGCAACAAAAGCATCTCTAAATGATTATGTAAAGTCTGATGCTTTGGATAGTAAATTATCCGGTTATGCTAAAACTGATGATGTGTATTCTAAAAATGATATGGATACAAAACTTAATGAATATGTAAAGTCTGACACATTAGACAGCACAATAAATTCAAAACTAACCGGATATGCTAAAACAGAAGATATCGCAAATACTTATGCCACGAAAACAGAATTAGACGGCAAAGTAGATACTTCTGCGTTTAATACCTATAAGACAGAAGTCGGAAATACTTATGCCACGAAAGATGAGTTGAACAATAAAGCAGATGCTTCTACCGTTACCGCACTTCAAACAACGGTATCTAATTTAAGTGATACAGTAGATAGCAAAGCAAATCAGTCTGATTTAGAAGCATTACAAACGACTGTTGCCAGCAAAGCAAATTCGGCTGATGTTTATACCAAAGATGAAGCAGACAGTAAATATGCTACGCAAACAGCCATTAGTGATATGCTTACCAAGACAGAAGCAGGCAATACTTATGCGACACAATCAGCATTAAGTTCTTATCAAACTTCCAATGATAATGCCGTATCAGCTTTAACAGGTAAAATGACACAAGCGGAAACAGATATTTCGGACATCAAAGGTTCAGCGGTTATGTCTTCCGGTATTACGGCAGCAAAAGTTGCCGCATACGAAGGATATGCCGCATTGATTGATGCCAAGCAAGATGCTTTATCAACCGAACAAATGGCGGTCTTGAACAGTGGAATAACTGCTGCCGACATAGCAACCGTTCAAACAGCAAATGCTCGTTTGGATGCTATGGATACAACAGTTGCTGATTTAAGTGCTGATTTTGGTGATGTTGCGGACTTTTCGGGTTCAACAACAGGTAACTTGAAGAATGATATTCCGTCATCGTCAAAACAAAATGCTTCAACCGTTACAAAGGCGATTGCCAATATGGATGCGACAATCGGTCAAATTCACGGACTTGCCGCAAAAGTCGGTGTTGAAAACGGTGGAGCAAACCTTGGTCAAAACACAACTGTTGAAGAACACGTAACTGCTTTGGCAGGTGCTATCGGAAACAGAACACATTACACACAGCAGAATTATATTAAAAATAATCAAACGGTAGCACAATCGTTGGATAATTTGGATATTGCTGTCGGTAGTATTAAGCGTGATTTTACTTCGGCACAAATTGCCAATGAAGCAAGATTTAACGATATAGAACACAATATCAATCACTTGGAAAATAAAATGGAAAAAGGTTTGGCAGCAAATAACGCTTTGGCGGCATTAAAACCATTAAGTTCTACCTACCAAACACAATTAAGTGCGGCAATGGGCGGTTATGAGAACAACCAAGCATTTGCTATCGGTGGTTTCCATTATGTTACGGAGAAGGTGTTATTGAATACTGGTGTTGCTTATGGCGGTAACAACAGTATGTCATATAATGTCGGTGTAACATTCGGGTTTTAATTACGGATAATCGGGGAGATTATAATAATCTCCCCATATTCTAAACAGAGAATAAGATGATACAAATTAAATTAAAACACTTTTTTATTTTGGTCGCATTATTGGCAGCATTTGCTTGCGGTGTTTATGTTAAATCAATTTTTACACCATCAATCGCTGTGGTTAATTTGGAGCAAGTTTTAGAGCAATCACCGAAATTAAATGCCATTCGCAAGGATAATGAAGTAAAACTAAATGAACTTACGCAATGGATAGATGAGGTTAATAAAGAGATTGATGCCGAAACAGATGCGGTAAAACATCAAAAATTAGCAAATCAGTATCGTAAATTAACCAGCGAAAAAGAAAAGGTTATTAAGCAGGAATACAATAATCGTCTTAAAGAAGTTGATGCTGAAATCACAGCACTTATTGACCGAGTAGCCAAACAGCACGGATGTAATTTTGTATTTGCCAATACATCTATGGTAACAGGCGGAAAAGACATTACAAACGATGTAATTAAGGAATTAAAATAATATTAAGCAAGAATTGGAACAGGACATAGATATAAGTTTATTAACTCCATTTATGACTGATATAATGTTCTGTTCCATAGGCACTAATGTTTATTCCAAAAAATGTGCCGAATGGGAAGTTATCGCCATACTTCCCATTTTTTATTTTCTAACTGATTATTTTTTCTCAATGTCTTTCAAATATCCATATAATGTCGGTCGGCTTATATGTAATTCTTTTGCTATTTTAGTCAGTGAGTAGCGTTTGGCATACATATCTTTAACAATTTCTATCTGTTCATCTGACAGTTTTTTATTTCTGCCTTTATATTTTCCTTCAGATTTCGCTAAAGCAACTCCTTCACGCACACGAGATGCGATTAACTCTCTTTCCATTTCAGCAACAGCACCGAGCATCGTCAGCATCAATTTTTGTATTGGGTCATTTGTGTCGCTACTGAATGTCAAATTCTCTTTCTTAAAATGAATTGTAGCACCTTTTTTAGTAATTGTATCAACCAACTCCAATAAATCACGAGTATTGCGTGCTAATCTTGACATTTCATGAACTTCTATTCTGTCATTTGGTCTGATAATATCAAGCATTAACTGTAATTGTGGTCTGTCTGTATTTTTACCAGATAATTTATCCTCAAATATTCTATCATAATCATTGTCAACAAGTTGCCGAGCATCATTTTGATGTGTGGTAGAAGTTCTTACATAAAGCATTTTCATTTTCATATTCCTTAAATTTGTAAAGTTTATTATGTTATACTTTACAAATTGTAAAATGTCAATACTTTTATATGTAATTTTTACAATTTTTATATGTTATCTTTACACCTTGAAAGTATTATGTATGACTGTAGTCTATTTTTACATACATCAGCATCATTTTTTTATATAAATTTTATAATCTGATATAAAAAATATTTTCAAATGAAACAAATACATAATCAATAGTTATAATTTTAAATCATTTCGTCTGTGAAAAAGTATATAAAATTAACATCTTTTTAATTGTATTGAATAAAAATGCTGCTCGGAATAAACATTAAATATACTTAAATTATACAATTTTTGTATATCAACTCTATTTGTAAAGGATTAAAAAAATGGCGAATAATCAAGAAAATAGCACGAAGAAAACTATTACTTATGAAGGATGGAGCGATAAAGTTGCTTCTGATGTATTAAATAATTCTAAAATGGAAAAAGTTAAAGCAAGCATTAAAAATAATATTGCGATGAATATAAATTATTATCAGCACAATATTGATAATGCTATGAAATTATCTCCGACCGTTAGAATTTTGAAGGATATGGAAGATTATACAACAGTTATTCTGCGTTGCGGCACATTCCCGATTTGGAAAAATACTGTTAAAAAAGGTGCATTTAAACCTGTTGAAATTCTTGAAGATTTGAAGGCAAAAGTTGATGCTGACTTCTTTAAGAAAGAAATTCTCTCATATTTGGATAAGAAAAAGGCAAGTTCTTCAAACACTAACGATGGTAACAGTAATGGGAAAAAGTCTGGTAAAGGTAAATCAAGCAGCAAAGCATCCGCTTCTAAAAGCAAAAAAGAAACAACCTCTGCCGAATAATGTATAATTTGATATAAAGGGGGATGATTTTTCATCCCCTTTATTCATTCATCTCCTTTATTAACTTCAAATTTTGTTCCAAAAACGGATACTTCAACTTTGAAATTTCTTTATACAAATTCTCTAATTTGAATGCTCCGCCATATACTTCTTCACCTGTATCTCTCGCTAACCATCCACATAAAGCATTTTGATATTCCTGTGGTACACCGCAATCACGCAAGAATGGTTTGACTGTATGCCTTAAACTATGAAATGTGTAATTGAAACCACTTAATCCTATCTTATCCAAATATCTGCCGAACCAATGTGATACTTGTGAGCGATAATATTTTGTCTCATGATACTTCAATTTAGGAAACAATCGCTCTTGTTTCGCATTTCGCATAGATTTAACAAAGTCAATAAATCCCATCTCCTTCAACTTCGGATGAACAGGGATGATTCGCATTGATTGCCGTGTTTTAAGGTGCTGGTCTTCTCGCTCATCGGTCAGTTGGAAGTACCATATTTTGTTGTCATACTTGATGTCCGCAACATATAACTGGGCTATTTCGTTCAGGCGGCATCCTGTGTAAAGTGCTATCAGCGGTATCCAATAGTTATGGTAGTTCCGCAAGTCCTTTTTCCGTGGGTACGTTAAAGGGTTAAATATCAACTTCAACTCATTTTCGCCAAACCCATCTATTTTCTTTTCCTGCTCTTTTTTCGGAATATCTACATCGTCATCTAAACTTTCAATGATATAACGCCTCCTTTTTGCAAAGCGGAGCAACTCTTTGAACTGGCGCAGGTACTTGATTGCGTTCGTTTTAGACACGGTTGGGTATCCCTTTTCAAACAGAGCCTTGAAATCACTGGCTTTTAAATTTTCGGGATTTTTCACTATTGTGTGTAGCCTTACAGGCAGTTTAAAAATTATGTCGCTGATACGCTGGCAGTCTTTGTACGTAATATCCTCAATATATTTTTTACCGATAATTCCAAAAATTATTTGTAGCCTTTTAAAACTTTGCTCTAAACTGTAGTTGGTAATGTTACTGATATTTTTTTTGCGCTCCTTCAGTTCATTAAAAATATCTTGCCACTTGGTTTGTGATTTTTGCGATTTTAAAACTTCTTCCGTGCGCTGCTTATCAACAGCAATTAAGCAGTGCCGAACTCGTGGATGTAAATTTGAACTTAACGGAGTGTCATTTTGTAAACTGGTAATTTTGCTATCCACAAATTTATCAACACCACGCATTGCCGATAACAACATCATCTGCGGTTTTTCAATTTCGTTAGCATTACTGATAAGAGGTATATCTTCATCAATAATTCGGTTAAATTGTTTTGCTATGCTCGGATTTGGTCTGCTGTCAATTACATCTTTCACATAACCTTGGAAATATTCTTCGGCTTTTTCTATTTCGTAATATTTTTCAGTCGTATCAGGATGTAATTTCTTTTCTTCTTCAAATTCTTTTTCAGGAAACATTTTAACAGCATCAGCATCAAATGTATCTTCCATTATGCTGTCATACTTAATTTCAAAAACTTCATCCAGTTGTTTTAATTTATGGACTATGATTCTATCAACATCCGCCAAGTCCATTTTGATTTTGCCATCTTTTATCAGCATCGCCATTTGCCTCAATAAGTTGAACTTCAGGTCTATTCTATAACTCTCTTTACGCAGCAACGCAAGTGCTTCCCAATAGTTATTCGTATGTAAAGTGTATTTGAACTCACGCCTGCCAGCAAGAATTTGTAGCGAATCGGGAACTTTAGCCCTGATGTAATAAGTGTGGTTGCGTCTCACCAGACGATTGAACCCGAACATTGATGTCACCTCTCTTTTGGCGTTATCGGTGTAGCACGTTGGTGTATCACCTCGGTGTATCACCCCCAAAAAAACACCTCTGCTCGGATATTTTGTAAAAAAAATGACGTAAGAACAACATCTTACGTCTTAATTGGAGCGGGCAATGGGATTCGGACCCACGACATCAACCTTGGCAAGGTTGCGCTCTACCCCTGAGCTATACCCGCACTATATGCGAACAGGTTATTTAATATCATATAAAAAATAAAATGCAAGAACTTTTTTTATTTTTTTTTGCATTTTTTGCAAAATATTTATTAAGAGCCCATAAATTATGTATATAAAGGACTTTAACTATAAAATTAAGCTGTATTAAATAATTTTGTTAAAAAATATCAAAGTCATCCTTTTTTGCGTCAGCAAAAAATAATGGAATATTCCAATTCTTATCTTAATATAACAATACCTGACAGTTCCTTACGGAATCGAGGCGTAACAGCAATAGCATTGAGACATTTACTTGCAGCTCAGTGCGGCATAACCGCAATATTATATACTGCGCATGTTGAGTAATGACTGTGGTTTTATATATCTTATGCAGCAGCTCTTAGCAAACTTTTTACATTTCAATTTCATTAACATATTGACACCTTAAGATTGGTATGATAGCTAAAAAGAAAGAAAAGAGAGTTTTTATGAAAAAATACATATTTGCCGTTGCTGTTATTTTAACTATTGTTTTTTCTGCAGTAGTTGTGTGCTTTTATTTTCCGAAGCATAAGATATCAGTTAATACTGATGCACCTAAACAGGCTGATATCACCGATAACGGCAAAATAATGAATCGGGCAGACCGTAAGTTGATTTCTGAGTTAATCAAACAAACAATCCAAGATGTATTGGACGGTAAGAAAATCAAGTATCCGGATTTAAGGAATTATCCGGCTAAATGGAGTGCAAACAAAGTTGTTTATACCACCCTCAATATCGGCAATACACTGCGAGGCTGTCAAGGAAACTTTAATAACCCGAAACCTCTGTTGTATGCCATTATAGATGCCGCTCACAATGCTGCTTTTAATGATCCGCGCTTTCCCAAACTGACGCAGCAAGAATTTGATAATCCAGACTTTAATTTTTATATTACTATTCTCAATGAACCTAAACCTCTGTTATTTCGCACCGAACAAGATATCGTGCATAAATTAAAACCTTTTCAGCATGGTCTTTATTTAACATATGAGGATGATAATAACATAAAAAAAAGAGGATTGTTTTTACCGAGTGTGTGGAAAAAAAATCCTGCACCGTGGCAATTCTGGTTGAGATTAAAGAAAAAAGCTCATATCAGAGAAAACTTTTTTTCGGATCGATTTAAAGTTTATTATCTTCCGGCTGAAACCATAAGAGATTTCAGATTTATGATAAAACAAGATGAAAAACGCATACAGCAAGCTCTCTCTGCATTTAAGAAATTATTTCAACCTGATGGACATATTACTTATAAGATAGACTTTGGAAAAGGAATATCTTCTGCAAAAAATAATATTGTGCGTGAAATGGGATCCGGATATGGTTTAGCGTATGCATATTACGTTACACACGACGCATCTTTGCAGCCGCTTATCAAAAACTTTCTGAAATATGCACAATCTGCGACAGTTTCTTATCAGAACGGTAAATTAATTGCTGATAATCAGCATAAAATATCTTCAGGTGCTACGGCTTTGGCCCTCTTGGCTGTTTTATATTATGAGCAAGAAACAAAAAGTGATGACTTTGAGTCATTCCGGATAGATCTCAAAAATGCATTAGTTTCTTTATTTAATCCCGACATCGGAGTATACCGGTCTCCATACGATAAAACAACATCTCCTTATTATGACGGCGAAACATGGCTGGCACTTACAATGTATAACATTTTTCATCCGGATGATGAGGCGATATCGAATTTAATTCCGCAATTAAATAAAACCATGTACGACAAATACAGCGATTCTTATTTAGGCAACTTTTTCCATTGGGGAACGCAAGTGGCCGCACATCAATACGCACACTACCAAGACCCGTTAATGTATGATTATCTCAAAAAGCAACTTAATATTTATATTGATAACATAATGTTCCATCTGAGCGCAGGCAGCTGTTCGTATGTAGAAGGTTTAAGCGAGGCTGCATTAGCCCTTCAAAATAAAGACCATGAATTATATAATAAGATTCTGTTACGCATGGAAAATCAATTGGATACCGTGCGATTACTACAGGAAATCCCTTTCAGAGAAAATGCCAGAGGTCAAGTAGTTCATGAAATGAAACCTCTTTTAGGACTGTTTCTCAATGATTATAAAAGTTTGATAACAAGAAGTGATGCTACGCAACATTGTCTATCTGCATTACTTAAAGCACAGATGGTCTTTCATGATGCACCATAAATGCAATGTTATATCTTATATTGAGTCCTAGTATCGCTTATAATATTCTGTTTACTAAACATTGACATTGCTTGCAAATTTTTAAGCGTGCATATATGCTGTATTTATCAATCATATAATCAGGAGCTATTAGATGCCTCAGCAAAAATCTCAACAACAGATTCGTTTCGAAGAAGAAGCAAAAGCTTTGCAGAAAAATATTGCCAAGCGCAAGAAACAACAAGCTGAACTCAGTAAAAAGAAAAAAGCAAAGGAGAACCAACGTGGACAAGATTAAAATTATAGGCGGGAAACCGCTGTTTGGAAAAGTATTTATCAGTGGTGCCAAAAATACTGCCCTACCGATTATCTGCGCCAGTTTACTGACCGATGAGCCTGTAACGATTCAAAATATTCCGTTTCTTTCCGACATCAAATCGTTGAATGCATTGTTACTGCAGCTCGGCACAAAAATTGAAGAAAAATCCGAAGAGCGTAACGGACACTTAACTCAGACCATTACTTATCATACACCGCAACCGACAAGTTTGGTGGCACCTTATGATTATGTGCGCAAAATGCGTGCTTCTTACTATGTATTAGGGCCGCTTTTAACTAAATATCGCCATGTTGAACTCTCGCTGCCGGGGGGATGCGCCATCGGAGCACGTCCGATGGATATTCACTTATCCTCTCTTGAGCAAATGGGAGCCCATATAGAAATCAAAAACGGCTATGTGATTGCCGATGTTGACGGTAAATTGCAAGGTGCGCACGTTGCCTTCCATTCGGCATCGGTCGGGGCTACCTGCAATATTTTGATGGCCGCCGCTTTGGCCGATGGCACAACTGTTATCGAAAATGCCGCTAAAGAGCCGGAAATCGCCGATTTAATTGATATTTTGAATAAGATGGGTGCACAAATCGAAGGGGCAAATACCTCTACCCTGACCATTCACGGCGTAGAAAAACTGCACGGTGTTACCCATGAAATCATCAATGATCGCATCGAAGCAGGTTCTTATGCTGTAGCAGCAGCTATAACACATGGACGTTTAGAGTTAGTTAATGCACCGGCGCAATTTTTGCAAACTCCACTGAACATTTTGCGCAAAGTCGGAGTGCAAATAGAAATGACTGACACCGGATTTATTGTTGACGCTCAAAAGGCCAAACTGGCGGGACAGGATGTGTTTACCGACTATTACCCTGGATTTCCGACCGATTTACAAGCGCAGTTTATGGCTTTAATGTGTGTTTCCGAAGGAGCTGCGATGATTACCGAAAGTATTTGGGAGAATCGTTTTATGCATGTTCCGGAGCTGATGCGTATGGGCGCAAACATAAATGTTCATGGACACGCTTCGGCAATCGTTCGCGGAGTAGAAAAATTGTCGGCGGCACCGGTGATGTCAACCGATTTACGCGCCTCGTTTGCCTTGATTTTAGCCGGTTTGGTGGCAGAAGGCGAAACCATCGTAAATCGCGTTTATCACTTGGACCGCGGCTATGAACATTTGGAAGAAAAATTTAAAGCAATAGGAGCTGACATTGAGCGCATTAAAATACCTGATTAAGATGATGCTTGTGTTGTCTGCCGTACTGTGTTTTAAATCGGCGCAGGCGCAGATTCTCTCAATTAATGTAGAAGTAGATAAGTTCACTTTGCCCGACGGATTTTTGACAAGTCTTGAAAACTGTGTTCCGTTTCATAAAGAAAGGCCTTTAAGACGTAAGGATGTTGTTGTCAACACTATATACACGATTGACGGTTTAAAGGGGGATTATTGCAGTTTGCACATTACGGGCATTACCAATTCTTCGGTAGAAATACATCAAGACTGTGAACTTCCGGCTGATGTCGCAAAAACATACTCACATGCTCTACATCGTTTTCAAAATAAAGGTTATTCACCGCGTTGGGACGAGCGTTATATAGCCAGAGATCCTGATTACAAGGCTGCACTCAAAATTATGTCCGATCCGAAATATTGCCGTTTTTATCGCGAAGAAATTGATAATACACAAAACATTCGCCGCAATCTGGCTGCCTGTATGCCGACAGAGCAAAAAGAAATCGCTTCGGGACTGGAGTTTTCTCGTGAAATAATCGGGATTAAGGGGGATTCCTGTATTTATAAATTTACGGTGCAAAAAACCGATAAAATCGACCATATTTTACTCAAAAACATTCCTCCGGCCGAATCAAGTTATTTCTCTGAATCTATGTTTTTGGAATATACTTGCGCATTTTCGGAAAAACAGGCGGAACAATATCTGCATATTTTGGAATCGGAAGTCATACCGGCAGAAGAAGACTTTGATTATGCTGCCGTCTGGCACGTTGCGCCGTTGGAAGAGCTGGAATTTTTGCGAGATAACTGCTCGGCGGAAATCCGAAAATAAAACTAATAAAAAATTTACCCAACATCTTGCGAACGCAAAAAATTACTCCCATATAAATAACAGTTGATATATGGGAGATTTTTTATGAGCAAACAAAAATTCAAAACCGAAGTAACAAAACTTCTCGATATTGTTATTAATTCGCTGTATTCGGAAAAATACATCTTTTTACGCGAACTTATTTCCAACGCCAGCGACGCCTGCGATAAACTGCGTTATTATTCGCTGACCAATCCGGGAATCGTTAAAAATAACGGCGAGTTTAAAATCACGATTACGCCGAATGCCGAAGAAAATACGCTGACGATCAGCGATAACGGTATCGGTATGAATAAAGACGATTTGGTACATCATTTGGGCACAATCGCCAAATCGGGTACCGCGGAATTTGTGAATAATGCCAAAGATAACGGCTCGATTGTTGATCTAATCGGCAAGTTCGGTGTCGGTTTCTATTCGGCATTTATGGCGGCCTCAAAAGTTGAAGTAACCACGCGCCGCGCCGGCGAAGAGCAGGCTTGGCTGTGGACTTCTGACGGTGTTGACGGCTTTGAAATTACCGAAGCCAAACGCGATAAAGTCGGTACAGATATCAAACTTTATCTCAAAGATGACGCCAAAGATTATGTGGATACGATTTATTTACGCCACATTATCCGCACCTATTCCGACCACATCAATTATCCGATTGTGCTCGATTTAGGTAAGGCCGGCGAAGAAACCGTGAATACCGGCTCAGCTTTGTGGACCAAAAACAAGGCGGATATTACCGACGAGCAATATAACGAATTTTATCATCATATTTCGCGCAATTTTGATACACCGTGGCTCAGATTGCACTTTAAGGCCGAAGGCAACATCGAATATACCGGACTTTTATACATTCCGTCGGAGGCTCCGTATGATTTGTTTCAGCCTGACCGCCAACAAAGTTTAAAGCTGTATGTAAATCGCGTGTTTATCTCCGACAAGGTAGAAGGATTGATGCCGGCATATTTGCGCTTTGTCAAAGGTATTATCGACAGTGCAGATTTGCCGCTGAATATTTCGCGTGAAATGTTGCAGCAAAATGCGCTGATTGCCAAGATTAAAAACGGCACGGTCGGACGTATTTTGAAGGAGCTGAAAACCCGTTCGGAAGATTATGACGACTATATGAAATTCTGGAAAATTTTCGGTATTGCCTTTAAGGAAGGTATTTACGAAGATGTGGCAAATCGTGAGATGGTGGCCTCACTGTCGCGCTTTTATTCTACCAACGACAACGAGCATCTGACTTCGCTTGATGAATACATATCACGGGTAAATGAAGGGCAAACCAACATTTATTACATTACCGGTGACGATGTGCCGACACTCCGCAACAACCCGCAGCTTGAGGCTTTCAAAGCTAAAGGAGTTGAAGTTTTGTTATTAACTGACCCAATTGATGAATTTTGGGTTCAAGTACTCACAAACTATAAGGGATATCCGATTAAGCACGTTTCGCAGGCCGACATGGATTTGAAAATGGAGCGCGATACACCGCGTGCCGACGAGGGTAGTCTGAAAAAGCTCACTGATTTTATGAGTGAGCTGTTTAAAGACGAAGTCGGCAAGGTTGTGGCTACTGAAAAATTAACCTCCAGTCCGGTAAGCCTAACTGTGGAAAGTGGACAAATGAGTATTCACCTCGAGCGCTTGATGCGTAATCATCAACAGCAGACAGCTTTCGCCAGCTCGCGCATTTTAGAAGTCAATCCGTATCATCCGCTGATTATCAAACTGGCTGACAGTATGTTTGACGAGGGTCAGAGACAGACGGTGGAAGAAGTGTCGCGTTTGCTTCTGGACCAAGCTAAAATTGCCGAAGGCGAAGCCATTAGCGATAGTTCATTTTTCAGCGAAAAATTAAGTGATTACATTCTGCGCGGTTGGCAAAAGAGCGCTTAATTATTAGCAATAATCATTAAATTTATTGTTATCTTTTAAAATATAAAAAGCCCTGAAACACCCAAGTTTCAAGGCTTTTTATCAATTCAGCGCAGAGCCTCATGAAGTACTCCGACGGCTTTGCCGATGTCATTGCTGCCGACCAGAACCAAGTTAAGCGGATTCAGCCTATGCAGATACTTGGCACACCCAGTATCTAGTATCACATTGGCAAACAAGCTCCAATCAGAAACAGCCCTTTCTGCCTCTTTGATGTTACCGGTCGTCAAAACGAACAACTTCTTGTACATTTCCGACTGAACATGAGGGATCGTGGTCACTTCATCAATGTTGATGTCGTCATTCTCTAGCGGCACTGAGTACCATATTCCGGCATTCTCAAGCGCTCTTTTTACGTTGTTTATATTCATATCTCAATAATGATTGGTTGTTTTTAATGTATCACTTTTGTATGTTTTGTCAATAAAGTTTTTTATAATTTATATAAAAGTATCGACCGGAAAGCGTGTGTATTGCACTAAATCCGGTCGAATAAAAAGAACTTATTAACTATTCTTTATATAATCATTGCGGTCAATTCAGCTTCCGAAACTATTTCGTCATCAACTTTAGAAACACCTCTAAAAACGAAAATATTGCGACGTGCTTTTACTTTTTCCAAATGCATCCGCAACTGGTCGCCAGGACGAACCGGTTTACGGAATTTTACGCCCTCGACAGACATAAATAAAACACTGCGTTGCTTTTCCGTATAATTACCTTCCGCCGCCATCACAATACATCCGGCAGTCTGTGCCATTGCCTCTATCTGCAATACTCCCGGCATAATTGGATTTCCCGGAAAATGTCCTTGGAAAAACAGCTCGTTCATAGTTAAATTTTTGATACCGACACCACGTTCACCCGGTTCTTCGACAATCAGTCTATCCACCAACAAAAACGGATAGCGGTGCGGTAACATTTTCATAATCTCATCGATATTATATATTTTTTTTTCTGACATTTTATCCTCTATTTTTTCGAATTTTTTTGTAAAAATGATACCTGACGCATGTAGTCTTTAAACGGAACGCACGGACTGCCCATTACCACCGCGCCGGCATCAATATCACGCATAGCACCGGACTGAGCCGCAACTTGAGCTCCGCTCCCGATATTCAGGTGGTCAGCCAATCCTACCTGACCTCCCAAAACCACATAATCGCCAAGCGTGCAGCTGCCCGCTATTCCAACTTGCGAAACAATTATGCAGCCGCGGCCAAGTTTGTCATTGTGAGCAATTTGCACCAAATTATCAATGCGAGTACCATCACCAATAACGGTATCGTCCAGTGCACCGCGATCAATACAGGTGTTGGCACCGACTTCAACGTCATTACCGATAATAACGCGCCCTAATTGCGGAATGCGGTGATGCTGTCCACTAATCAACTGAAAGCCAAAACCGTCTTGACCTATACGCGCGCCTGCGTAAATGTAGCAATTATCTCCGATGATACTATAAGCTATAGAAGCATTATTACCGATACGGCAGTTATCACCGATTTTGCACCCTGCGGATATTACCACATTCGGTTCTATTGTACAGTTTGCACCGATTTCAACATTGTCGGCAACAACAACATTTGCACCGATACAGCAATTATCGCCTATTTTGGCAGTTGCCGCGATTTTAGCGCTTGCATCTATGCCGGATAGCGATGTTTTTTCACTATACATAAACTCATTTAATTTGATAAAGGCAACTTTCGGGGCTTCACTTATCAAAACAATCACATTCTCCGGCAAAAATTGCTGCAAATCCTCTGTGGTAAGACAAGCCTTTGCTTTAAGTACTGCAGCCTTATCCCTACCCTTTCTGTCGTAGAAAAAGCAAATATCGTCAGCCCCTGCACTGCTCATTGTTGCTATGTCTTTTATTTTTTCGGCAGCTTTCGACGCATCGGTCAAAATAGCCGACGTAACCTCGGCAACTTGGGCCAAGGTTACGTTGTCTCTGACGTTGTAAAAATGCTTATCAATCATTGTTTTTCCTATAAGCTGGTACCAAAGTTCAAACGGAACACTTCCTTCTCATCATAATCCATTCTGGTAATAGGGAAACCGAAATCAAGATTGACTTTTCCCATCGGTGACAGCCAGTCAAAGCCAAAACCGATTGATTGTCTTAATTTTGCACTGTAGTCAATTTTATCTTTATTGAAGTTATCCGGTTTTCCTAAAGTACCCATATCGTAGAACAGGCGGCCTTTAACGCCAAGTTCATCTAAGCCAATCGGGAATGTCAACTCAGCCCCAGAATAAAACATCCAGTTACCGCCAAGTGCATCTCTGGTTCGTTTGTCGCGTGCACCGATACCGGCAAACTCAAAGCCACGCATATTAGATCCGCCCAGATAATATCTGTCTGACATACGGACTTTCTTTCCGCCGTAACCATCAATGTATCCACCGTTAGCAAAAAATCTGAATGTATAGTAATCAGCAATGGTGTAATATTTATTGACTTTAACATCTACACGGTTATATTTGGTATCTCCTCCTAAACCGGCAATATCATGACCAAACGATAAATAATACCCTTCTTTTGGATTGAATGCACTATCGCGGCGATCGTAAACAAAAGTTTCGCCAACCGATGAGGTTACTGCTTTACCTGCCTCGGCTTTAACATATTCAGAAGCGTTACTCTTTACGTTTTTAATATCATTTTGGCTCAAATTATAGCGAGCATAGTGGAAGAAACGATCGGTATAACGCCAGCCGAAACGGGCACGGGTTCCGTATGTGCGGGTATCGTATGAAGCTTCATCTTCATAGTCCTGATCTTCCAAGAACAGGTCAACACCTGCACTCAGTCTGCGGCCTAAGAAATACGGTTCGGTAAAACTGATGTTGTAATCTTTGGTTCTTTGTGAAACACCCGCATTAAGAGACACTTCTTGTCCTTTTCCACGGAAGTTATTTTCAGTTATACCGCCGCGAACCAAAAAACCATTAGTAGTTGAATAACCGACACCAATATTGAAATATCCGGTTGATTTTTCTTCAACTTTTACATCTATATCAGCCTTACTGTCAGATACAGCATTAGTCTGCATATCAACTTTGCTGAAGTAGTTAAGATTTTCAATGTTGCGGCGGGAATCACGAAGTTTAGATATGTTGAACGCATCTCCTTCTGCCAAACGAAATTCGCGGCGGATAACTTCATCCATAGTGCGGCTGTTTCCGGTAATATTGATGCGATTAACAAAAATTCTTTCACTTTCGTTAATCGTAAATGTCAAATTAACTTTACCGTTTGCTGCATCACGTTCCAAATCAGGTTCGATTTCGACAAATGCAAACCCCTTTTTACCCAAGGTATCGGTCATTTCACTAACTGACTTTTCTATGTCTTCAATGTTGTACCAGTCGCCCTTAGAAACTTCCAGATCTTTATATAAACGATCAATATCAACTTCCGGAATATTGGAAATTATGGTAATATTATCTACTTTATAGCGTGGACCTTCATCCATTGTAAATGTAAGAATAAACGACTTATTATCATCGCTCAATTCGGCAATGGCTGAAGTAACACTGAAATCTGCATAGCCGCGTTTGGTATAAAAGCGGCGTAACATTTCTTTATCATAATCCAGTTTTTCGGCATCATATTCATCAGCCGAACTGAAAAATCTGTACCAACGGCTCTCCTTGCTGGCAATTGCTTCCTGCAAATCAGCATTACTGTAGTGAGTATTTCCTAAAAAGTTGATTTTATCAATGGTGGCTGCTTTTCCCTCATCGATTTCATAAATCAAATCTACACGATTTTCTTCGTGTTCGATAATCTTTGGCTCAACCGTTACTGAATAGCGTCCGGTTTTGCGGTATACATCAAGAATACGCTGGACATCCTGTTGTACTTTGGCTTTATCATACACCGAGCGCGGTCCGAGTTGCACCTCTTTTTCCAGTACTTTATCGCTGATTTTATCATTACCGTCAAATGCGCGCTGACCGATAATCGGATTTTCTTTTACATTGATTTTCAATACATTTTTGGATGAAATATCAAAATCGATATCACTAAACAATCCCGTGTTATATAAACTCTTAAAAGAAGCATCCAGCTCTTCTTGCGAAACATTTTTATTGCTGCTAAGATTCAAATATGATAGAACCGTCTCCCTTTCAACACGCTCCAACCCGCTCACTTCTATATTTTTAATATAGTAACCGGCAGCGTTAGCCTGAAACGCTATCAAACTTGTAAATAATCCGGCATAAATTAATTTTTTCATTTTACATTTCCTTTGTTAATAAAACCAACGACTAATCAAATGACTAATGTCATTCCATGTGGCCAGCACCATGATAGCCAAAAGAACGCATAGACCGAACTTAAAAATATAGTCTTTAACTTCGGGCTTAAGCTCACGGCGAATAACCGTTTCAATAAGATAAATAACCAAATTTCCGCCATCCAAAACCGGAATAGGAAACAGATTAATCAATCCGAGGTTGACGGAAATCAGTCCCATAAAATAGATAAAGCCTGATAAACCACCTTGTTTGCTTGCATCTCCGGACATTTCGGCGATGCGAATTATTCCTCCTATGTCTTTGCCGCCGCGACGACCGGTAAGCATTTGCCAAACCCCGCGTAATGTCATTACCGTAATGTCATATGTTTCTTTCACGCCTGCCTGCAACGCATTAGCAAATTCCAACTTTTCAGCATAATTATAATCAGATGAGGATCGCACTCCGAGCATACGGCGTTTTATGCCTCCGGCAACTTCCTCACTTATGCTGTCATTTAAATTAGCGCTATAAGTCATTTGCCGACGATAACTTATTTCATAATCTTTTTCCGGATTTGCAGTAATATAGCGAGTAAAATCATCAAACGATGTTACTGCCACTCCATTTACCGCGTCCAAAATATCACCGTCAATCAACCCTGCTTTATGCGCCGGACTATCGGCAACAACTCTGATTGCTACTGTTTGCTCTACAGACTTTTCATTGATTTCTGTTTCGGCAAACGATATACCGAAGGTGCCTGCATCCAAATAATCAGACATATCTGCCGCAGATAATTTCACACTGCCTTTACGCTCAATTTTGACAGCAACCGGATCGACGGTTGCCATATCCGTCTCTTTAATTAGAGTCAGGAAGTCAGGTGTAGGATTACCGTTGAGAGACACAATACGATCACCGGCCTGAATACCAGCTTTTTCCGCAGCGCTGTTCGGCATGACCTCTCCCACATACGATAGTACTCCAACACGGCCATAACCCCAAAATAAGGCAAAAAACAACAATACTGCCAATAAATAGTTAAACAGCGGACCGGCAACTACAATAAAAATTTTCTTCCAAGTACTCTGCAATGCAAAAGCCTGTTTTTTCTCAGTCTTTGTCAATTTTTTGAGAGCTTTGTCTGTGGTTGAAGATGAAGCATCACCATCTCCCAAAAATTGACAATATCCGCCCAAAGGTATTGCTGAGATTTTCCATTCAGTCCCCTTTTTATCGGTGCGGCTCCATAGTTCTTTACCGAAACCGATAGAAAATGCCACTACTTTAACTCCAAGCATTCTGGCCACAATAAAGTGTCCGAACTCGTGCACAAACACCAAAATCCCCAAGAGGATAATAAATGGCAGTATATAGTATAAGATATTTGAAATCATTACCATTGTTTACGCCTTTATAGAATATACATAAAAAACAGATACATGAACGCAGAAGCAAGAATCAGTCCGTCGATACGATCAAAAATCCCGCCATGTCCAGGTATAAGGCGAGAAGAATCTTTCACACCTGCCATACGCTTAATTGCAGATTCTATTAAGTCACCGACTTGAGCAAGCAACGCTATAATAACCGCCAACACAGCATAAAACATCTGATTATCAATATTCCATTCATACTGCATTTGCAAAGGCTTATATGAAAAAGAAATATAGCGAAACTTACTAAAATCGTAGAAAGGTATTTCCATGATTTCCGTGCAGAAATACATAAATATAATACTAACAGATACAGCCAACAAAATACCGCCGATCAATCCTGACCAAGTTTTGTTCGGACTAATTTTCGGAGCTAATTTAGGACCGCGTAGGTTACAGCCGACAACTAATCCTCCGATATCCATACTCCATACCATCAGGAAGAACCAAGCCATCATAATAAAACTGTAATTAAAACGCGGATCAAAATTGCCTTCACTCGGATCAAATGAACGATACATCCAAATAAGCGATGCCACCCCGACAGAGATATAAGATACACCCAAAGTTAACAGCTTGCGGAACTTTTCTTTGTCAGCCAGTTCCCAAACAATAAGTGATATAATAAATATCATCGGCAGAATAACTTCAAAGTTGTAAGTCCAAATAGCCGTTGCCAAACTCATCATATAAGCAGTAACATAATGAGAAGTCTTGTCATTTGAGGCCAACATATTTGCCCATTCCCATGCCAGTAAACCACCGACTGTTATAGCCAAAACCTCAACGTACGGACTACCAATATACAACGTCACGATAGCAATCGGAATCATAACAATTGCCGCCAACACCCGCTTAATCATTGCACCCGTTTTACGACTTACCATATCTTCTCTCCCTCTTAGTATAGTCATCAATTATTTGCGACAATTCGGCCGCATCAAAATCCGGCCAAAGCGTTTTAGAAAAATATAATTCACTGTATGAAAGTTGCCACAGCAAATAATTACTGATGCGCATTTCTCCACCTGTTCTAATCATTAAATCAGGATCAGGAATACCGGCCGTATATAAATTTCCAGCAAACATATCAACGTTGATATCATCCACGGATATTTTTTGTGCTGTAACCAGTCCGGCAATATTTTTAGCAGCTGATACTATTTCCTGTCTACCGCCGTAGCTGAGAGCCACACATAACGTTACATCCGTGTTATTTGCAGTTTCCTGTTCTATTTTTTCGATTCTTTCAACAATATCGGCCGCCAGCATATTTCTTTCACCGATAAACAATATACGAGCATTTTCCTTCTTAAGCTTATCAAAACCGTCATTCAAATACTGTCGCAACAAATCCATAATTTGCGCAACCTCCGTTTCGGAACGCTGCCAATTTTCGGTTGAAAAGGCATACACCGTCATATATTTTATACCGTAATTACGCACATTTTTCGCAATTTCAACCAGCGTATCCGCACCTTTTTTGTGTCCGTTCAATGCAGGTAATCCGCGCTGTTTTGCCCAGCGGCGATTACCATCCATTATAAATGCTATATGTCGTAAATCGTTCAAAACCGCACTCCACCTTATACCTGCAAAATATCATTTTCCTTTGAGGCATATTGCTCATCAATTTTCTTAACAGCATCATCCGTCCACTTCTGAATATCATTATTATATTTTTTTTCTTCATCCTCAGAAATCAGTGAATCCTTTTTCAGCTTTTTAACTTCATCCATAGCATCACGACGGATATTACGCACAGCAATTTTAGCCTGTTCTGCATATTTTCCGGCAATTTTTACCAACTCCTTACGACGTTCTTCACTAAGCGGAGGAATAGGAATACGAATAAGCTGTCCATCGCTCATCGGGTTTAATCCCAAGTCACTTTCTCTCAATGCTTTTTCCACATTCTTAGCCAAACTCTTATCCCATACACTGACTGAAAGCGTTCGAGCATCAGGAACACTGACAGTTCCTAACTGACTTATCGGAGACATATTACCATAAGCCTCGACCAAAATACCGTCAAGAAGACTGACATGAGCACGACCGGCACGTAATCCGCCAAAATCGCTGCGCAAAGATTCCAGCGTTTTTTCCATCCGTTCCATTGTATCGTTTTTCAAAGAATTATAATCTGTCATTTTACCCTCTTTTATTTAATAATTGTATGTTTGACCTGTCCGTATACCGCTTTTAATATAGCATTTTCTTCCGCCTGTGCAAAAATCATTATCGGGATTTTTACATCACGCAGCATTGTCAAAGCTGTCATATCCATCACATTTAAGCGTTTTTTCAGCACCTCATCATAACTCAGGCTGTCATATCTTTTTGCTTTTGGATTATAACGAGGATCGGCATCATACACACCATCAACCTGCGTTGCTTTCATTAAAACATCGCAATGCATTTCGGCCGCCCGCAATGCTGCTCCGGTATCAGTGGTAAAATATGGACTGCCAGTACCACCGGAAAAAATAACCACTTTACCTTTTTCAAGTGAATACATAGCATTACGAAAACTGTAAGTATCACAAACCTGCGGAATACTCAAACCGGAATAAATAACTGCAGGACACTCCATTGCATCCAAAGCTGATTTCATAGCCAACGCGTTCATAATTGTCGCCATCATTCCAATTTGATCGGCAACGCTTCTATCCATTATTCCATCGGCATTTTTTGCACCCCGAAAAAAATTACCACCACCGATAACAAGACACACCTGCGTTCCAAGTTCTTTAATTTTTTTGATTTCAATCGCAAGACGAGATACTACGGCCGAATCGATGCCAATTTTTTCAGCACCGGCACAACCTTCTCCCGAAAGTTTTAATAATATCCTTTTGTAAATCGGTTTCATTTTCTTCTTGTATCAATTAAAACTATTTGTATGTTAATCATTTTATTTGTGTTGTCATTATTATTTTACACGATTTCAACAGGGTTTTTATATTTTGCAAAAAAATTGAGAATATGGTTGAAATCTTTTCTAAATCAGCGTAATAATCTTATAATACTTTATGGAGGCAACATGATGATAACACTTATACTCTGCGCAATTTGCGGTTATTTAGCCGGTTCCATCCCTTTCGGACTGGTGTTATGTTATATAGCAGGATACGGAGATATCCGCAAAATTGGTTCTCATAACATTGGGGCTACCAATGTTTTGCGCACCGGAAACAAATGGTTAGCTTTTCTGACTGTGGTATTGGACGCACTTAAAGCCGGTTTAGCAGCATTGATTGCTTATAAAATTTTACCGCAAACACCGATTATGCACTTGTGGGGGGCAAATGTTCCATTCAACATAATTGGGTCATTGCTGGCCGGTACATTCGGAGTTCTGGGGCATAATTTTCCGGTATGGCTTAAATTCAAAGGCGGTAAAGGGGTTGCCTCGGCTTTCGGTTTTATTTTGATGACGCAGCCTTATATAGCACTTATTGCTTTCGGTATTTGGCTAATAATGGCTTTTGCATTCCGTTATTCATCTCTGGCAGCACTGACTGCCGCAGCAGCTATGCCGGTTATAGCTTATTTTATGTGCCCAGCGATTTATGCTGTTTTTTACAGTGCATTGTCTTTATTGGTCATAATAAGACACCATGCAAATATTGCTCGTTTAATTAAGGGTGAAGAAAGTAAAATAAGTTTTAAAAAGAGATGATAATACCTAACGAAGAATTAATTGATATCTTGCAGCTGCTATGTACCGACGGCATAGGACCTGTAACGTTTTATAATTATATCCGCAAAGCCGGCAATGTTAAAAATGCGTTAGCACTTGCCGCACAAAAAAGAAGTTTATGTCCCCGTAAGACAGCTGAGGCGGAAATTGATAAAGCAAAAAAATACGGTGCAGAGATTATTGCTTATACCGACAGTAGGTATCCGCAAAATTTGTTGGAATTAAATGATGCCCCTCCTATTTTATATGTCATTGGACGTACGGATTTATTAAACTATCCGGTTTCTGTGGCAATTGTCGGCGCGCGCAATGCCTCTATCGGCGGTCGAAAAATTGCTTCGCGAATCGCTTATAATTTAACCGAAAACGATGTTTTGGTCGTTTCCGGTATGGCCAGAGGTATTGACGGGGCCGCTCATAAGGGTTCTCTTTATGCTAAAAACCAAACAGGTGCAACCGTAGCGGTAATGGGAACAGGTGTTGATGTGCCTTATCCGGCGGAAAATACCGAACTTTATTTTAATATTCGGGATAACGGTTTGCTTATTTCCGAATTGCCTTTAGGTACGCAAGCTCAGATTTCTAACTTTCCGCGCAGAAATCGCCTTATTGCCGGTCTCACAGAGTCCACTTTGGTTGTTGAAGCAAGTGTTCATTCCGGCTCATTAATTACAGCAAAACTGGCATTGGAACAGGGTAAAGAAATATTTGCGGTTCCCGGTTCGCCCCTGGAAAGCCGTTCAGCCGGTCCCAATCAATTAATCAAAGAAGGAGCGTTATTAACAGAGAGTGCCGATGATATACTTAATACTTTAAGTATGAGGTACAACAAAACCATCAAAGAACAAAAAACTTTAGCACTTCCTCTTGACAAACCTAAAAATCAAGTAAATATTTCTGCACATGAAAAGATATCAGTTCCGCTTGAGAATAAAAAAACAGAAAATATAGATTTACTGGATTTAATTTCGTACGACGGAGTGGATATCGATGATTTGTTGCGAAACTGCGGCTTATCGCAAAGCGATTTCTTCACGCAAATACTTGACTTAGAATTTGCAGGTAAAATCGAACGGCACTCCGGCAACAAAGTCGCAAAAATTAGAGGATAAAAAAATGAAATTAGTCGTTGTGGAATCTCCAGCAAAAGCCAAAACAATTAATAAATATCTGGGTTCTGATTATAAAGTTCTCGCCAGCTATGGGCATATCCGCGATTTACCAAGCAAAGACGGTTCAGTTGATCCGGAACATGATTTTGCAATGCAATGGGAATTCAGCGCTGCCGGACGCAAGCATCTCAACGATATTATTGCCGCACTCAAAGATTGTGATACACTTATTCTTGCATCCGATCCGGATAGGGAAGGAGAAGCAATTGCATGGCATATTCTGGAAGAATTAAAGGAAAAGAAAAAGCTCGCCGGCAAAAAAATCGAGCGGGTGGTATTTCATGAAATTACTAAATCAGCAGTAAAAGAAGGAATAGAAAATCCGCGCGAAATCGATCAGGATTTGGTCAGCGCTTATATGGCTCGGCGTGCGCTTGATTATTTGGTGGGTTTTACGCTCTCGCCGGTATTATGGCGTAAACTTCCGGGCTCAAAATCGGCAGGCCGCGTGCAATCGGTAGCGTTGCGTCTGATTTGCGAGCGTGAAAACGAAATTGAAAAATTTAAACCCGAAGAATATTGGACGGTCGATGTAAATTTGATTACGCAAAACAATGCCAATATGCTGACGCATTTGGTCAATCTCGACGGCAAAAAATTGGCAAAGTTTACCCTCAATACTGCTGAAAAGGCCGCAGATGCCAAAGCCAAAATCGAAGCTCAGGATTTTCATATAGCTAATGTAGAACGCAAAAAGGCCAGCCGCTATCCGGCTCCGCCGTTTACAACCTCTACTTTGCAGCAGGAAGCTGCGCGCAAATTACGCTTTTCCGCCAAAAAAACCATGCAGGTGGCGCAAAAACTCTATGAAGATGGTTTCATTACCTATATGCGTACCGATGCCGTTAACCTTTCCAAAGATGCCATAAAGGCATGCCGTGAGGCGATTGAAAAGTATTTCGGGGCATCATATCTGCCGAAAACCGCCAAAGAGTACAAAAACAAAACTAAGAATGCACAAGAGGCGCACGAGGCTATTCGTCCGTCCGACGTGATGAACACACCGAAGAAAATGGAGCTAAAACTCGACAGCGATGCTCATAAACTCTATGAATTGATTTGGAAACGCACCGTTGCCTGCCAGATGAATCCGGCCATTCTGGATAAGGTTGTGGTAGATGCGACATCAGCCGATGATAAGATATTGCTGCGCGCTACCGGTCAGGTTATTCAATTTGACGGATTTTTAAAGTTATATCAGGAAAGCAAGGACGATGCTGATGAAGATGACGATAACGTAATTTTACCTAATGTCGAATCCGGTGAAAAAGTTACCAAAGGCGACATTAAACCGACACAGCATTTTACTACACCGCCGCCGCGCTTTACCGAAGCCAGTCTGGTTAAAAAGCTTGAGGAGCTCGGTATCGGCCGTCCTTCGACTTATGCTAATATTATTGCGGTTTTACAAGAGCGTAAATATGTTAAAGTTGAAAAACTGCGCTTTATTCCGGAAGACCGTGGCCGCATTGTTACCGTGTTTTTGGAAAACTTCTTCAAAAAATACGTGGAATACGATTTTACGGCTCAATTGGAAGAATATCTTGATGATGTTTCCGCCGGTAATATGGAATGGAAAAAATTGCTCGGCGGATTTTGGGCTAAGTTCATCAAAACAGTAGAGAGCGTACAGCCGCTGCAACTGACCGAAGTTATCAATCGCATAGATGAAACATTGTCAGCGCATCTGTTTCCACCGCGCGAAGACGGTTCTGATCCGCGTAGCTGTCCGCAATGTCACGACGGCCGATTGAGCATAAAATTCGGCAAATACGGTGCGTTCCTGGGTTGTTCACATTACCCGGAATGCTCTTATACCAAACCGCTTACCGATACTAAAGAAGAAGAACAAAAAGATGCCAGTGATACGGCTATACGTTCCCAACAAAATGAAAATAAGCTGATGTGCCGACACAACGATATGAATGTGTATCTTAAAAAAGGTCCGTACGGTTTTTATATTCAGCTCGGCGAAGATGCCACTGCCACTACCGAAAAACCGAAACGGATAGCTTTGCCAAAATTTGTTAAAGCCGAGGAACTGACACCTGAACAAGCAGAAATTTTGATTTCGCTGCCACGTGATTTAGGAGACGGAATTGAAGTTAATATTGGAAAATTCGGTCAATATGTGAAACAGGGAACAAAGTCAAAGTCTTTAACAGGCAATGACAATATTTTTAATATAACAGCTGAACGTGCCGCAGAAATTCTGCAACATGCAATAGCCAAACCTGAACCGAAAGTTTTAGGCAAGCATCCGCAGACTAACGAAGATATTGTTTTGAGCAAAGGACGCTACGGAATGTATCTCAAATGCGGCCGCAATAATTTTGCCATTCCTAAAGGATATGCCCCAAGTGAACTAACTGAAGCAGAGGCAATTAAAATTGTTACCTCAGCTAAAAAATAGTATGTATTTTTAATAAATTGCTTGCAAATTATAATTTATACGTTTATACCAAAATCAAATTTGAATAAATTTGAGGTTTTTGTATGAGTAAAGAAGAATTAATAGAACTAACCGGTGAGGTTATTGAAAAGTTACCAAATGCCATGTTTCGGGTAAAGCTTGAAAACGGAGTGGAAATTTTGGCGCATACTGCCGGTAAAATGCGTAAATTCCGCATTCGTGTTATGGTCGGCGACAAGGTGGATATTGAAATGACGCCGTATGATTTAACTAAAGGGCGTATAACTTTTCGTCATAAAGATGCCTAAAAACGGTAGCAAGCACTACAAATAGCAATATCGAACAGACAAACATTCTTAAACCGATAATTGTGGTAATATTTCCAGTAACGGATTATGTGGTGGAAATGCCGTAGATAATGCAATTAGGAACACTGTCGATACGATTTCGATACCGAACTCATCTTCATACTTATCTCAAATTTAAACTGTCTAAGTTATAGTCCCTTGATAGCATTGATAGCAGCTTTGGCACCGCAACCGGCAGCAATTATAGCCTGTCTGTATGGATTGCACACATCTCCCGCAGCAAAAACCCCTTTGATATCGGTAGTACAACCATCTTCTTTGGTTTTGATATATCCGGTGGAGCTCATTTTGAGATACTTACGGAATAAATCGGTATTCGGATGATGACCGATGGCTATAAACACTCCTGACACATTGATATATTTAACCGTATCGGTTTTAACGTTGCGCACTTTCAAACCGGTCACCTCCAACGGATTTTCACGCCCCATAACTTCATCTACCACACTATTCCACATGATTATAACTTTGCGATTTTCATGCAAACGCTGTTGCAGCACATATTCGGCATTAAATGAATGGCGACGATGAATTAAATATACTTTATCCACAAAATTGGTCAGATAAAGCGCTTCTTCCAACGCCGTATTACCGCCGCCGACCACTGCAACCTCTTTATTCTTATAAAAATAACCGTCGCAAGTGGCGCAAGACGAAACACCGTGTCCGATATATTTTTGTTCACTGGGAAGCCCTAACCATTTTACCGATGCACCGGTAGCAATGATAATGGCACGTGAGACATACGAATTACCGGCAGCAGAACTGCAACAAAACGGATGATCAAAAAAATCAACTTCGGTAATTTCATCATCTATAACACGTACTCCCTGATTTTCCGCCTGCTTTTGCATACGCTCCATTAAATCGGCTCCGCTTAATGCCACATCAAAACCGGGATAATTTTCAACTTCGTGAGTCATCATTAACTGGCCGCCGCGTTGCGAACCTGAAACCACCAATGCGCTGATTCCGGCACGTGCGGCATAAATTCCAGCAGTATATCCGGCTGGTCCTGAACCTAAAATAAGCAAGTCCGTTCTATATTCTGCCATTATTTTTTCCTATCAAATGTTTGTCATATATTTTGCAAATAATGTCGGTTATCTGCATTTCAATAACATTAATGAAAAATACTTGATTTTGATGAAAAAAAGCAGCATTATAACTCTGTTAAAATTAATTTTTATATGAGATTATTATTTTTTATTTGCGTGCTGTTTTTCTGCAATCAGATTTCAGCACAAGGTTGTTGTTCGGCCGACAGTATTTTTGTGGAAAAAGAACAGATGACATCATCGGTACGGGATGTGCCGATTCCGAGTCATTTATTTTTTGAGCTTTGCGTAGATTCTATTGAAGGTGATTATGACATTGTTTACAGATGCTTTTATCCGCGATATATTTTGGCGTCGCTTGGAGAAAAGTATTTGTTGGTTGATGTATTCACCGGAGGTGAAATTGTTGTTCTATACAACAACGATGAAGAATGTTATGGGCTGCAAGATGCATTGAAAAAAGTCAAGCCATTAATTGCAAAGTTAACTCAATAATGTAATAAGAGCATCGGAATAAGATATATCCGATGCTCTTATTTATGTTAGGCTGTATTAAAATATTGCAATCAATCTTTTTTAGAACACTTATAGCAGTCCGCTCCGGTTGCGGAGGTTCCTGCTTTTTCAGCCTCATATCCGGAATCGCAACTCTGCCCAAATTGAGTCGACACCGGACAAGAATCCTTTTCGACAGTCACCGAAACGGTTAACTCGTTAACTGTAACCTCATCAAGTTTGGTCTGAGTAATTTTAAATGAATATACCTTATCACTGCTTTGACTATAATTTGCCGGACAAGATACAGTCAGCACGCCCGTTCCCGATTTAGAGATTGAACAATCACCTACATTAGATGGTGTTGAATAATCATGATAAACTGTTTCGTTACCGGTTCTGGTTGATATTATCGGAATATTTACGGTGCCTCCGCTTGCCGAAATTACCATACTTGAACTGCCGAGTTCAAACGCATATTCATAATCGCGACATTTGCAAATATCCTTACCCTTAAATGTCTCTACTGCACGATATTGATCCTGCGGACATTCTTTCTCTATATGTTTATAGCACAAACCACCGTCTGCCGCACGTTTGCTCTTATGATCATAACAAGAGCTGTCGTACCGAGAATTATACACGGTTTCCGTAACATATCCGCCTGACATTTCACGGCATTTGTAGCATGCAATCCCACCATTGCCTGTTGTCTTTACTTTTTCGCAAGTATAGCAGCCGAACGGAATTTGAGAAACTAATCCGTTACCACAACCTAATGCGGAATTTTCTATACACTCACCGCATTTTTCTTTACCACTGTATCCGGCATTATCTACCACACGAAATGTCTGAGTTTCCGTGCACGCATTACGTGTTACATAAGGCTGCTGACAAGTACTTGGCGTACATTTCCAAAAATATTTACCAAGATGCAGACAAGATTCGCAAGCCCAAGAATTTCTGTCGTAACCCGCCGGCCAGCTGTTTTTATTTGTTGTTCCTTTAAGTTTGTAACCGTTTTCTTCGCACCCCGTTACCGTACATTCATACATGTCCGGACATTGCGGAATATTGGCATCAATACAAACCATACCCATCTGGATTCCTCTATAATATCTTCCTGTATTGATATAAGTTTCGCAGCCTACCAAATCCGTATTCGGTCTTTTGGTTAAAACCGCTTGTTCACACTCACCTGTCGGAAGAAAACAAATATCTGCAAAAGAGGGAGATACACTCACAGTGCAATAAAAAGCACATAGTATCAACCCATATTTTAAAATCCCTGTTACATGCATAGGCTGCCTCCTTTATTTCTGAAACAATGTCAATACAATACACTACTTTTTACTGTGTGTATATATTTTTTTTGTTAAATTTTTGATAAAATATTCCACAATTTGACATTTACCCGCATATTTACGCACATAATTTCATTATTAAAAAAACTTCTTGATTTTCTGATTAAATCGGATAAACTGCGCCATATCGTAAACATAAACTATTTAAAGGAGATAAAAAATGCCTTCAGTAATTAACGATTCTTGTATTAAATGCGGTACATGTGCTTCTATTTGTCCGGTAAGTGCCATGCATGATGCCGGTTCTCAGTTGGTTATTGATCCGGATACTTGCATTGATTGCGGTGCTTGTATTGCCGAATGTCCGCAAAGCGCCATCTGCAATGATGCCGAAGCTACTGCAGAAGCAATTAAGTTTAATGCCGAGCAAGCTGCTGTAAGCCCTGCCGTAGGCGATTAACCTATAGATTGTAAAAAGGCTCAGGATAATGTCCTGAGTTTTTTTATATGGAGGAAATATGACAATTGCATATACCGAAGACTATTTGTTGGATAAGCAAGTGAAAATATTGCAACCCGTCAACGGTTATCGAGCTTCAAGTGATGCCGTATTGTTGGCGGCAATGATAAGCCATGTTGAAAACGATACTAAAATCCTTGATGTAGGTTCAGGAACGGGGGCCGTTTCACTCTGCTTGGCGCAGCGATTATTAGATAAAGATATAAATATAGAGGGATTTGAATTGCAGCCAGAGTTGGTGGAGTTATCTAATTTGAGTGCTGTTGCCAATGGTTTCGATTTTTTGCATTTTCGCCAGATAGATATTCGGCAAAAACTTAGTTTTTCTGATGTAAAGCCCTGCTCTTTTGATGTTGTTATATCCAATCCTCCCTACAGTGAACATGATATGCCTTCACCTAATAGCAGTAAAGCTGCTGCACACAATCATCAGAACTTTGGATTAACGCAATGGTTGGATTTTTGCTTAAAAATGGCAAAACCATTCGGCAGAATCTGTTTGGTGCACCGAGCAGAAGCACTCCCGCAAATATGTACAGCACTGCAGCATAAAGCCGGAGAAATTACTGTCTTGCCGCTTTATTCTAAAATAGGGCAAAATGCTAAACGTATTATTGTTTCTGCTAAAAAAGACTCTAAGGCTGTGTGCCGAATATTGCCTCCGTTTATTATGCATGATATCGACGGTAAATATACACAGCAAGCCGAAAAGATTCTGCGCAAAGGTTTAACTTTTGAGGATATTTTTTCTGTTTAATGGTATATTTACCTTTTAAGTATTAGTCTCTATCAAAGATTAAAAGCGGGGTTTACATGAAAAAATATGTTTTTTGGGCAGCATTATTGAGTATTTTCTTAGGTACGAAATCGGCTATGGCAGATATGCCGATGTACGATGATGACGAAGAATTCAAACATTGTACAAAAGTTACCGGCGATTGGGATAACTGCACACGAGAATCAACACTACGCGCACTCGATGATGTTAAACGCGGATACCGTTCTATTTTGGGCAACAAGGCTATTTTGGAATGGCAGAAAACACCGCAAAAAAATGCTGAAACACTTCGGGATATGTTTGAAAGTTGGACAGCTTTTCGCAATCGTTTGTGTTCTCTTTCTTATAAGGCAAGCATATATATTGAACCGCTGGTTGATGAAAGATATTCATGCAGTCTTTATTATACATTGCACCACAAAGACCATATAGACAGTATTGTGCAACTTCTCGAGAAAAAAGCACCAAAAAAGCGCGCCGATTTTCATTTTCTGGATTTAACATCACACGATGAACAATATGACAACTGCGCCATCAGTTCCGATAACGACGAATGTATAAAAGAAGAATTGAGTCGTTCTTCTCAAACTATCAAAGACCTTTACAAGTCGTTCATTAACGATGAGTTTGTCGGTAAGTGGAATAACGGCCCGAGTTTACAACAAGGAAATTATCGCGATATGTATGACAGCTGGATAGCTTATCGTAACAGAATTTGTTCACTGGCAATCTGGGCATATCAGCGAGAATACGGCCCTGAGGCACCATCACTTGAACAATGTTTACAGTTTTATAATCGAGAAAAATTGGAAACTATGGAAAATCTGTTGGTTGTTGCCCACTCATCTCTGGATCAGGGAATGGAAGAAGACGAGGAAGAGGGAGAAGGCTTAGGCGGCAGCAGTTCCGTACCTGAAATTGTCGATGACGGAGGAGAAGCTGTCGGTAAAACCATTCCCCCGCTGCAAAAACGTATATCTTCCGGCAGCAGCCCGATTGATGACGAATTGGTTAAAACATATAATCGCAGTGCCGACAAAAATGAAGCGCAAGATGTTACTTCTCAACACAAAGTTCCGGCATGGGCACGCTGAAGCAAATATATATACCTATAAGTATAAAAAATATGTTGCATTTTTGTTTTTTCGTTTTATACATACGCTTAAGTATAAATAATCTGGAGTAAGGCCATGCGCAGAACAAAAGAAGATGCCGAACAGACGAGGCTGGCTATTTTAGCATCAGCAATGGATATTTTTTATGAAAAAGGTTATTCTAAAACAACATTTGATGAAATTGCAAAACGCATCAATTTGACCAAAGGGGCCGTTTATTGGTACTTCAGAAACAAACCCGATATTGTGGCAGCCTTAATCAACGATTTTGCCAAAAGATATATCGACTTGTTAAATATTTTTATGGATCAACACCAAGAAGTTTGTTTTGAGCGCATTATTCAAATGCAGCTTTTTATCAATAAGAAAATTCGCGAAGATATATTATTGTACAAGTTTTTGTTTTTCATAACATGTCAGATGGAATGGAGTGAAGCTATCATCAGCAAAATCCAACCTTCTATTGAACAGACCAAACAAGTTACGCGGCGATTGTTTTTAGATGCTTTAGAGACATTGCAACAAAAAAAGCAAATAAAAGCAGATGTTGATGTCTCAATGATTTGCGAAATTTTGATGACAATGTACGGCGGTTTGCTTGAGGCTTCATTTACGCACAGACTTTCAAAAGACTTCGATGAAACACTTACAACAGGTTTCAATTTAATTTTTAACAGTATAAGGACTGAGAGTAAAAAATCATGAAAATAAAATATCCCGACTTAAAATTTATTGTAAAAAGAATCTTAATTTGCCTGCTGCTGATTTCGGTTGGTTGGTATCTGAAAGGACGACTATCTCCATCCGGCGGAATGGGTATGTATGGTATGGGAGAAGTTTATATTTTGGCGCAAAAAGCCCAAAATAAAGATATTGCCGCATTCAATAATAAAATCTCCTACATTGAGGCAATCAATGAAGTAAATTTATTGCCACAAATTTCCGGTACAGTAGAGAACATTTTGTTTGATGAGGGCAGCATTGTAAAAGAAGGAGATGTTTTGTTTGAGATTGATCCATCAAAATATCATGCCGCATACGATTTGGCAAAGGCCAAATTAGACAGTGCAAAAGCCAATTTGGTTAAAGCCGAGCGTGACTATAATCGTCAGTTAAAATTAAGCGACGAGAAATTTTCTTCCAAAGCTACTTTTGACACGGCTGAAAGTGTTTATTTTCAGGCGAAAGCCGCGGTAGAAGAAGCCAAAGCCAATTTGGATTTGGCGACCATTGATTTAGATAATACTCAAGTACGTGCTCCAATCAGCGGTAAAATCGGTAAGGCATTGGTGACAAAGGGCAATTACGTGGTTACTTCACAAGTAACTTTAGCGAAAATCGTGCAAATGAATCCGGTTCGCATAAGTTTTTCATTGACCGATAAAGAATATGCCGCCGTCAAAATTCGTAATTATAAAAAAGATAATCTGACAGCTCGTATAACTTTGGCCAATGGAGATATCATAACCGAAAAAGTGGTTGGAATGTTCCTAGATAATTCCATTAATACCAACACTGCCACACTCTCGGTTTATGCCGATGTTGCCAACGAAGAAAACAATCTTATTCCGGGAAATTATGTTCAATCGGCAATATCCGATGATAAACCGATTTATGCAGTAGTAGTTCCACAAACGGCTATTAACTATGATAAAGACGGAGCATTTGTGTACATTGCGAAAATTAATCCGGAAAAAAGCTCGGAAAATGATATCCACGGTGTAGCTGAGCAGAGACGCGTGATTTTAGGCGAAACTATAGATTCGGAACAAGTGGTAATTAACGGGCTCTCTGAGGGAGAAATGGTAATTGTTCAGGGAAATATTAAAATACAGAACAATTCGCAAATTAAAATAGGTATATTGGAAAAACAGCCATAAGGATTAGATAAAATGTTTTCAAAGTTTTTTATTGAAAGACCTCGTTTTGCCGTTGTAATCGCGATTATTATGGCTTTAGCCGGATTGGCCTCGGTATTTTCCATGCCAATCGGTATGTATCCAGAAATTGCGCCACCGGAAATTATGGTTTCCACTAACTATCCGGGAGCGAGTGCCGAAACAGTGGCAAATAATGTCGGAATTCCGTTAGAAAAGGCAATTAACGGCATAGAAGATATGCTGTATATGTCTTCTAACTCATATAACTCCGGTTCATATCAACTTTCTATTGCCTTTGAAACCGGTACCGATCCGGATTTGGATCAGGTTAAAGTACAAAACCGCATTCAGCAAGTTGTCAGTACACTGCCACAAGAGGTTCAAAGCATTGGCGTAACGGTGCGCCGTCGCTCTTCCGATATTTTGGCATTCTTGCAGGTTACATCGCCAAACGGCACTTATGACAGCAACTATTTGAACAATTATGTAGAAAACAACATTAAGATTGCGTTGAGCCGTGCTTACGGTGTCGGCGAAGTTAATATTATGGGAGCGGCAACCAGTATGCGCGTGTGGGTTGATGCCGATAAAACAACCGCACTCAATATTCCGATTGAAACCATAAAAGCTGCCATTCGCAGTCAAAATGTGCAGCCATCTCTCGGTTCGGTAGGTTCAGCACCGGGTGACGGGCATCAAGTGCTTGTTTATTCTTTGGAAACCAAAGGACGATTGAATAACCCTAAGGATTTCGAAAATATCATTGTACGCACCGCAGAAGAAGGCGGACTTGTACGTTTAAAGGATATTGCACGGGTTGAACTGGGTTCGGAAAGTTATTTGTTTGATTCTCGAGTTGACGGCAAACCTGCAGTGGCAATCATCATCAATAAGTCCTCTGGAGCTAATGCTGTTAATGCCATGAAAGCCGTACGAGCCGAATTAAAGAAGCTCGAGCGTTTTTATCCGGAAGATCTGCAAGTTGAAATATTCGTAGACACTACTGACTTCATTATTTCTTCAATAGAAGAAGTATTTTTCACGTTATTTTTGACATTTGCTTTGGTTGTGCTTGTTTGCTATGTATTTTTGCAAGATTGGCGAGCGACATTGGTGCCGTCAATTGCAATTCCAGTATCAATTCTGGCGACGTTTGCCGTTATGAAGGCTTTAGGCTTCAATCTGAACATTTTAACGTTATTCGGATTGGTTTTAGCCATCGGATTGGTAGTGGATGATGCAATTGTGGTGGTCGAACGCACTTTATATTTGATGCAAACGGAAAGACTAAGCTCCAAACAGGCTGCCATTAAAGCTATGGAACAGGTATCAAGTGCTGTCGTAGCAACAACTTTGGTGCTATTGGCAATTTTTGTACCGATTGCTTTTATGGGTGGAATTACCGGCAAAATTTACCAACAATTTGCCATTACCATCAGCTTTGCCGTAACTTTTTCTTCGGTTAATGCCTTAACCTTATCTCCGGCTTTGGCCGCTACCTTTCTGCGCCCGTTTGAAATTAAAAAGACAGGTTATCTCGGTTGGTTTAACCGCTTTATAACCGGTGCAACCAATAAATACTTGATAGTTATCGGTTATCTCGGCAGAAAAATCAGTATTATTGCCTTTATTTTGGGAATTTTATTCCTACTGATTGCAGCATTTTTTAAAATGACTGCGACATCATTTCTGCCGGATGAAGATCAAGGCGTTATAATGGTAAACGTACAACTACCGGAGGGAGCGTCAAGTGTACGCACCAAAGAAGTAAACAATAAGATTTTGGCAGCAGTACAAACCGAACCGGATGTAAAATCGGTTATCAATCTTGAAGGCTTCAGCATTATGGCCGGTCAGGGCGAGAACGTCGGTTTTGGTGTATTATCCTTAAAAAATTGGAGTGAACGCAAACGCGAAGATCAATACTCGACTAATATCAAAAATCGACTCTCAGCAATTGTCGGAGCTTTTTCCGAAGCAAAGATACAATTGTTTGAAATGCCGGCTATTCCTGGATTAGGTTCGACCAACGCTATGGATTTTAAAATTCAATCTGTTGAATCTACTGATATGAACGAATTGGAGAAAGTGGTGAATAACTTTACAATGCAAGCAATGCAGTTACCACAAATTATGATGGCATATTCTACGTTTAATGCGCAAACGCCACATGCTTATATCGAAATCGATCGTGAAAAAGCAGAATCATTAGGCGTTGCCATCGGTTCCATTTATTCATCGCTGCAAACCTATATTGGCTCGAGCTACATTAATGATATTAACATCGGAACTCAAGTAAACAAAGTTAAGGTGCAAGCCGACTGGAAATATCGTAAAGATCTGAGCAGCTTGAATAAAATATATATCCACTCCGAGAAGGGGCAGATGGTACCTTTAGGTAGTCTTATACATATCAAAACCGTGTTATTGCCGCGAGGTATCAGCCGCTATAACCAATATCCTAGCGCAACCATAAATGCCATGGCCGCCTCCGGTTTTAGTTCGGGTGAGGCTATGCAAGCACTTGAGGATTTGGCTACCAGTACGCTACCGAAAGGATACAACTACGCTTGGTCCGGTTCCAGTTTGCAAGAAAAGAACAATCAGGGGCAAATTTACTATATTATTGCTTTTGCTTGTTTATTTGCTTATTTGTTTATGGTGGCACAATACGAAAGTTGGATGATTCCGCTGGCAGTTATGCTATCGGTAACGGCAGCAACTCTCGGTGCGTTGTTCGGCTTGTTTGTTACTAAAATGTCTCTGAGTATTTATGCACAGCTGGGTTTGGTTCTCTTGGTCGGTCTGGCCGCAAAAAATGCTATTTTGATTGTAGAATTTGCCCGTGATGCGCATAACGAAGGTGTACCGATTTTGAAGGCTGCGCTGTATGGTACGCGTGAACGTTTTCGTGCTGTGTTGATGACGGCAATGACCTTTATCTTAGGTGTTGCTCCATTGGTGTGGGCAAGCGGGGCATCGGCCGGAAGCCGTGTCGCGGTAGGAGTTCCGGTATTTTCAGGAATGATTATAGGTACCGTTGCCGGTTTGCTTCTGATTCCGTTGATGTATGTTTTGGTGCAAACAGTTACCGAATATAAATTCAAGAAAGTACAAAATGGCGAATCCACGTCTGAGCAGCGCTAAAATAATTCAGAAAATTTTAGAAGATAAAGTCTTTTTCAGTGATTTAAAAAAACAAATTTCTGAAAATGACTTGCCATTCTGCAATATGTTGATATTAACGGTGTTACGGCATTTAACTGCATTGCAGCAAATTTTGGGTAGTTATCTTGCTAAGAAAATACCTAATAAACATAGAATTGCACAATATCTTTTATGGGCTGCCATTGCCGAAATTTTATATATGGAAACCGCTGAATATGCAGTGATTAACGAGACAGTCAAAAATATTCGCGACTCCAGCGATAAATTTTTTGGGGGGCTTGCCAATGCAATACTGCGGAAAGTATGCGCTCAAAAAAATATTTTACGCGATACAGCAGATAAAATTTCTCCCCTGCCCGATACTTTTCTATCGATTCTTGAAGAATATGACTCCGAACAGATAAGGCAAATAAATAAGGCTGTCTTTGCAGTTCCGGCATTGGATATTACAACAAAAGAAAATCCGCGGGAATTAGCAGAAAAAATGAATGCTCAGTTACTGCCGAACGGTAGTCTCCGAATCCGCAACGCGTCTAAAGTTCAAACACTTCCCGAATATACTTCCGGACAATGGTGGGTACAAGATGTAGCGGCAGCGCTACCGGTTGCCGTAATGGGAGAAATCCGCGGTAAGAAAGTTGCGGATTTATGTGCGGCTCCGGGTGGCAAAACTGCTCAACTCGCTGCAAAAGGAGCCAAAGTAACCGCTTTTGATATTTCTGCCGAACGCATGAATACACTCAGACAGAATATGCTGCGACTCGGATTTCAAAATATTAAGACATACATAACTGATGCCATTGAATATTTACACGATGCCTCCGAGCAATTTGATGCTGTACTGCTAGATGCTCCGTGTTCTGCTACCGGAACTTTTCGTCGACACCCCGAGATTCTACACATAAAAAATCGACAAGATGCTATAGAACAAGCCGAATTACAAAAATCTCTGCTCGAATTATGTGCCAATATCCTGAAAATCAACGGAATTTTGGTTTACAGTGTTTGTTCTATCTGTAAACTTGAAGGTGAAAGACAAATTGATTCTTTTTTGCACAATAATCCCCGTTTCAAATTGCTACCGATTACGGAAAATGAAATATCCGCGTACGGAAAATGGCAGAATTGTCTGATTTTACCAAACGGCACCATTCGTACATTACCTTATTACCAAAACGGCATGGACTCTTTCTTTATTTGTAAAATGCAAAGAATAATTTAATAATTTGCTTTTATATTATACAGTAAATTGGAGAGAATTATATGTTATTGTATACGTTTTTATATATTATAACTTTTGCATTGTTCGGTTTTATTTCCATGTATTTTATATATAAACCGGCGGTAAACAAATATATGCAAACACTCGAACTTAATGTATCTTCATTGGCTTTTCCATACATATTTGCAATTTATGCGCTTTGTACAACAGTTATTTATTTAACAGTGGATAAAGATGATTTTATTGAACCGCTGACAGCAGTAAGAGTTTTTGTTCCATTGATTTTAGCCGCAGCTATCTATGCTTCCACGCTGGTGTTTTCGAAAAAAGTTATTTACGCTGTTATTTTGTTTGCGGTTGCCATAACAGCTTTTTTGCAGCCTATCGGGATTGGTAATTCGTTTCCGTTGGCACCGATTGGGCTGCGACTGCTTGTGTTTGGTTTTGCCTCCGTATTTTGTTTTGGTTCGCGAATCTTAAATATTTTACCGCACACGTTTATTATGCCTAATATTGTGATTTTGTGCGGTTTGATCTTGTTTGCGATAATCGGGGCAATGCCTCTGTATATCGCGGTATGCGCCGCAGTTTTAATAGGCACAAGCGCCGCTTATTTGAATATTAATTATTATGATGTAAAAATCGATTTGGACGACGGAGCTTGTGTTGCATTGAGCTATCTGATATGCAATCTGTTGTTGATGAATTTGGGGGAATTTTGTTTCCCGTCATGCATTATCATTACTCTTATTTTCTGGGAAGAAATGGCTGCTGCCGTGTACAATCGCTTATTGATAACGCATCTTGGAATGATGAGTGAAAACACAAATTATTTTTTTGCTGCCCAAAAATATCCTTTACAGGTCTTAACCACCGCCATTTTTAAAGTAGGAGTGATATTATTGTTTTTATCTTGGTTCCAACTGTTTTCAGTAAATCCATATTCTTTAATAATCGTAGGACTTCTGATTGTATTTTGGCTTAACGGTGCTCTCGGACAACATGAAAGTACTCCTTCAACACTGGTAGACATTAATCGCAAATTTGTCAGCGATGTTAAGCAGAATTTGCAGGAGGTAAAAGAAATTTTTAACACCGAACGGAAAGGCAAAAAATAATGCCGTTGAATAATTGTATGGAAAATATCCGCCGCTTTTTATTTGCCGATAAAAAAGAATCGGCACAGGCTCTGTATCGCATTACCGTTGTGGCTTTTGAAGATAAGTGCAATCTTAATTGTGGTCGAAGATTTGCCGACATATTGCAAAAAAATCCTTTGTTTGATGTAAACTTTTTTTCGGAGACTTTTCCTAAAGGATTTCTTAATTTGCAGGGACGCAATTTTTTTGATTTTATTGATCGCGGTAATCAGATTTTAAGCTCTACTCATTCGGATATTTTGATTTGGGGATATGAGGATAACGCCAAGATTCGCCTCAATTTTCAGATTTCTGATCAATACAATATCGGTGAAGGATTGTCATATTCGCTCTTGGATAGTTTGTATGTACCGCTTAATTTTTTCACCTCGCCGGAAACTTTTTCCGAATCGCTTTTATTGCTAATTTGCGCCATTATTATAGCGACAATTCCGCCGGTTACCAATGATCAAAAAAATCATCGCGATGCAATCTTATGCGATATCATTAAACTTTTGGCAGCCGATACCTCTCCTAAGGAGATTTCACGAGAATTTATGCCGTATATTATGAATATGCTCGGAAAAATCTATTTGAGTAAGGCGCAAAAAAATTTAAACGACAATGATATCGAGATTATCAGCAATTTATTTGAAGGAGCACTTAAAAATAAGCAGTTTATGCGGATGCCGATTTATTATGGCTGTATTTACAATAATTTGGCACAATTGTATGAAACAGCTTATAGACAAACGCAAATTGATGGATCTATTTATTTGCGCGAAGCTATTTCTTTTTATCAGGAAGCTCACAAATATCTAAATAAAAATTATCCGTATGATTACGGTTTAACTGCTTATCGATTGGCTTTGCTTTATTTTGATTTTTGGAAATACACCACGGATTTGCAAGCCTTACGAGATGCGGTAACTCAGTTGCGTGAAGCGGAAAAAGTATATTCGTACGCTCAATTTCCACAGTCTTGGTGTCGGGTACAGGGCTTACTCGGATATTATTTGACCTCTTTGGGAATGACTACATCCAGTAATGAAATCATGCAATTAGCCATCAACAGTTATCACAATCAGCAAAAAATATTGGAGCAGCGGATTTATCCGATTGAATGGTCAGAAATTCAAGAAGAAATCGGTAATATATATTATTTGCTGGGCAAGCTGAACGATGATGATAATTTTATGATAGAAGCGCGCAATTACTTTAATTCCGCACTTGAAGTTTATCAGCAGCTTAAGGCCAAAGATAAAGTCTCAGAAACAAAGAGACGCTTGGATAAGGTTCATAATTATATCGACTGAGCTTGAAAATCGATGACGCATCACTATTTTATTAAACATACGGAGAAAAATTATGCGTTGCATCGAACAAGACAGTTTAAATCGCCGACGTTCTGTTTATGACTTAAGCGGAGTATTGCCTATTTCAGAAAATTGTTTTATTGAAACAATCGAATCGTGTATATTAAATTGCCCGACACCGTTTAACATTCAATCGGCACGGGTGGTGGTGCTATTTGGTAAAAAACATTTACAAATCTGGAATAAAATATGGGAAGAATTATTTAACTTAATAACCGATAAACAGACAGCCGGCGTAAAGAAGAAAATCGATGCCTTTATGCGTGCTTACGGAACAATTCTGTTTTTTGAAGATCGTAATTCATTAATGCGTTTGAAAAAGCAATTTCCTCAATATGCCAAGAATATGCGCGTTTGGACTGAACAAGCCAATGGGATGCTACAATACATGATTTGGCAGGCACTTTCCGATAATGAAGTGGGAGCATCGCTGCAACATTATAACGAATTGATTGATAAGACCGTCAATAAGATGTTTAACTTACCGAAAACTTGGAAAATTGTGGCACAAATGCCATTTGGAAGCATTGCCACTGAGCCGTCAGAGAAAACTTTTTTGCCGATTGAAGAACGCTTAAAAATCTTGCGATAATTTACCTTTTTGCCAACCTCATACCGAGCTGATTGGAGAACTCAGCAACCCCCTTTTGCAGCAATATCGGTAATAAATCTGCCGTCAATTTAATATTGATTTCAACATTATCTTTATCCATTTTAGAAAAAACGGAAAGCACATAATTGACAATGCTTTCTTCGTTTTTACCGACAGGATGTCCGATACCGAGACGAATCCGATTATAATTCGGCGTAATACACGAATCGATGCTTTTTATTCCATTATGTCCGCCGGAACCTCCGCCAAGTTTGGCTTTTATTTTATCTGTCGGTAAGTCCATATCGTCATGAATAACCACTATATTCTGTGGCAGAATTTTATAAAAATTTGCAACTTGCACCACACTGTTGCCGGAAAGATTCATATATGTCTGCGGTTTTAAGAGATAGACCTTCTCACCCTCAATATTGCCCTCAGCAATAAGACCGCTGAATTTGGAGCGAAAAGGTGAAAAATTATAGCGGCGATGAATCTCATCTGCCGCCATAAATCCGACGTTATGGCGGGTAGCCGCATATTCCGCTCCCGGATTGCCGAGACCAACCACCAAAAACATATTTGCCTCTTATTTACGCATAAAATCAACGTGAATTGGTTGATCGGAAACAGGGTGGAATTGAACATCCTGACAAACAACCTTTGTCTTTTTACCGTCAAGGTCAATTGTAATTTCTGACTGGTACAAATCTGCCAAATCCAAAGCTTTTGCAACTTCTACCGGATCAAGACTGATTAACACCACGTCTTTTTTGCCACCGTAAATCACTGCAGGAATACGGCCCTCACGACGACAAGCACGAGCTGCCCCCTTACCTGCTTTTTCACGCTTTTTAGCATTAAAAGTATATTCTGTCATTTTATTTTCCTTTTTATAATCAACACGCTTTCAGCCTCCAGGGGTGCCGAAAGTAAATGCGTTGTACAACAAAAATATTTGATATGCAAGTGTTTTTTAATAAAATATTATCACTTATAGATTAAATTCTAGACCATGAAGCTAGGAGAAAACATCATGCTGTACATTTTTTGCGGATTTTTATTCGGTTTAGTGATTCCTTATTTGGCGCGGCGAATCGGCAAACTGATGCCGGCAACAATGGGTTATATTTTACTCAGACTTTTTGTGCCGTCGCATTCGGTCGGTTACAGCAAGCTTGAAAATAATCTAAAGTATATGAATCTCTTTCGGCGTTATGTTATGCGCAGTGTCGGTTGGGGCATATTTACCGCTGCTGCGACTTATTTATTTGCCACCGATTTCGGAACCGGTTATGAATGGTGGTACATAACGTTTTTATGGATTTTGCTGTTGCTCGTAGAAATAGACAAGCGTTTTGAGCTGTTGCCGGACATTTTAACTTTACCGCTTTTGATTTTAGGATTCGCTTTTGCCGCACAAAAGGGTCCGTGGTTGGCAACGGTTGATATCAACTTTTTAAGCTATACTCAAAACAGTGTACTGGGGGCGATTATGGGGTATGTAATGCCGGTTATTGCCAGTATGTTTATTGTGTGGAAATACCCTGATGCGTTTGGCGGCGGAGATATTAAGTTACTGTGCTCTATCGGTGCATGGGTAGGTATGGAAATTATTGCCTACATCATACTGTTTTCATGTATTATCTTCGGATTTTCCTGCTTGATTAATCGTATGCGCGCCGGTCCGTTTGGTCCGTCGATTGTGTATGCAACCTTAATTTTGTGTTTGCTGCTGTTTTAATATTGAACTAGATTTACCGAAAAACTTTTTTCTTAAAAATTTTTCTGCTCCTTATTGACTTTGCAAATTTGCAACACTAACTAAAATATCAGTTAACTTAAAACTTTTATTTTAGGAGTGATTGTTATGAATATTAAACCTTTACACGACAAAGTGTTGGTTAAGCGTGTAGATGAAGAAACCAAAACCGCCGGCGGAATCATTATTCCGGATACGGCAAAGGAAAAACCGTCTGAAGGTATTGTCGAAGCAGTCGGTAACGGGTTCAGAACCGAAGACGGTAAAATATTACCGATGAGTGTTAAAGTAGGTGATCGTGTGTTGTTCGCAAAATGGGGCGGCACCGAAATTAAACTGGGTGGTGAAACCCGTTTGATTATTAAAGAATCCGATATTTTAGCAGTAGTTGAATAATTGTTGAGAGGAAAGAAAAATGGCAGCAAAAGATATTAAATTCGGAACCGATGCCCGCAGTAAAATGCTTAAGGGCGTAGAAACATTGGCTAAAACCGTGAAAGTAACACTCGGACCTAAGGGACGCAATGTTATGCTTGATAAGTCTTACGGCGCACCGAAACTAACTAAAGACGGTGTTTCGGTGGCCAAGGAAGTTGTATTGGCTGATAAATTCGAGAATATGGGCGCACAGCTGATTAAGGAAGTAGCACAGAAAACCGCTGATAAAGCCGGCGATGGTACAACAACCGCAACCGTTTTGGCAGAAACAATTATTCGCGAAGGTTGTAAAGCAGTTGCCGCCGGAATGAATCCACAAGATGTCAAACGCGGTATTGATATGGCAGTTGAAGCCGTGGTTAGAGATGTTAAATCACGATCAAAGGCAGTTCAATCTTCGGCTGAAATTGCTCAAGTCGGCACTATTTCCGCCAACGGAGATACCACCATCGGTGAATATTTAGCAAAAGCTATGGAAAAAGTCGGCAATGACGGTGTAATTACGGTTGAAGATGCCAAAGGTTTGGAAACAGAACTAGATGTAGTTGAGGGTATGCAATTTGACCGCGGCTATCTTTCTCCTTATTTTGTGACTAACGCCGAGAAAATGAATTGTGAATTTGATAATCCGTTCATTTTGCTCTATGATAAGAAAGTATCAAATTTACAGGCTTTGTTACCGATTTTGGAACCGATTGCGCAAAACGGACGCTCTTTGGTGATTATTGCCGAAGATATTGAAGGTGAAGCATTGGCTACTTTGGTGGTTAACCGTATTCGCGGCGGCTTGAAAGTTTGTGCGGTTAAGGCTCCGGGCTTTGGCGACAGACGCAAGGCCATACTGCAGGATATTGCCACACTTACCGGCGGTCAGGTTATTTCCGAAGATTTGGGTATGAAACTTGAAAATGTAACTCTCGATATGCTGGGTACGGCAAAACGGGTAGAAATCACCAAAGATGATACCACAATTATCGACGGTGCCGGCAAGAAAGAAGATATTGCAGGCAGAACAGCACAAATTCGCAAAGAGATAGAACAAACAACTTCCGACTATGATCGTGAAAAATTGCAGGAACGTTTGGGTAAACTTTCCGGTGGTGTTGCCGTAATCAAAGTCGGCGGTGCTTCCGAAGTTGAAGTGAAAGAACGCAAAGACCGCATTGATGATGCTTTACATGCCACTCGCGCAGCAGTTCGCGAAGGTATTGTTGCCGGTGGCGGTTCGGCCCTGTTATATGCGACTAAGGCTCTGGAGAAGGTTAAAACCGATAATCAGGATCAAAACGTAGGTATTGATATCATTCGTAAAGCATTGCAGGCTCCACTGCGTCAGATTGCTGAAAATGCCGGTGTTGACGGTGCCGTAGTAGCCGGTAAATTACTCGAGAGTAAAGATACAAACTTTGGCTACAACGCGCAAACCAATGAATATGTCGATATGATAAAGTCAGGTATTGTTGATCCAACCGAAGTTGTACGCACGGCATTACAAGATGCGGCTTCCGTTGGTGGATTACTGATTACAACCGAAGCCATGGTAACTGAGATTCCGGAAAAAGAATGTCATTGCGGCGATGGTGCGGCTGCAGCCGGCGGCATGGGCGGAATGTATTAAACTTTTTATAATCTGCTCGGCTACCATAAGCTCAGAGTGTAATATACTAGAACCTCTGCCAATTGGCAGAGGTTTTTTTTACAGTATATCTATTTTCTATTTTTAATTGACTTTTACATAATTTAATATTAATAGATTGCGGTGGGAGAATACCTATGTTTGCACTGCAATGCCTTCTTATGTGGCTTGAATTCATCCGCCAGGGCATAAAAATACATATCGGAAAAAAATCTTTTCTTATTATCAAAGGGCAGCGGCTTTATTATGTTTATAAGCGCTATACAGATTCCATTGTGCTAATAGAAAATATAAAATGCTGATTTTGCAATCAAAGTTTACAAATTTGACTTATCATGATATTAAACAAATTCCTTAATTGGCAGAGCTTTCGATAATCCCGCCCCCGAGAACAATATTGTTTTGATATAAGACAACAGATTGGCCGGCTGCAATTGCTTTCTGCCTATTAAAGAACTTGACTTCCATTTTGCCTTCAGGCAAAGGAATCACTCGAACTGGCGTAGGCTGTTGTGATGAGCGAATTTTTGCCTCGCATTCCAACTCTTTATCCAAACCATTGATTGCCGACCAACACCATTCTCCAGCAATCAGACCAGAACGTTCACACTCTTCCTCAAACCCCACGACAACCTCATTTTTATCCTTATTGAAGCCTAAAACATACAGCGGGCGTTCGGCAGCAATTCCCATGCCTCGGCGCTGTCCCACAGTATAATTCCATATTCCTTTATGTTGTCCCAAAACTCGCCCGTCGGTAGTTACAAAATTCCCGATTTGCGGTTCATTTTGCAAAATATCGTTAATATCGCCCGAATAAAAATCCTGACTATCCGGTTTATCAGAAACTGCTAAACCATATCCGGCAGCAATTTTACGAACTTCTGCTTTGGTATAAGCTCCGAGTGGCATAATCACCTGTGAGAGCTGCTCTTGATTCAGGCGATACAGAAAATATGACTGATCCTTGGTATTATCAACACCACGCATAATTTCATAGCGACCGGTTATCTCATTATGACGAATTTGCGCATAATGTCCGGTGGCAAACTTATCAAATTCTATTCCTTGAGCGCGCGCCTCTTCCGGCAGAGCGTGAAATTTAATGTACGAATTGCATATCACACACGGATTAGGGGTACGACCTGCCTTATACTCACTTTTGAAGTTATCTAAAACCATCTGTTTATATCGTGCCGAGCAATCAACCACATAATAAGGTATGTCGAGTTGTTTACAGATTGCTTTGGCGGTTTCCACATCTTCTGCCTCATGTGGAGAAAAGCACGAATCAGCTTTAATATCTCCGCTGAATTTAGTATTTTTATCCCATATCGACATAGTGGCACCGATAACTTCGTGTCCTTGTTCTTTCAGCATACAAGCTACGGTAGAAGAATCTACCCCGCCGCTCATTCCTATTAAAATTCTCATTCACTTATCCTTACAAAAAAACTTCGGTCAGTGTAACCGAAGTTTTTATAAAAAGCAATATGTTGTGTATTTTTAGAACGGAATATCGTCGTCCAAATCTGACGGAGTTGTCGCCGCGCTGTTATCCCAACCGGAATTTCCGGCAGGAGCAGCAAATACATCTCCGGCATCACCTGCCGGCATTCCTTCTCCGCTACCGCGGCCGTCAAGCATAATCATGGTACCTCCAAAGCGTTGCAAAACAACTTCGGTAGTGTATCTGTCTTGTCCGTTATTATCTTTCCAAGTTCTGGTCTGCAACTGGCCTTCCAAATATACTTTAGAACCTTTGCGCAGATATCTTTCTGCTGTGTCTGCCAGCTGTTTATTGAATATTACCACACGATGCCACTCGGTACGCTCTTTACGCTCGCCGGTTGTCTTATCATTCCACGAATCTGAGGTTGCTACTCGCAGATTAACCACTTTATCACCCGAAGTCATAGTGCTAACAGTTGGGTCAGCACCCAAATTACCAACCAAAATCACTTTATTTATGCTCATAGCCATTGTTATTTATCCTTTAATTATCAAAACTATTTTTACCATACTTCATTTTTATAAATGCGCAACATATAAAATATATGCTCCACACTTTTTATGCTGCATTAGCCATCGGGGAACAAAGCTCTTCCATCACCTCTTTTTTGAGCGTTACGTTATCCGATTTTCCGGTAGCAAATACCGGTAATTTTTCATGATATAAAATCACTCGTGGCAGATAGAGTTCGGACATTCCGTTTGCTTTGACATAGTCATGTAGCATAGCCGACGTAACCGATTTATTGTTGGTTACCAGCACAATCTGTTCGCCTTTACTTTCATGAGGAATGGCTACCACGCCGTAATTATATTCGCCCAGCATCTCTTTGGTTGCATCAATAACCATATCCTGAACCGCATTCAATGACACCATTTCTCCGCCGATTTTGGCAAAGCGCTTAATCCTGTCCTTTATGGTAAAGAAGCCTATCTCATCTATATCCACCACATCGCCGGTATGATACCATCCGTTCTGCGGCGGCACCAAAACTCCGGGGTCGGACGGCATATAATAGCCAAGCATCACATTCGGCCCTTTAACACAAAGCTCACCACCGGTTTCAATTCCGTCAACCGGTTCAATACGATATTGCATACCGGGCAAAAGCTTACCGATGGAGCCGAATTTATTGAAAATACCGTTATTGGCAGTCATAACCGGAGAACATTCGGTTGAGCCGTAAGCCTCCATCATGCGGATACCGGAATGTTCCATCCACATGCTGCGGGTATCAGGCTTAGCTGCTTCTCCACCGGAATACATTAAACGAACGGTATGGAAGTCATAAGGGTGGGCAATTTTGGCATAGCCTCGTAAAAATGTGTCAGTACCGATCATCAATGTTGCCCCCAGTTCATAAACCAGCTCTGCCACAACGCGATAGTGGAGCGGAGACGGATAAAGGAATAATTTGGCACCGTTAAACAACGGAAACAGCATACCAACCATTAAGCCGAAACTATGGAACATCGGCAAGGCATTAAATAACAAATCTTTGTAAGTTACGGTTTGAATTGCTGCCAGTTGATTAACATTGGCAATCAAATTGGCATGACTCAAAATAACCGCTTTCGGTGCGCCCTCAGATCCTGATGTAAACACAATAACCGCCTTTTTGTTACCGCCTTTTTTGTGAGGGATGCGTTTCACTTTATAGCTGACAAAGGCATTGATTTTAGTCCACAGCGACATTTTCTTTGCCAGTTCTTCCAAATAAACAATTTTCACCCCTGCCTTTTCCAGCTCTTCTACTGCGGCTTCCAATTTGCCTTTAATGATGAATGCTTTTGAGGTAATAACCGTTTTTACAAGCGCAGTATGACACATAGATACCATGTTTTTGGCACCGACAGAAAAGTTAATCATAACCGGTGTGCGTTCAAATGCCGATAGTCCGAAGAAAGTGCAAACCGTGGCGATGGCATTCGGTAGCAAGACACCGACATTTTCGTCGTGAATCGTAAACTTTTTGAAAGTTCTGCCCAGAGCAAAAGACGCAACGATAATATCCTTGAACGATTTTTGCTTGCGATTAATATCTTCAATTATACGAGGGCGTTTGGAAAACCATCCGGTTCGCGAATATACTTTAGCGGTTTTCATCAGCTGCGCAAACAAAGAAATATCTTTGTTATAGTTTATTTCAAAGCACATCTCTCGCAAAATCATGTATACTTCGTTGCTGATATGGTCGCGTTGACGGCGCAGCTCGTCTTTCAGTTTAAAGCTGCGAGGTTTGCCCACATAAATACGCATTTTAGGCAATGGGCGATGCGGCAAATGACCTTTAGTTTTAGAAAAATAGCCATACTGCGGACCATCAATCCAAACAGGAATCAACGGTGCTTTAGATTTGTCCGCCACCAGCCCCGGAGCTTCGTAAATTTTCATCAAGCCACCGTCTTCGGTTATTCGTCCCTCGGCAAAAATTACCACTAATCTTCCTTCATCCACTTTAGCAATAAGTTTCTTGATATCTCCCGGTTCAATCGGATTAAACGGAATAACATCGGCCTTACTCATAAAAAAGCTTATCCAATGACGGCGATATAAGTGTCCGTTGAGTGCAAAAACCGGATCTCCAGGAAGAAACGCAAACAGCATAATTGGATCCAAATATGAAACGTGATTTACAACATAGACACCTTTTTTAGGTAACTTATCAATATCGAAGTTTAAAATACACTTTGTTTTCATCAATCGCAGAATGAATTTCAAGCAAAATCTTACAAATTCTTTCACTGGTAGTTCCTTTCCGTAGTTACTTCAAAGATACTTTGTTTATACCATAGTGAGCGGTATTGTAAAGAAAAAGACAGCATTAATCAACAAGCGCCGCCTGTATATAAGTACAGATTACCGCAAAAAAACGGCTTATTCATTCAGTCATTGTTATAAAAAGATAAAAAAATCTTGCCAATATAAAAAAAATATGTTTTATGGTTTCCTTGAGGAAACTATAGTAAAAGTTTTCACTGTTTCAACAACATAATAGGACTATAATGAAAAAAATTTTAACCTTAACGACGGCACTAAGCGTAATTTTGCTTGCAACAAATGCAATGGCCGCCGGCTTTCACCTGAGAGAACAATCCGCAGCAGCGCAAGGTAATGCGTTTGCAGGTGCGACAGCAGGTGCGGAAGATAACTCTTATACATATTACAACGTTGCCGGTTTAACCCGTCAGAAAGGTACACAGGTTACTTTAGGTGCTACATATATTGCTCCGAAGGCAACCGCTAAAAATGTGCGCGGACAAAACGGCGAGCGCGATGCCGATGTTGAAAACGTGGTTCACGCTGCAGTCGCTCCTAATTTCACAATTTCGCATCAAATTAACGACAAATGGTTTATCGGTTTAGCAGGTAACAGCCCGTTCGGTATGATTACGAAATATGATCATGACTGGGTTGGTGGCGACCATGGTATCACATCAGATGTCAAAACTGCCACCTTTACCCCGATGACGGCATATAGAGTAACAGACGGTTTATCACTTGGCGCAGGTTTGCAATTTCAGTATCTTTGGGCTCATTTAACCAGCAGCCATTCCGCCAGCAGAACCGGTATTGTTTCCGAAGACGGCCATAGTTGGGCCGCAGGTTATCAGCTCGGTGCTTTGTATGAGTTTAATCAAAACACTCGCGTCGGTATGGGATATCGCAGTGAAATCAAACATAAAATCAAAGGTAAGATGAAGTCTTCCGGCAGTGAACTTACTTCATCGGATAATCCGTATGCGGCCGGTCAGGGGGCATTTATTGATAATTTGCTTAACCAAAGTATTAAGGTTGATTTGGATACACCTGCTATGCTTTCGTTCGGCGCATATCATGATATCAACGAGCATTGGGCGATTATGGCGGAATATCAACGCGTATTTTGGAGCTCGTTTAAAGATTTAACTTTCAGAAGCAGAGACGGCAACAACAAGCCGGGGTACGATTATATTGCCAGAGTTAACGAAAGTTGGCGCGATACCAACTTTTATGCCATAGGTACCAGCATTAAGCTTGATGAACAATGGAAATTGCGTCTGGGTTTTGCTTACGATCAAAGTGCGGTACGTTTGCAACATCGCACTCCGCGCATTCCTGATACCGACCGCTATTGGATGACAGCAGGCTTAGGATATCAATATAACGAACACTTGAGCTTTAACCTAGCTTACACCTATATTAATGCTCGTAAGGCGCAATTGGATACAAGTTTGACTGGTAATGACGGTTATAACGTTACGGCTGATTATCATAACTCGATTCAGGCATTTGCCTTCGGCTTGTCATACAAGTTCTAAATCCGTGAGATTTAATATGAAACGCCTTTAACGGGCGCTTTTTTTATTTTTTCACAATTATTTAACGAATAATTTTCAATATGTTGCCAGAAAGAGAATAAAGCGCAAGATGATATTTATGATAATAAAAAAAGCGTCCGATGCTGGACATTTTATATATTTTTGGGCGTTTGTGCCTCACTTATAAATCAAAGATAATGCCGACCGCTGCACCGATAACAATATAAACAAACGGCGATTTTTTTATTATAAAGCTTAAAACCAAAAGAATAAGCGATAAAAGTTGTGTTTTCCATTCGGTCAGCGACAGTTTGGCAATTACCCAGCCTGCATACAAAATCAGAGCAATTGCTGCCGGTCGTATGCCGAATAAAACACTTTGAAACAGCGGATTTTCTTTGTATCTAAAGATAAATTTGCTGAAAAAAAGCAAAATCAAAAATGCCGGTAAGGCTAAACCTAAGGTGGCAATTATTCCACCCAAAGAACCGCCGGTTTTAAAGCCGGCAAAAGTTGCCATATTTATACCGATAGTACCCGGAGTTATTTCCGAAACAGCAATCATATCAGTCAGTTCATCCAAAGAATACCAGCCGTATTTATCGCTCAATTCGGCCAAGAACGGTATGGTTACCAAACCGCCGCCGACAGCCACCAAGCCGATAGTGAAAAATTCATAAAATAACCGCCAATATATCATGTTTTATCCTTTTTATGAGAAAACAATTTTTGCGAAGACAAACCGGCAATACAGCCGAAAATAACCATAACAACCGGAGACAGAGTAAACAGCAGCAACAGCAAAAAACTCAAGGCAAATATTGTTTTGCCGGCTATATCTTTTACATTGTTAAGCAACATATTGACGGCAACATTGGTAATAATGGCAACAACTGCGGCTCTTATTCCATTGAAAGCGTGTCTGATGACTTCATTTTCCGTAATATTCGGCAATACCGAAGCCAGCAGTGAGATAATTATAATTGACGGCAAGATGACCGCAATGGTGGCAGTTGCGGCTCCGGATTTTTTGTGTACGGCATAGCCGACCATAGTGGCGACATTGATGGCAATAATCCCCGGGGTACATTGAGCAATCGCGTAAAGATCAAGAAAATCGGTGTCACTCAGCCATTTCTTTTTATGTACCAATTCTTCTTGAATCCACGCAATCATCACACCACCGCCGCCAAAAGTCAGCAGGCCTATCTTAAAAAAAATAGCAAATATTTCGGCTAAGCTCGGCATATATCATTTTCTCGCATCAAAAGTCGTAAATTTAGAGCGTAGGTAAGTAAGCAATTTTTCATCCTTAAAGAACTTTTCGCAATCGCTTTCGGAGGTTGTTATATCGCTCGGAATCGGGCGGTATTTTTGAATATAATACTCTTTAATGCCGAGTGCGGACAACTCATCGGCAATCGTATAAATATCGGCAATATCCAGCAGACGCGGATCACAAGTGGTACGGCACTCAAAGTGTTTACCGCTTTTTATCAATATGTCGAGGCTTTGTTTTATTCTTTCCACGTCGCCCGCTCCGCCGGTAGCGCGCTTATAATGTTCGGAATTGAGCGGAGCCTTAATATCAAAACCTACCCAAATTACTTTATCTATAACTTTGGCAAAGGCTTCCGGATTATAACCGCCGGTGTGCAGACCGATTTCAAATCCCATGGCTTTTACCTCATCCATAGCTTGCGGCAAATTGTTTTGCAACAACGGCTCTCCGCCGGAAAAGACAACAGCGTCAACCATTCCTCTGCGGTGTTCTAATAAGTGCAATAAATGTTCCCATTTGGCGTCAGTTTCGCCATTCGGGTTTTGCAACGATTGATTGTAACAAAACGGACAGCGCCACGGACAGCCCTGCATAAATATAACAACGGCTATTTTGGATGGCATATCAACCAAACTGAATTTTTCGATATCACCGATTCTGATCAAATCTTGTTCCATTTATTTATCCTTTCAAAAAAGGGAGAATTATAGTAATTCTCCCTTTATCTCAAACCGAAACGAAAATTATTCGGCGGCCATCTGGCAGCCGCACGGTTCTTCCAAACTCAGGTGCATAACCGCCTTTTCTTCCACAAAACACTTACGAGAATAGTATTCGGATTTTTTACCCTTGTTGAACTCGGAAACCGGACGGTGATATCCCATCACACGGGTCCAAACTTCGCACGGTTGTCTTTCGGCGTCGGTTAAAGCTATGTCTTCAAATTTAATTGTGTTTGTCATTTGTATTCTCCTAAGTGTTTTTTATGTTTCTGTTATTGGTTCTTGCGGCTTTTAAGCAACATTGCTTGCTTTAAATGCCTTCATTTTTGCGGCCTTCTTTTCTTCGTCACATTTCGGGCAGAATTTATGCTCGCCGGCAAGATAGCCGTGTTTCGGACAAATTGAGAAAGTCGGAGTTATAGTAATATATGGCAGACGATAATTGGTCAGAACTTTTTTAATCAGCTCGCCGCAAACCTTTGCCGAAGAAATTCTTTGGCTCATATAGAGGTGCAACACGGTACCGCCGGTGTACTTGGATTGCAAGGTTGCCTGCAAATCAAGTGCTTCAAACGGATCATCGGTGTAACCGACCGGTAATTGAGAAGAATTGGTATAATACGGATTTTCTTCAGTGCCGGCTTGAATGATGCCAGGAAAACGTTTTTTATCTTCACGTGCAAAACGATAGGTAGCGCTTTCGGCCGGAGTGGCTTCGAGGTTATACATATGACCGGTTTCTTCTTGAATTTTAATCAATTTAGCACGAATGTAATCTAAGAATTTTTCGGCAAATGCTTTACCCCACTCGTCGGCAATATGGTGTTCGTCGTTGGTAAAGTTGCGAATCATTTCGTTGATGCCGTTAACGCCGATGGTTGAGAAGTGATTGCGCAGTGTGCCCAGATAGCGTTTGGTATACGGATACAGACCGTTATCAATCAGGCGCTGAATGGTTTTACGCTTAATTTCAAGCGAAGTGCGCGCAATATTTAAAAGTTCATCAACACGTCCGAATAAACCGGCTTCATTTCCTTTATAAACATATCCCAAACGTGCGCAGTTGAAAGTTACAACGCCGATGGAACCTGTTTGCTCAGCCGAACCGAACAAGCCGTTGCCACGCGCCAAAAGCTCACGCAAGTCAAGTTGCAAACGGCAGCACATCGAGCGAATCTGCCCCGGTTTTAAGACGGAATTGATAAAGTTTTGAAAATAAGGCATACCGTATTTGGCAGTCATTTCAAACAACAACTGCGATTTTTCGTCATCCCACGGAAAATCCGGTGTCATATTATATGTCGGAATCGGGAATGTGAACGGACGATCCATAACATCGCCTTCCATCATTACTTCAATATAGGCGCGGTTAATCATATCCATTTCTTTTTGCAATTCACCATATGTGAAAGGCATTTCTTCCTGACCTTCGATAATCGGCATAAAGTTTTCGTCGTGGCCGGCAATATGACCGCCGATGTACGGATGTTGGTCACGTAAATCTTCCGGACACACCCAGTCAAACGTAAAGTTGGTAAACGGTGTCTGCGACCCCCAACGAGACGGTACGTTCAGATTGTAAATGAGTTCTTGCATGCACTGCTTAACTTCTTCATACGAAAGGTTATCTTTTCTGATGTATGGAGCAAGGTAAGTATCAACCGAAGAAAACGCCTGTGCACCGGCCCATTCGTTTTGTAGTGTACCCATAAAGTTTACCATTTGACCGGTTGCTGCCGACAAGTGCTTAGGTGGATTGGCTTCAGCTTTGCCGCGAACGCCGTTGAAACCTTCTTTCAAAAGGTTTTTCAATGACCAACCGGCACAATATGCGGCAAGCATATCCAAATCGTGAATATGAATATCGCCGTTACGATGTGCTTCGCCTACTTCCGACGGATAAACATGGCTCAACCAGTAGTTAGCCGTAACCTTACCGGAAACGTTCAAAATCAAACCGCCGTTGGAATATCCCTGATTAGCATTGGCATTAACACGCCAGTCAAGTTTTTCCAAATACTCATTAATGGAGCTTTCCACATCAACCATAACCTTATGGTCGGTACGAGCGCGAGTACGTTGATCACGATATAAAATATAGGCCTTTGCGGTTGCCGTGTAGTTTGAAGAAATCAGGGCTTGTTCGACAATGTCCTGAATTTGTTCAATACTTGGTACCGATTCGGCAAACTTGTAATTGGCAACTTTCATCACCTGAGCGGTCAAAAGCCAAGCATCGGCTTCGCCGAACTCACCGGTGGTGGTGCCCGCTTTCAAAATAGCATTATAAATCTTGCTGCCGTCAAAATCTGCCAGCGTTCCGTCACGTTTGGTAACGTGTTTAATGTTAGTGTGTATATTATTCGTGTTCATTTCGTACACTTCGGCCATTTTTTTTATTCTCCCTAAGTCAGTTATTTAACTTTTCGCAGACTACTATATATAGTTTAATTAAAAGTTAAATAACAATATATTGTGTTATAGTTGGATTTTTTTAGAGCAATATTGCTGCAACTATCATGAGAAAGATTTTGCAAAAAATAAAATTATGTAACAAGAATTTTTTTTTATCAAATTTCGCTCAAAGAGGGAAAATTGATGGTAACTACCTATATTTGCGTAATAAAAAAAAAATATATTATTTTATGCACAAGTGGATAAAGTTATTAACAAATAAAAAAGTCAGAAAGTCAATTTCTTATATGTAATAACAATGAGTTAACAATATCACTATGATTTTATTGTTTAAAAAAATTAATTAATATTAATAAAACCAAGCGTTATGTAAGAAACCTAAAAATAAAATGTGATTTTTCTTAAACAAAACGATTCTGTGCGATTCTATTCAAGATGAAACTCCACCGGCTTACGCCGGTGGTATCATTTTAGGTCAAGCCAAGCTTGTCCTAAATCTTCGCGTCCCTGATATTCTATATAGCGTTGTATCACTGCCTCATTAACCCCTACGGTACTGACAAAATACCCATCTGA
>JAFSWL010000049.1 GCA_017444525.1 Alphaproteobacteria bacterium
ATGGGTATTTTGTCAGTACCGTAGGGGTTAATGAGGCAGTGATACAACGCTATATAGAATATCAGGGACGCGAAGATTTAGGACAAGCTTGGCTTGACCTAAAATGATACCACCGGCGTAAGCCGGTGGAGTTTCATTTTAAATAGTGACTGGAAACGAACGACTGACCGTATGTCAGGAGCCGGAGGAACAAAAACAACCTCTAAATGTTGTTTTTGAACGACGGGCGAAGGTTGCTTGTTATCAGAATATAGTCACATTTGTTAATCCAATGCATCGAAATAACCAAAATATGAATTCAGTTCCGGTTTAGATGATAGATATAAAAACAAAACAATATTTCCTATTGCAAAAACATATAAAAGAATTTTGTTTTTCATTAATAAGCTACCTAGAAACGCAACAGTCAAAAGAACATACAACACCATGGCTTTTATTGGCGTTTCAATACCACTTGTCCAATCTTCCCACATTTTTGAAAAAATAATTATTTGTAGCGTAAACAAACTGAGAAATAAAAACCAAAATATCCATACACATATTTTTTTAAATAGTGTATACAGAGAGAGTAAAATTGTTTTTAACATTTTATTTTGCCCCTTATAAATATCAACTTGTGCTTGCAATAAATTATATATACAACGTTTTTAAGCATAAGCAAGAATTTTTTCCTGCTTATGCTTAAATTAATCATTGTAACCACAATATTTATTTTTTATATGGATTATTGTATCCTTTATATATGCCTTTTGCATCAGCTACCAAATCTTTAGCAGAATCACCTAAAATAGATAAATATCCTCCATAATCCTGTTGTCCGGACCACTGTCTTGGAATTTTGCGAGAAATATCTTGTATTTCTTTACCTATACCCATACCTCCTGTCATAAATGCATCATATAAACCCCCTTGAGCTCCCACGCAACTGACAGTAGCATGTTTATATTTATCATATAAGGGTTCATTATTTAACTTATTAGCCTCATTGTAGACCTTATCATATGCTCTCCTATACCAAGGTGATTGAGTTTCAGTTTGTTGTTGATTTTGCATCGGCTGCTGGCTCTGCGGCAACAAACTTTGCTGTAATTCCTTTTCTTTAGCACGACGGAAATTATATTCAATTTCATCGCGCAAAGAAAAATTAGAGTGGTCAACTCCAAACTCATCAACATGAGTTTTCTCATCAATATCATATAATGTTTTCATATTATTTTTCCTTTTAAAAATGCGAAAACCGCATGTCTTTTAACGCACGGTTTTCTAATGTTAATACAAAAAAAAGAACGAAAGTTTTAGCACTTCGTTCCAACTAGCAGAATGAAATAAAAACACCAATTCCATTCTGACATTTTTTATACACCATTGGTCACCAAATGTCAAGAATTTTCTTATTATTCTTAATAAAATAATTAGTTTAATTATTCATATATTCATGTTTTTTATTTATAACAAATTGAAATAAAACAAAAATTTCTAATTGGTATATTATAAATTTAAACTTACCGAATCACACCACCATTAAAACACAAAAAGCGGGATTTATCCCCGTTCTTTCGTTTTAAACGCGATGTTCGAAGATGATCGAACGACCGACACAGACAAAACAGAAACAAAAAAGCCGAGCGGTTAAACTCGGCATATAATAAAAACATTTTACCCAAATGGAGGTTTAGTCCTCTTTTGCTCGTCTCGCTTTCAATGCAATTTTAAGCTTAGTCAGTGTTTTGTTTTTGATAACTCGTTCTTTTTTAACATTCGGATTTTTAGCATCTCGTTCATCAATTTTTTCAGCCACTATTTTGCGCAATTCTTCCCGACGTGCTTTGTTTCGCAGAAAAGCTTTGGTATCATCTTTTCCGTTTTCATCAAAATGAGTATATGAGGTTTCATTGCCATCTTTATATGTCCTCCTAGAAGTAACTTTATGCGTTTTTTCATCATAAAAATATGCTTCATTTACCTTAAAATCATCGGTGTTCCAATTATCTTCTTTTCTACCGGTTTCTCCATATAAAGAACAGATAATATTACCTTTTTCATCAAATTTATCTTTGCGGAAAAGACGTCGATTTATTCCCCAGAAATGATTATTATCCCGAGTTACTCCGACCTCAAAATATTCAATATCAGTTAAATTTCCTGTAACATCATCATAGTTATATCTTTTATGCACATGCCCATGTCTGATTTCTTGTTTATCCCATGTTACAAAATTTGGACAATAAGGGACTTCAAAAATTTCAGCATGATATTCTTTGCCGGTGAATTTATCTTTAAAATTGAATATATCTTCACATTGTGGCTTAGTTTCGGAAAAATAATCCCCTGAACGCTCTCCTTCAATATATTCATAATATGTTCTTGTCTGTGCGAAAGAAGACATCTCTTTAATATATTTGGCATCGGCATCACGTTGATAATAGATATTACCATTTCTGCCGTATTTAATACATTTATTGTTGCGTAAATTAGATTCTTCATAAATCTTACCGTCAGGATAATAAACTACGATATGGCCTTTTTTATCGCAAGTATGTTTAAATCCTTTTTCATCATAACCTTCTATCTCAATGCCGTTTTTCTTTGTGAACCGGAAGTCTCTAAGGTTTTCGGAACAAGGATTTTTCCAAGTTAAACCCTCAGGTGAGGTAATCTGAGCGGTAGCCATCCCCCATTCGCGTAATTCATAAAAATTGCCGTCCTTATCCTGTTGCCATGGAAAAATGTTATCCTCTTGTCCTTCTGCGGAACCATCAATTTTTATTATTCCATATGCGCCATACCCATGTAGATGCCTCCATTCACAACCTTCTTCTGTCAAATGGAAATAATTTTCTAAGTGATTAACGTTTACCTTAGCTCTTATTGTATGACCGTATTTTAAATGAATGCTGTACAGATAATCTTTATTATTAAAATTTTTAGGTTTAGCGGCGCATAATAAAGTTCCGTCTCCCCAATAAAAATTTCCTTCTCTTTCATATGCAAATATTGCACCTTCATCATTTAATAATACTTTTCTCTTTGGTGTTTCAATCAATCTGTTTTCAACCTTACCATCCTTAAAATTAATTTCCATTCCATCAATTATTAAACCGGAAACATTGCCGTCTTTATCAAATTTTGCACCTTTTTTCTCGCTATAAATTAACTTTCCGTCTTGATCATACTTTTCCCAACCGGTAGCCAATAATTCTTCTTTTAAAGTGTGTTTATCGTCATTGTAATATTTTTTGTACTCGGACTGCTGCGAAAGTTTAATTTTTAATTCTTCCAGTAAACGATCAGCAGAATTTCTTCTTCTGCCAAAAAAATCACCTAAGTCAGAATAAATACCTACTTCACTCTTACCTTCTAATGCATCAACAATACTTCTTGGAGAGTAATAAGAATTATACGTATAAAGAAATTTGCGGGAATAATCGCTATAAAACATACATTTTGCGGTGTATTTTACATTATTTTCGTTAAATTCAACATAAGACAGATTTTTTTCATCATTGAAGTAAAAAGTACACTTGCCGTCAGGATTAACAGATAAAGCTTTACGATTATTCTCATCATCAAAAAAATACTGAATATTGCCATCTTTGTAATGAATATTATTTATATTACCATTGGGATAGTATATTTTAACATCACCGTTTTTGCGTTCGATTCTTTCAACAATTCCCTTATGATAAAACATCTTATCGCCGTTTTTTGTAGTCCTCACTAAATCATCGTTGTGTTCAGGTTTTACGCCGACACTGCCGTCTGCATATTTGTATATAATAGAATAAATTCCGTCTACGACGCTCTTTTCTTCAGATGTAACTTCAGGTAAATCAAATTTCATAACACATCTCCTACTTTTTGTCATTTGTCTAAAGTGTAACATAAACCAACGTTTAAATCAACCACTTTTTTGCATTTAATGATTTTCTCATAAAATTACTGAAAAGCTATATATTTACTAGCTTTTTGGCACTTTTAAAATTTTTTTTCAATTTAAAAATATTGGAATTTTGACTGGTCAATTTAAACATTCCTTTAAATTCACTACCTGAATGCCTAGTTTTTTTATCATAACAAATTGAAATAAAACAAAAATTTATAATTGGTATATTTTGAATTTAAACTTGCCAAACTGCACCACCATTAAAACAAAAGACGGGATGTAGTCCCGTTTTTTGTTTTAAGGTTCTACCAGTATATTCTTTAGTGCCTTTTGTTTTACATAAATAAATACAAAAATGCTTGAAAATAAAAAAAAATGCGCTATGGTATGTCGAATTTAAATGACAAGTTTTTAATTTGTTGAACTGATGCATTTTAAGGGAATGAAACAGATGAGTATGAGAAATATTGCGATTATAGCACACGTTGACCATGGTAAGACCACGTTGGTTGACGGATTGCTAAGACAAAGCGGAACTTTCCGCGATAACCAAAAAATTGTTGATTGCGTTATGGATAGTAATGATTTGGAGCGTGAACGCGGTATCACCATACTTTCTAAATGTACCTCAGTTGATTGGAACGGTACCCATATTAATATTGTTGATACACCGGGACACGCTGATTTCGGCGGTGAAGTTGAGCGTATTCTCTCAATGGTGGATGGAGTGGTTTTGCTCGTTGATGCTTCTGAAGGTCCGATGCCGCAAACTAAATTTGTGCTTGGCAAGGCCTTAAAAATCGGTTTGAAACCGATTGTGGTAATTAACAAAGCAGATAAGCCTGATGCTCGTCCGGATGAAGTCTTAAATGAGATTTTTGACCTGTTTGTCAGCCTTGATGCTAACGATGAACAGCTTGATTTCCCTACTCTTTATGCCAGCGGTCGTAACGGTTGGGCCGTGCGCGATTTGGCGGAAGAACATAAGGATTTAACCCCGTTGTTTGAAACCATTTTAAGCTACGTCAGCGAGCCGGTTTGCGAACCGGATAAGCCTTTCAGAATGTTGGCAACAACATTGGAAGCCGATAAATTCGTCGGCCGTATTTTGACCGGAAAAATTCAAAGCGGCAGTGTCAAAGTTAATGACACCGTAAAGGCAATTAACGAGCACGGTGAAGTTGAACGCACTAAAATTACCAAAATTATGGCCTATCAGGGACTTGATCGTGTAGCCTTAAATGAAGCTCATGCCGGAGATATTGTTGCGGTTGCCGGTATTGTTAAAGGTACGGTGGCGGATACTATTTGCGCACTTGATGTGCCGGTAACTGATTATATTCACGCTCAGCCGATTGACCCGCCGACACTCGTGATGACATTTTCGGTTAATGATTCTCCGCTTGCCGGACGCGAGGGCGACAAAGTAACTTCCCGCGTTATTTGGGCACGTTTGGAAAAAGAGGCTGAGGGTAATATTGCACTTAAAATTTCACGCACCGATAACACCGACAGTTTTGAAGTTGCCGGTCGCGGCGAATTGCAGCTCGGTGTGCTGATTGAAACTATGCGCCGTGAAGGCTTTGAACTTTCGATTTCACGTCCGCGTGTGATTATGAAACGCGATGAAAACGGTCAGCTCTTGGAACCGATTGAAGAAGTCGTAGTTGATGTAGATGAAGAGTTTTCCGGTACTGTGGTTGAAAAAATGGGGCAGCGCCGCGCTGAAATGACGGATATGATTCCGTCTCAGGTCGGCAATAAAGTACGCTTGATTTTTCACGCTCCTTCCCGCGGTTTAATCGGCTATCACTCCGAATTTTTGACCGATACGCGCGGTACCGGCGTTATGAACCGTATTTTCTATGGCTTTGAGCCGTATAAAGGAGAAATTGAAAATCGCCGCAACGGTGTGATGATTTCGAGCGAAGACGGACAGGCTATTGCTTATTCTTTATGGAAACTGCAAGATCGCGGTCCGATGTTTGTGGAACATAATTCACCTGTTTATGTCGGAATGATTATCGGCGAGCATAACAAATATAACGATATTGATGTTAACCCGACCAAGTCTAAGCAGCTGACGAATATCCGTGCCGCCGGTAAGGATGAGGCTATTGATTTGATTCCGCCGAGAAAACTCAGTTTGGAACAGGCTTTATCGTATATTCAGGCCGATGAGTTGTTGGAGGTTACTCCGAAATCTTTGCGCTTGCGCAAGAGAATTTTGGATCCGATAGCCCGCAAACGCGCAAGAATTGCCGCCGGTGAAGCTGAATAAGAACAGTGTATTTAAACTTTTTTATTGAGAGTTGCTGTATTTTAGCATCAACCTCTTGCGTTTGCAAAAGAAAAACTCTAAATAACTCTCAAGAATGGAAATCTAAAGAGTGAAAAAATGGCAGATACCGAATACTATGATTTATTGGAAATTAGCCCGACAGCTTCGCCGGACGAAGTGAAAAAAGCCTTCCGTAAACAAGCGATGAGATACCATCCGGATCGCAATCCGGGGGATAAAGAAGCCGAGCAAAGATTTAAGCAGATAAATGAAGCTTATGAGGTTTTGAAAGACGAACAAAAACGCGCCGCTTACGATCACTATGGTAAGGCCGGTGTCAGCGGAATGGGCGGTATGGGTGCCGGAGGATTTGACTTCGGCGGTGGTTTTGCCGATGTATTCAATGATATTTTTTCGGAATTTATGGGTGGCGGACGAGGACGCGGCAGCCGTGCGGCATATGAACAGCGCGGCAGCGATTTGCGTTATAATCTGAATATAACGCTGGAAAAGGCCTTTAGCGGCACGGAAGAAGAAATTACCTATCCGACTACCGAAAATTGTAAAAAATGCCACGGCCACGGTACCAAAAACGGTGAAAAACCATCTGAGTGTCCGACTTGCCATGGCAGCGGTAAAGTGCGGCGTCAACAAGGCGGATTTTTTGTGTTTGAAACAACCTGTCCGACATGCGGAGGCAGCGGCTATGCTGTCACGGATCCGTGTCCGGAATGCAGAGGTGCGGGACAGAAAAAGGTCAATAAAACTATAAAAGTCAAAATAAAACCGGGAATTGAAAACAATATGCGGATTCGTGTTCCTGGTGCCGGTATGGCCGGTATTCACGGCGGCGAAAACGGCGATTTATATGTTGGGGTAATTATCGAACCGCACAAACTTTATGAGAGAAACGGCACCGATTTATATACGGCAGTGCCGATTTCGGTTTGCTGTGCCATTTTGGGTGGCAAGGTTGATATTCCGGGGATTGACGGCAAGAAAGTTACGGTGGAAGTGCCTGCCGGAACACAGAATGACACCTTGATTAAGGTAAAAGGCGAAGGAATGTGTCTGTATGATACAGAAAAGCGTGGGGATTTGTTTGTTAATGTTAAAGTGGTTATCCCAACAAAATTAAGCAAAAAACAAAAAGAAATCTTAGAGCAGTTCCGCGCTGAAAGCAAAGACGATTCCTGCCAACCGGAAATCAAGGGATTTTTTGATAAAGTAGCCGATTTATTTAAATAGAAACGTTGTGAAATATACATCCACGTTTAATAATCGGTAATATTTTTTCTTTGCTGTCTGCAATCCGTATAGCTGTATTCAGTCACACCTTTCGGCGATAGCTAACATCATTTTATGCTTGTGGACTTTTATCCAGATTTCAAAAACCGTAAATCATTTAATTGGTACGATCAATTAAATCACCGATAGCATCTTCATCGGTGTCATCGTCAATCAAATCACCGATATTCTCTTTAGGAAGTTCAAGAGGAGCATATTTTGGAGCTTTGGCCGGAGTCTCTTTGATGGTGGTCATCATGATATCATGCCAAATCTTTGCCGGTAAATTCCCTCCCCCTATTTTATTCATCGGTTTATCATTGTCATTACCTACCCATATGGCGGCGATATATTTATTGGTCCAACCGATAAACCATGCATCGCGGTAGTTTTGTGTGGTACCGGTTTTTCCGGCGGCAAATATCGGGAGTCGAGCATTATGCCCGGTTCCTTGATTAATCGCGGATTCCAACATACCGGTTAAATTAAGCACATCTGCAGCTTCTAAAATTCTAGCCGGTTTTTCGGTTTGGCGCAAGTAGAGCTGCCGTCCGTCATGTGTTGCAATTTCATTGATGGCATACGGCCATACTTCGTATCCACCGTTAGCTAACACCGCATATGCTGTCGCCATATCAATAAGTTTAACGGTGTTTGTTCCCAAAACCATTGACGGATCCAATGATAAATCAGTTGTGATACCCATTTTATGGGCATTGGCGGCAATATCTTTAAGATACAGCTCTTGCGAAAGTCTTACCGTTGCAGCATTGAGCGATTGAGACAAAGCATACGTTAAAGAAACATCACCATAATAACGTTTAGTGTAATTTTCCGGTTTCCATTTGCCAATGCTTATAGGGGAGTCTGAAATGATGCTGGATGGTGTAAAACCGACTTGCAAAGCAGTCAAATAAACAAAAGGCTTAAATGAAGATCCGGCTTGTCGTCTTGCTTGAACTGCACGATTGAATTGGCTGCGATTATAATCAACACCGCCGACCATGGCTTTTATGGCACCGCTTTTATCTAAAATAACTACTGCTCCCTCACTTACATTCTTATCCTTAGCCGCTTTGATTTGGGTACGCATAATTTTTTCGGCAGTTTCTTGTAAATTCTGATCAAGTGTGCTCATAACCACTAAATCTTCACTGCGTTCTCCGACAAACTCGTTTACTTTATCGTAAACAAACTGCGCAAAGTGCTTACCTCCGGTAACGCGGTATTCTTGTCCGTTGCCGATAGGCTGATTAATAGCTTGTTTATATTCTTTTTCGCTGATGAATTTATATTTTTTCATACTGCTCAATACAATGTCAGCACGTTTTAAAGCCGATTCGCGGCGCAAAATCGGATTATAGCGATTAGGTGCTTTCAGCATACCTGCTAAAATTGCCGCCTCATGTAAGTTTAGATTATGCACACTTTTATTAAAATACCAGTTGGCCGCAGCATCTGCTCCATAGTTACCGGAGCCGAAATACACTCGGTTGAGATACAGAGCCATGATTTGATTTTTGGTCATTTTCTTTTCGAGCCACAGTGCCAATAATAGCTCTTGCACTTTACGTCTGACAGTTTTATTTGGGGTTAAGAAAATATTTTTTGCCACTTGCTGAGTTATTGTCGATGCTCCTTGAGCGTAGCGTTTACGGAAAATATTTGTAAACAAGGCTCGGGTAAATCCGAAAACATCAAAACCGAAGTGTTTATAAAAACGGTGATCTTCAATGGCAATAACGGCATCTGTCAGATTTTTAGGTAGATTATTTGGATAAATTACCTGCGCATAAATATTGCCAAATTTTGCTATATCATTACCATTCTCTGCCATAATAACCGTTGACGGTTGTCGCGTGCGTGCCACGGCTTTTTGAATATTAGGCATAGTAATGTAGCAATAAAAAACATAACTGCATATAAATAAAAATATTGCTAATCCGCTCCAAAAGGCCAATTTAAGCAATTTCAGTTTCCATAAGGACCGATGCTTAGATGCTTTAGTGTTTTTTTTGCGTTGCATTGTCGGTTGTTTACGCACAGGAGTAACCTGTTTTGTTGAGGTTCCGCGCTTGGCCGCAGTTTGCTTTTTCAGCGGCACGGTTTTGTTTTTGTTTGTTTTATTTGTTGCTGTTGTCATGATTTCCTCGTTGCTGATGACCGCATTATGCCTTTTATAAGTTAAAGAAATCATAAAGTTTGGGAGCAAAATTTAAAATACTTTGCGCTGTACACAAAACAGGATTATATTTTTGCTCAAGGAGAAAAAATATGAGTAAAGTTTGCCTTATTGATGGTTCCGGATATATTTTTCGTGCTTTTTATGCCCTACCTGCCATGACCTCCCCCGATGGGACTCCGGTTAATGCCGTTTACGGCTTTGTTACAATGTTTATGCGGCTTTTGAAAAATATTCCGTGTGATTATTGTGTTGTGCTTTTTGATGCCAAACGGCAGAATTTTCGCAATGATTTCTTTTCCGAATATAAAGCAAACCGCGCGGAAATACCGGAATTGCTGATTCCGCAATTTGATTTAATACATCAAGCTGTGGAATTAATGGGATTGCCTTATGTGATGCAAGAAGGATATGAAGCTGATGATTTGATTGCTACTTACGCACGTCAGGCTCTAGATTCGGGTAAAGAGGCCGTGGTGGTTTCGGCAGACAAAGATTTAATGCAGCTGATTCGTTCGGGAGTTACTTATTATGACGGCATGAAAGACAAATTTTACACATCGGAAGATGTTAAAGAAAAATTTGGCGTATATCCTGATAAAGTCATAGATGTGCAGGCACTTTCAGGTGATAAAATCGACAATATTCCGGGTGTTCCTGGTATTGGTCCCAAAACAGCTGCCGAATTGGTGAATGAATACGGTTCATTACAAGGAGTGCTGGCTAACGCCGATAAAATCAAGCAACAGAAACGTCGTGAATTGTTGATTTCTCATCGCAACGATGCCGAAATTTCTCTTAAATTGGTTACGCTGAAAAATGATGTTCCGGTCGAACATAATTTGGAAGAATTTAAGTGCAAGGCTCCGCAAAACACAAAATTGTTGGAATTTATTGATAAATACGGTTTTAAGAGTATCCGTCCGAAGCTAGAAAGATGGATTAATGACCGTTGCAATGAAGTTGGAGTCGGATTGGTGCTGCAGCAAGCAGAAACGGAGCCGCAAACTCACTATACGAAAATAGAAAATCGCCGACAATTGGAAGATCTTTACAGAGAAATTAAAAACGCCGGACAGATGGCATTTCAGACAATGTTTGACGGTCAAAAAACAGTAGGAATCAGTATAAGTCCGCAAATTTATACGGCTTATTATTTACCGATTCCGAACCAATCAATCGGGACGGATTTGTTTGCATTTGACAACATTCAGACAAGAGACATGGATTTTGTTGCAGTATGCAATTTTTTGCGAGCGGTTTTGAATGATAGGAATATTTTAAAAATTGCAGCAGATATTAAAGCACAGTGGCATCGTTTAAATATACTTTGCGGCAAAAGACTGGATTTATGGCCGTATGATGATTTGGCAATAATGTCGTATGACTTGGATTCTTCGGAACATGAGCATACGCTTCCGGTGTTGTCTAAAATGTTCTTGGATAAATCACTGGAGGAGCCGAAATCGACTTCGCGCCGTGAAAGAATCAATTTTGAAGCGGAAGAAAGTGGCGAATATATTTATACCGTTGCCGATTATGCTTTGCGTCTCCATTCTATGCTTAAAGAACGTTTATTGGCCGAGAAAAAGAATTATGTTTATGAAAGTCTTGACCGCCGTCTGGCTGAGGTTTTATTGGATATGGAAGATGCCGGCATAGTGGTTAATGATAAAACTTTATTGGAACTTGATTCCGAATTTGAAAAACAGATGAATCTTATAGAAAAAGATATTTTCGAATTGGCCGGAGAAGAATTTAATATCAGCTCTCCGGTGCAAATAGGACATATTCTGTTTGAAAAAATGGGACTTAAAGGCAAGAAAACCGCCACCGGACGTTATAATACAGGTGCCGAAGTTTTGGAACAATTGGCGGATGAATATGAAATTGCCGCCAAAATTTTGGAATGGCGCACCTATGCCAAATTAAAATCGACTTACACTACGGCATTACTTGAAGCACGCGATTCGCATAATCGGGTTCATACAACTTTTTCGCAAATCGTTGTTAATACAGGACGCTTGGCATCATCAAATCCCAACTTGCAAAATATTCCGAACCGCACGGATATAGGTCGCCGGATTCGCGCATGTTTTGAGGCGCAGAAAGGTTATAAATTGGTTGCCGCCGATTATAGCCAGATGGAGCTGCGTTTAATGGCTTCGGTTGCCGATGTAAAAGCCTTAAAAGAAGCGTTTGCAGATGGTGTTGATGTTCATGCTGCAACGGCAGCGCGGGTGTTCGGTTTATCACCGGATAAAGTTGATCGCGAGCATCGCACTCGGGCCAAAGCCATAAATTTCGGTATTATTTATGGTATATCTCAATTCGGATTAGCCAAACAAATCGGAGTATCACGCGACATGGCAAAACAATATATCGATTCGTATTTTGCCATTATGCCGGAAGTTAAATCATTTATGGATAAAACTATAGAATTTGCTCACCGCTATGGTTATGTGGAAACTCCGTATGGGCGTAAATGTTCGGTACCTGATATAAATAACCAAAATCAAAGATTATCTTCATTTGCGGAACGTGCAGCCATTAATGCTCCGATACAAGGCGGAGCGGCCGATATCGTAAAGTTGGCAATGCAAAGGATTGCCGCTGCTCTTAAGGAGCGAAATTGGGACGCTCGTCTGTTGCTGCAAGTGCACGATGAACTTGTGATAGAGGCAAAACAAGACATAGTACCTCAAGTTTCCGCGCTGCTGAAACAAATAATGGAGGAAACAGCAGATACCGCCGTAAAAATGGTGGCAGAAGTAGGAAGCGGCAGCAATTGGAATGATGCACATTGACAAATCATTGTATTATTGACTAAATCGGCGATAAAATGCAAAAATGTAACAAAAAATTCACATTTCTTCTTTAAAAAATATGCTACACTTATAGTGTGCAGATTTAAAGGAGAAATAAAATGCGTATTAAGATAAATATGCCTCGATGTATAGGAGGCATGGCTGTAATGGCTCTATGGTTCATTACGGCCGTATCGCCGGTGAGGGCAGATGTCTGCTTTTTGCCGACAGGAATATGCGAGCAAGGAGTTACCACCAAAAACGACACCGCCCAGTGCACTCTGAATCTCAGTATTTATAAGAGTGCGCCGGTAGAAGGCAAGAAGTGTACAAAAGTCGAGGTTCCTGGGTGCCCGACGGTGTATGAATGTTTTGATGACAGCTGCGATGCTCGCGGTTATAAGATTAAAGGTACCACCAGTTCGACTGCTTATCCGAACAATTATAATGCAAATTTGTGGACTTGTAACAGTTGTTTGCAAGGTAAAACGTATTTTTGGAATTGTACTCCGAAACCTTGCCCTCGCGGTACCACCAAAGCCAAAGCATCTTGTGCGGCCGGTTATGAGTGGCAAGCTCAGAATGATTACGGAATGTCCGGTAATGATAGATGCGGAACTTGCGTTATGAGCAGCTGTCCGTCCGGAACAACTTCGACTCCGGCCAGCGGATGTCAAATTTGCGAAGTCAGTAGCAAACTGGCAAATGGCACTAAGTGTTACAAATGTCACAGCATGTCATCTGATTATAATACTCAAACGCAGATTGACGCTACATACAGAAGAAACTTAGCCGGTTCTTGCTATCACTTTAATTCTAAGCAGGCTGCTGACAGCACAGTATGCTACAGTGTTACGGAAAGTGAATGCGGCACTGATCAATACAAAGGTAAAGCAACCGTCAACGGCCAGAAGGCTTGTCAGTGCGTTGATTATGCATACACTTTTGTAACAATAGACGGCAAAGAAGAAGTCAATCTTAATTTTCCGGCAACCGGCGGTACTAGCAGTGTAGGGGTAAGCTCATCAAGAAGTGCTACATATTATGGCGGCGGTATCAGTGAAGGAATTTATTTTTCGTCTCGAAATACTGAAGGCAGCGGTTTAAGTGTTAGCACATCTGGTAACGTAACAACAATATCCGCTCCTAAAAATGAGGATCAAACAACGGATAAAACTTATACCGTACAACTTATCCAACAGTATTCAAACAAAGTAATTACCATCCATGTAAAAGTGGCTCATGATGCTTGTCCGAATGATTATAAATTTGATGATAAATGTGAGCAAACCGGTTGGAGAACAAAAACCGATAACAGAACATCTACCACGGGTAAAGCGTGCTATAAGTGCTATAATGATAATTGTCCGGAAGGCTATACCAAGGGAACAACTCCGACTAACGGCAACTATGATACCGATACAACCTCGTATGGCTCTAACTGCTATAAAGCAAGGCCGGATGATTGCCCGAGCGGATATACCAAGGGAACAACTCCGCTGCCGACAAATCACTATACCACCAGCACCACGCCATTTGGTAGCAACTGCTATCAGCAGAAAGAGGATGATTGCACATACGGTTCTGTGAATCCGGGGTACTGCCCGTATGGACGGAGTTATGTAGGTAAATCAACTTTAGACAATGATTGTTATGA
>JAFSWL010000050.1 GCA_017444525.1 Alphaproteobacteria bacterium
AACACCGCCGAGCATACCGCCGGCAGAGTTATCACTGCTGTTTACATTCACCTGACGAACCGACATTACCGTGCACGGAAAACCGTTGCTGGCTTGGCGAACAGAGCCGTAATCATAGTCGTTACTACCGATGCGCGGAGCACAAGCGGCAACTGCCAACATAACCGAAACGGCGAATAATATTGCTTTTTTCATTGCGTATCTCCTAAATATAAACTATATACATAATTATCCATAACTTTTTTGTTGTCAAGACTAGACAATTAAATATCAATGTTATATAGTGCATAAAATTTTGATTTTTAAAACTTATCAGAGGGAAAATGCTAAAAAGAACTAAAGTAAAACAATTATTGGCTTCTGAGCAGACTATTGCCGAAGTTTTGGTAAAAGGTTGGGTCAAAACAAAACGCGACTCCAAAGATTTCTCGTTTATTGAAATAAATGACGGTTCGTGTTTGAAAAATATACAGGTTATCGCCAATAATACCCTCAAAAATTATGACGAGATTAAAAAACTGACTACCGGTTCGTCGGTTGCGGTTAAAGGCGCATTGGTCGAATCTGCCGGCGGTAAGCAAAAATATGAAATTAAAGCTGAAAATATTGAAATCTACGGTATTGCACCGGACGATTATCCGTTGCAGAAAAAAGGTATGAGCGACGAATTTTTACGCACGGTTGCTCATTTGCGTCCGCGTACCAATAAATACGGTGCGGCATTCCGTGTACGCTCGCGGCTTTCGTATGCCATTCACCAGTTTTTCCAAAATCGCGGATTTGCCTATGTGCATACTCCGTTAATTACGGCTTCCGATTGCGAAGGTGCCGGCGAGATGTTCCAGGTGACAACGCTTGATTTGAAGAATCCGCCGCTGTTGCCGAACGGCGAAATTGATTACGGCAAAGACTTTTTCGGAAAAGAGGCACGCCTCACCGTTTCAGGTCAGCTTAACGGTGAAATGTATGCTTGTGCTTTAGGCGATATTTATACTTTCGGTCCGACATTCCGTGCCGAAAATTCCAACACACCGCGCCATGCCGCAGAGTTTTGGATGATTGAGCCGGAAATGGCATTTGCCGACCTTAATGATGATATGGATTTGGCAGAAGATATGGTGCGCTATCTGGTTAAAGATATTATGGAAAACTGTGCCGATGATTTGGATTTGTTTGAAAAATTCATCGACCCGACACTGAAGCAAACCTTAAGCAATATCGTAGAAAACGGCTTTGCCCGTATTACCTATACAGAGGCTATTGAAATTATGAAAAAATCCGGCAAAAAATTTGAATATACGCCGGAATACGGTATTGATTTGCAAACCGAACATGAACGCTTTTTAGCGGAAGAACACTTTAAGCGTCCGGTAATTGTGCGCGATTATCCGCAAGAAATCAAAGCGTTTTATATGCGCCTCAACGAAGACGGTAAAACCGTGGCGGCAATGGATGTGTTGGTTCCGAGAATCGGCGAGCTTATCGGCGGTTCGCAACGTGAAGATCGCTATGATGTTTTAGTTAAAAAAATCAAAGATTTGGGTATGGACATCAAAAATTACGAATGGTATCTCGACTCCCGTAAATACGGCACGGTGCCGCATGCCGGATTTGGTTTGGGCTTTGAGCGTATGATGATGCTTGTTACCGGCATTACCAATATCCGCGACACCATCCCGTTCCCGCGTACTCCGAAGTCAGTGGCATTTTAAGGAAGTAAAATGAAAAAATTTTTACTGGTTTTAAGTATCTGTTGCTGTATTGCTTTTACAGTGCTGGCCGCCGAAGTAAATGAATCTTTCCATGCCGAACAAAATGCTTCGGCCACAGCCCTAATGCTCCAAACCGGTGAAAGTGATTTATATGACGGAGCTGGAATTAGACCGATAGAAAAGCAACTGTCTCCGGAAGAAAAACTGCAAGAAGACAGTTCGGATTTGAGTTATATCAGTAAAGAAAAGAAACAGCCGGATCTGTTGTGTTCAGATGAAAAACTGATGCAACAGATTCGCAAGTTTATTTTTGATTATGAGCAGCAAAAACCGACAAATTCCGTTAGAGAAAAACGCGCGCGGATTTTACTGGTACGTAGTCTGAATGCACTGCAAGAAGTTTCCGAAAAAGATCTGCGCGGCAATTTTGAAGCCTCAGCTGCTTTGATCAGTCTAAAAATTAATAAAAAGCGTGAAATTCATAGGATTTGTGCCAGTCTCAACAATCATTCTCCGAAATATGCAGATGTTTATGTCATCATTTATCCTTACATAAACTATTATAAAGTTGTTATTACCAATCTGGCAACTACTCCTGAAAAAATCGATGATGCCACATTTATCTTTAGTTGGTAGGTTGATATGGGTAATCGCACGGATCTTGTAGTATATGAAAACAAAACCAATTTGCCGGTCGTCGTTGATGATAGCGGCTTACATCGCTATCTGGAGCAAATAAAGCAATTTCCGGTGCTCAGTGCCGAAGAAGAAATGGATTTAGTACGTGAATTTAAGGAAAAGGGAAATTTAGCGGCTGCACAAAAACTAATTACCTCGCATTTACGTCTGGCCGTAAAAATCGCTCTAACCTATCGCCGGTACGGCTTACCTATGTCTGATTTAATTTCTGAAGCTAATATCGGCTTGATGCAGGCGGTGAAAAAGTTCGATATTAATAAGAATGTTCGTCTTTCCACTTATGCTATGCTGTGGATTAAGGCTGCTCTCAACGATTTTGTGTTACGCTCGTGGTCGCTTGTTAAAATCGGTACAGTGGCGGCACAGAAAAAATTATTTTATAATTTGGGGCGAATTAAGGCGCGCTTGGGCATTTATGACAATAAAGAGCTTGCACCGACAGTGGTTAAACAAATTGCCAATGAGCTGGTGGTTGACGAACGTGATGTGGTGGAAATGAATCGGCGTATAGGCGGTGACAGTTCACTAAATGTGGCCGTCGGCAATGATGACGACAAGGTTGAAGCTATCGATTTATTGGCAGATAAAACTCAAAATCTGGAAGGCAGTTATGCCCGACGCGAGGAAGCTAAATTGAAGCGCCGCATTCTGTTTCAAGCGTTGTCTAAGCTTAATGACCGTGAACAATATATCGTTAAAAATCGTATGTTAACGGAAACGCCGGAAACTCTTGATGAAATAGGAGAAAAATTTAATATCAGCCGCGAACGCGTGCGCCAAATAGAAAAGCGTGCCTTTGAAAAACTTTCTGCCGAAGTCAAGCAATCAATGGCGGCAGAATGAGTTATTTTTTCAATCAAGCCATGCAAAAATTAATTAGCATCGGAATCGAAAATCCTCGATTGGAAATCCGATTGTTACTTGCCGCCGTTTTGCGCTGCTCCCCGTCTTCTATATTTAGCGATGTTGTGTTGACATCAGAGCAAAAAAAGCTGTTTGATTCATTGTTGGCACAGAGATTGCAGCGCAAACCTATTGATAAAATCTTGAAACACCGCGAATTTTATAAGGCCGATTTTATGGTTGATGAAAATGTATTGTCGCCGCGAGCCGATACCGAAATTTTGGTAGAAGAAGCGCTACGATTGTTGCCGAATGGGAATGTGAATATCTTGGATTTGGGTACCGGAAGCGGTTGTATTATTGAATCAGTTTTGTTGGAAAAAGATAAAATCAGCGGTGTTGCTGTAGACATATCTGAAAGAAGTTTGATTGTGGCACAGAAAAATGCCGATGCTCTGAATTTAAATTCGAGATTGAATTTTATCAGAGCTGATTGGTTTGATGATAAAATCGTAAAAATCATCGGGCAGGAATTTGATATGATTATAAGCAATCCGCCGTATATTCCCACCGGTGATATTGCTAAATTGATGCCAGAAGTTAAAAATTATGATCCGTTGGCAGCACTTGATGGAGGAAACGACGGCTATGATAGTTATAAGCGGATTGCTAAGATTGCTCCACACTTATTAAAATATGGAGGACATCTCTTGCTGGAGGCGGGTTGCGGACAAGCTCAGAAAATTGTAGATATATGCACTGCTTGCGGACTTATTCATCATAAAACAGTTGCCGATTTAAATGGTATCGCTCGTTGTGTAATTATGCAAAAACCTTCTCATTGACATTGCTTTATTTCACAGTCCGATGATATTTTGCAAAAATCTATTGCCAAACTCGAAAAAAGTTCGTATATAAGAGAGCGAAGGACATTTTATGTCGTCCTCAATTTTGTTTTAATTAGAAAAAATGGATTTACATGAAAAAAATCAATAATAAATTTCGCGGCAATGCCGTATATTCTTTGAATTATAAATTTGACAGTGTCAGTCCGGCCGGAAAATGCAGCGGTACGGCACTGGATTTGATAAAGCGCTATAACGAATTGGCTAAAGAAGCGCAAAATAACGGTGATTATGTCGGTATGGAAGTGTTTCGCCAATATGCAGAGCATTATCGCAAAATCGTAACCGAAATCAACGAGCGCAAATATCAGGCGCGCGATAATCAAAACAACAATGTTTCCAATGCCGAAAATTCGACGACTGAAAATAGTTCCACAGAAACAGAAGAAACAGCAAATAACGGCTTAGTTGAAACGCAAAGTGCCGAACCGGCTCCGATTGTCAATGAAACTCCGCAAGAGGAAACAACACCGGTACGTAAACCGCGTAAAACCCGTGCGTTTACGGTTATTGATGCAAGTAATTCCGCCGAAAAACCGGTAGCAGAAACCGTTTTTTCCGAAACCGAGGCCGAAGCTAAACCGCAGCGTCGTCGCTATACACGCAAGCCTAAGGCGACCGCCGAAGCATAGTGAGCAAAACGCTCTTTTTATCAATGTCAAATCTTATGAATAAGCTGAAAATTGCATGGCAAATCGCCGCCAATGAAGATGTATCAACGCCGGAAAACAGTGTAGTATTATACAGTATCAGTTATCAACCGACCGACGCAAATAAGCGTAAGGCTATGGAATTTTTATCCTCCCACCGCGGTTTTTATACTCTTGACGACACAGCTTGCGGCAAAAAATTGATGGAACTGGGTTTAGAAACCGGTAACGATAATCCGAATCCGGAACTGCTGAAAATCTGGGCAACTGCTTCACGTCGCTTTATCCTAGCGGCTTCCGGCAATATTACCGCATTTGTTGATAATGCCGACAAGCGCAGCACTTTTGTTTCGGTAGAACTGCCGCTGATTTTGCAAAACGATAAAATCAAATTGATTAACGGCACGGAAAAACATAAATTTGCCGTGCAATTTCAATGGTAATGCCAATGCCTTTTTATCTTGTCATCGGTAATATTTTTTCTTTGTTATCCGCAATCTGTATTGCCGTATCGGTCATTAAGAAAAACAAAAATGATTTGATTTGGTGGCAGATTATTGATGTGATTTTTTGCATTTTATCCAACATCGCACTTTATACTTATGCAGCTTTAACCACCAATACCGTCTCGCTTATCCGTAATATTTTGGCATATAAAAACAAGCTCAGCAAAAAACTGACTTTTATTTTAGTGGTTTTGTGCATTATCGCCGGACTATGGGCCAACAACCGCGGCATAATCGGACTGTTTCCGATTATTGCCTCTGCCAGTTACACGATCTTGATGCACACCACCAACAACGAACAACAGATGCGTTATGCGTTGATTTCAAATTTGATGCTGTGGTTTGTACACGATATCTACGTTCAGGCCTATCCTTCGGCAATTACGGATATGGTTCTGAGTGTATGGACGTTGTTGCAAATTTATAAAAGCCGCAAAATTTGACGACAAAGTGAATTAAGCCTTATTTGTCAGCCACATTTTCATCAATAATTGAAATAGCATTGACCGGACACGAATTAACCGCCTCCTCTACTTTATCCTCAGCTCCGACCGGTGTTTCGGCATAAGCTTCAGAGATACCGCCGGCATTGAGACGAAAAACTTCCGGCACCGTGCTGACACACAAACCGCAACCAATACATAAATCCGGATTAACATACGCTCTTTTCATAATCACTCCTTTCGTTAAATTACTCTAACGAAAATATAGTGCCTGACTGGCATATGACAAGGTATACACGAAATTTTATTTATGTTTTGCGATGTCCGCCACGAATGTGACTGAGAATTTGCTGTGTTGTCGGTGTTATAACTTTAGTGAATCTGACACCGCGCGGATTTTCGACACGTAGTGCCGGATAACTGTGATAAGCTGTCTTTTCTTTAGCTTCAACAAAACCGTTCACTCTTGCCTTTTCCGCCAAAATCTTCTGAGCTGTTTGTTCGGCTGATTTATTGTTTATTTGCAAAATAGCATTATAAACATCATGGACGGTTATATACATTTTAGATGTATGTTTTTTGGCATAGTCATAGCCGATTTTCAATATTGTTACACCGGCAACAGTCGAACCTTTGGTTAAGAAAATTTCCGGCTTCGGAGCATAGCGACCTTTGCTGCCGCGACGACCTGAAGTGTTGGCGTTGCGGTTAACATCTGAGATATCGCGTGCCGGATTATACCAATACTCTTTACCCAAAGAAGTTACATGATGCTTAATTAAATCTTGACGACCTTTACCGCCAATTAAAATATGACCATTGGAGGCTCCCCAACCTTTACCGAATACCCCGATACCTCCTGGGATCAACTTATCCATGTGTTCGTATGTGGTATGGGTTGCGACCACATTCGGACTTTTTCTAAGACCATCTGCCCCCATCCATGCCGGTATACCCTCGAGGAAAGCTATCGGATTGGTACCGCACAAAACATGCTTAACCCATTTATAGCAATCTCCGCCAGAACCGTTTGCTTCCAACTTTGCCGATTTTTCCAGTGCCAAACTCAAACTGTCGGCATTAGCACGCAACATATCTTCACCGTCCATAACATAGTCATTTAAACCGGCGGCAAGAGCTTCTACTTTATGATTTGTTTCGTTGATTTTGCGCAAGTAATTAATATCGTTAGGCATAATTTGATTGTGAACACCTTGATTTTCTTGCATACTAATCCACGTTTCTACCATTTCTATTCCTACGGATGTCTTTTCCCAAGGAATTTCCTCTTCATTATCGGCATTGTCCTCATTTTTGATCTTTGCAAACATAACCTCAGCAAAATTGTCCGAGCTTATGCTTATCTTTTCCGGCTCTTTAGGTAAATCTTCTTCTATATTCGGATGTTCCACCAATGCCGAAGTCAGGCAGGAGTTATTATTTTGCGACGAACCGTTCTGCGCCTTTGTCTTGATAATAGCTGCAGTAGCTAAAGTCAACGCTATTAGGAATTTATATCCGTAATTCAATTTGTCCTCCTTTTTTGACAAAATAGCACAAATTTTACTTAATTGCAAGCTTTTTCGTTATTTTATTTGAAAAAATATTGACTTGAATTTTTCTGCACATGTATTAATAGTATGGAATACTTTTACAAAATGATTATTAACGCAGAACCGAGGTATTAAATGAGTTTAGCAGAGATTAAAAATTCCATTCGCAACATTCCCGATTACCCCCAAAAGGGCGTCCAATTTAAGGATATTACCACAACAATGAAAAATCCGACGCTTTTTTGCGAACTGATTGATTTGATGGCAGCGCATTTTGCCGTGCGAAAAATAGATTATGTTGTGGGAATAGATGCTCGTGGCTTTATTTTCGGCGGTGCTCTTGCTTATAAGCTCGGCTGTGGTTTTGTGCCTGTGCGTAAACCGGGAAAATTACCGGCAGATACCATTGCCGAAGAATATGCTTTGGAATATGGCACCAATAAATTAGAAATTCATAAAGACGCTTTAAATAAAGGCGATAACGTCATTATTGTTGATGATTTGATTGCTGTCGGTGGTACCGCCGAAGCCGCAGCCAAACTGGTAAAAAGACTTGGCGCCAATATAGAATCTTTTGCTTTTGCCATTGAATTGACTTCACTTGGCGGGCGCTCCAAACTGTCTGATTTAGCAGAAGTTTTTTCTATTATACAGTTTTAAATTGAGCCTGTCTTAAACAAATTGAAATACTTGTAAACCGAGCCGTCACGGCATGACCAACTGAAATCATCATGCATTGCTTGTTGTTGCATTTTGTGCATTTGTTGAGGTTTGGTATAGTAACAGCGGATTGCTTTATCTAATACCGCTTCATAAGCATTGAGATTGTTTTGCAAGCGTTGCGCTGCAGCATTGCTGCCGTAAACTCTTTCGCCGGCAGCAAAAAAAGCTTCCGTTCGAAAACCGTCTACTTCGTCTTCTATCGTATCGACCAAACCACCGGTTGAAGTAGCAATAGGCAAAGTACCCTTAGCCATTGCTTCCATTTGTGTCAAACCGCAAGGCTCAAAATATGACGGCATCATATAAAAATCTGCAGCAAGCTGTACCGAATAAGCAAATTCATCTTTATAACCGCGGAACACGAAAATACGTTTGGCAAAATCTCTGAACATTTGTTTGGCATTATCCTTAAGCATCATCAAATCACTGTATAAATCTTTGTTACCGGCACCACCCAGTATGAATATCGGAAAATTATCAGGTATGTTTTTGTAGCGATCGATAATATGTAAAATAGCGTGAATGGCAACATCATACCCTTTTTGTTCAACCATACGGCTGGTCATGCAAATAATCGGAATTTTTTCTATTTCCGGCATCAAAGACATAACATCATCGAATCGATATAAATCAATCAGCGGAATAATTTGTTCTTTATATTCGGCATCGGTAGCCAAACGCGAAAGAAGTTTCAAACATTCGCGTTTGTTGTGCATTTTGACATTCAGGCTTTTTTCATCATAAAATTTGAAATTTGTAATCTTGAAAAAATCATTTATTTCTTTAATTTTTTGCTTATTCGGCGAAATCAGATTTTTTTCATAACCGTTGACGATACCGAAAAAAGTACGATAATTTTTGCGGATTTTTAAAATATCGCGAAAATCGAAGCCAAAACTTTTTTCGCTGGATACTTCTTCCATATAGTTTTTGGAAACGGTAATAATCCGGTCGGCCAAGTGCATATTGCATGATGCCTGATTATATGTATCGCTGACCAACAGCACATTTTGTGTGCGCGGATTACCGTTTTTCACGGTCTTGGCATTTTTTAAAACCAACGATGCCCATTCTTCATACAAAGCGTTTAAAATACGCGACGTATTATTATAATCCCATCCCTGATATCCCATGTGATGTGCAATATGGATGATTGGTATATTTTTAATTCTATCCGCATCCTGCCGCTGCATTTTTGCAGTGTACGTTTTAGCCAAAGTAAGATATTTGGTTAGTCCGGACAACGCCCCGCTATGCCAATCATTAGCTATCAAAATATTCGGAAGAGATTTCTCCTTATCACCGGAAAGAACTATATTTTCCAGTATCATATAAACGGCTTTTGAAAAAAATGCGAATCGTTCAACTTCATCAATATTATTCTCATTTAAGACATAGCAACCGGTTTGACCAGAAGGATTGGAGGCTGCCGGATTAATGCTGAAAAAGTTATCATTGCGAATAAAGTAATATCTTACTCCATTAAAATTGCCCTGATAAATTTCGGTTTTAAAGTTCCGCAGTTTGTTTTTACCGACAAATACAACATTAATATTTTTAATCGGCTTTACAGCAACTGTTTTTCCCTCCGCCCCGTAATAAACACCATTTTTGAGTTCGGCTTTCTTCTTACCGGTATCCCCCAAATACATCGGCGTTATAATACTTATTTCGTTACCGTCTTTGCCAAACACGGCATTAAAATTTTCAGGCAGTTCGGAAGCAACCATTCCCAACCCGCCGCATTTCATAAAAGTAGCGGTTTCCGCACTTATCATCCAAGCATTTATTTTATTGATTTGCGGCCAATATGCATTATTCAAGCACTGTCTTTTAGCAATGTTTTGCATCTCTGTCAAAATGGCATCTGTCGGCACCCCGTAATTTAAAATAAACTTTTTCTTATTGAAATTTGTTGGCAACAATTCATAAACTTTTCGTCCCGAACCGATAACAACAGCGCACATATAAAACCTCTCAACCTACAAAATTATAATCCAATCATAATCAATATATACCTATTCTTTATAACCTTCAACAAAAAAAACTGCTCTTGACTTATGAATTATTAAACACTAAGTTTTATAGTATGCGATAAGTTGTTATTACAGAGGAAAATCATGACTAAAAATAAAAATATCGAAATACAGGAAACTAAGGATATCAAAAATAACAAATCCGAATTTCAGGATGAAGAAAACAATCTTAACAAAGAAAATGATGAAAGCGAACAAATTCTCACACTGCAGGAAGAAATTGCAAAATTAAAAGACTCTTATCTACGTGCTTGTGCCGAATCCGAAAACACAAAAAAACGCTGTCAGATTGAAATTGAAAAAAACACCAAATTTGCACTGTCGACATTTGCAAAAGAATTGTTGCCTGTAGCAGATAATTTGCACCGTGCCATTACTTCTGTCAGCGAAGAGCAAAAAGAACAATGCAAATCGTTGCTCGAAGGGGTTGAAATGACGCAAAAAGAATTAAGCAAGGTTTTTGCCAAATTCGGCATAAAAAAAATTGACAGTCTGGATCGTGTTTTTGATCCAAATTTTGAACAGGTTGTTCAAGAAGTAGACGATCCATCCAAACCGGCAGGTACGGTTATCGCCGAATTGCAAGCAGGTTATCTGATAAACGAGAGAATATTACGTGAGGCAATGGTTATTGTAACCAAAGGCGGTAAAAAATAATTTCAGGTCCGAATAAAATCGGGCTTTTTTATTATCATTGCTGTATTAAATAATTTTGTTGAAAAGCACCAAAGTTAAGTTTTTTATAGTGTAGTACATTAAATAAAAATCATCCTTTTTTTACGTTGGCAAAATCAGTGTATATTCCGATTCTTATTTTAATTTGAAGATGTCCTGACACGTTCCCTGCAACTCGGCGCGGCATAACGGTAATATTATATACTACGCGGTTGAGTAATGACTTTGACTTTATATACCGCGTACAGTAGTTCATAGTGAATACAACGCGACTTTCGCACTATAAATTAACAAAATAGTTTCATGCAACCTTATCATTTTATGTGGTATATCTTAAAAATATTTATTTTAATCCGCAAAATATACAGCTATAATCGCGCTTATGAGAATATTAAACAGATACATTACCAAGCAGATAATCATCGGCTTCCTGCTGATTTCTTTATCGCTGCTCGCCATGCTGTGGCTGACGCAATCATTACGTTTTGTAGAAATGGTTACACGACAGGGGCTTCCGGTATATCTGTTTGTGCAGATGACTTCCTTGCTGATGCCGCGTATTTTTAACGTATTATCTCCGATTGCATTGTTTGTTGCAGTTTTATTTGTTTATAATCGCATGATTGCAGACCGCGAATTAGTTGTGATGCAATCTGCCGGAATAAGTCCTTGGAACAATGCCAAAGCTCCTCTTATTGTAGGACTTTTGCTGTCATTATTCAATATTTATGTGATTAACTTTGGGATTCCGCAGGCTGAGCAAAAATTCCGAGAATTGGAATGGCAAGTAAAAAACAACTTAACTCAAGCCGTATTTCGTGAAGGCGAGTTCACAACACTGAGTAATGGTATTACCATATTTATAGATAAGCACGAAGATGACGGATCAGTTACCGGAATTTTTGTCAGTGATGAAAGCAAGCCAGACATAAAAATTACTCTGACTGCAGAAAAAGGAAGAATGATTCAGACTCCGAAAGGGCCGCGAATATTGTTTATCAACGGAGTACGGCAAGAAGTTGATAAAAAGACTTTTCGTTTCAATATGCTGGCATTTACCCGTTATTCGGCAGAATTTAACAGTGGCGGCGGAGCCAAACGCAAAGAACAAACCGTTCGAGAAAAGAGCTTCAGCGAGCTGATAAATGCCGGTGATGACAAGTCTTTATCTCCGCAAGATATGCGTAAATTTGTGGTTGAAGGTCATCGACGCATTATAAATCCGTTTTTTAATGCCGTTTTAGCTCTGATTGCTTGTACCGGACTTTTAATCGGTAATTTTAATCGCCGCGGGCAAACTAAAATTATAGCACTTGAAGTTGTATGTATGATTTTGGTTACCGGATGTGATTTAGCGATAACCAATCTGGCCGGCCGCTCATTATATTTTCTTCCGGTCTTATATGCAAACTGCATTGTACCTTTTGCAGTTTGCATAAGCTTATTACTGTTTTATAACCCGTTTTATTTTTATCGACATCACGCTGTCAAGGATTTGCAATATGCTGATAATCAATCGTAAAATTGCCCTGTTTTGGGGCTGCCTTATGCTTATAAGTTTTCCGGCCTTAGCCGTTACCGAAGCCGGAGAAATTGTGCGGCAGGAGAAGAAATCTCCGGATGCCAATGTATATATCACAAATAATATTACAGATTTGGGTAATATTACGGCAACCGATACACAATCCGAAGATACGGACGAAGTTATAGACTTTTCCGCCGATGAAATGATTAACGATGACGAAGCACAGATTATTACAGCGCAAGGCAATGTTGAAATATTGTATAGCGGTATGAAAATGACTACTGATAAGGTTATCTACAATCAAAATGCAGATACTTTGACGGCTATGGGAAACGTTAAAATTTATACTCAAGACGGCTCGATAATTGAAAGCGACAGTGCAGCTCTTTCCGATAATATGACTATTGGCGAAATGAATAATATTAAGGTATTGATGCGCGACAAATCACATGTTACGGCTAAATATTTCGTTAAAAAGAACAATCGTACAAAAGTAATGCGCAAAGCCACTTATACAGCTTGTGATGTGTGTGAGGGAAAGAGCCCTATATGGCATATCAGCGCACATAAAGTGCAGCATAATGAAGATGCGAAGAACGTATATTACAACCATGCACTGGTTTATTTCAAGTCAGTACCGTTTTTCTATACCCCGTTTCTAACTCATCCTGATCCGACGGTAAAGCGCCGTTCCGGTTTATTAGCTCCAACTATTGGCAGTTCTAATTATCTGGATGCGTATTTTCAGCCGCGTTTCTTCTGGGCTGTCAATGATCAGACAAACATATTATTTTCTCCTATTTATTCTACGGAAAAGGATATTGTGTGGAACGGCGGATTTTCACACTATTTTACAAATGCTTTTGTTGATGTCAGTGGTTCATACTTAGATGACAATCCCGATAAAAACGATAAATATTATAAAAACAGACCGAAGCATCGCGGTCATTTGTTTGCGCACGCTCGTGCAGACATTAATGATTATTGGAGAATGACCACTAATATCAATTATACTTCTGATTATATTTATTTAAAAGATTTGGATTTACCGCATCAAGATGATGCATGGTTAGTATCAGATATAAAATTTGAGCGTTTTTCAGGACGAGATTATGTTTCGATTGAGTCATATTATTACAAACTTTTGAGTTATAATCTGCACCGCCGCAATGTCCGCCAATTTAGAAATCTAGACGATAAAAAGCCGTTTGTTGCTCCGTTGGTTGAAGCAGAAATATATTCCGACCCGAAAATCTGGGGTTCATATTTTAAGAATAACTTCAGCACAGCATCTGTTTATCATCAAAACGGTTCGCAAACGCAGCGCTTAACCTCTATTAATGCGTGGGAGCTACCGTATACCACTTCTTTCGGAGATAAATATCGTTTCGTAACTTCGGTTAAATCAGATGCCTATTATGTTAACCGCTATCCTTATCAAAATAATGATACATATACCGGAACTACAGCTCGTATATTTCCGCAAGCCGGCGTTGAGTGGCACTTACCGTTTATCAGAGCGACAGAAACTTCGCGACAAATAGTGGAGCCGGTTATCGTCGGTGTTGTCGCTCCTGATGGAGGCAATAAGGTCGAAAAAATTCCGAATGAAGACAGTGAAGATGTCTATTTAGATGATACCAACGTGTTAGATTTAGATCGTTATGCCGGATATGATCGCAATGATACCGGCAGCAGAATCAGTTACGGAATGCGTTGGAATTCGTATGGCAACATTTTCGGTAAGACCTCTGCCTTTATAGCTCAAAGTTTTGAACGTAAACGCGACTCCAGTTTTATTCAAGGATTGGATAATCAGGATACGACACATTTCAGCGATTTAGTAGGCAGAATCAATGCTTCTCCGAATAAATATCTGTCCCTAAATTATCGTTTTCGTCTTGATAAAGATAATTTAAATGCTAAATATAGCGAACTCGGTGCTAAAATTGGTCCGTCCTTATTAAGTTTTGATGCTTCATATATTTTTCTGCAAGGTAATACATATTATAATGATACATATTCAGAGCGTAAAGAACTATATACTTCTCTAAGTTCAGAGATTTCCCAATACTGGAAGGTGAAAATCTATAATTTAAAAGATTTGACTAAAAAGCACCGCGGACGTTTGGAACATGGTGGTAGCGTTATTTATGATGATGAATGTTTTACCATGGATTTAACTTTTAAAAAATATAATACAAGTAACCCTAATTTGGATAACGATTATGAATTGGGATTGACTTTTTCGCTGAAAACTATCGGCAGTTTTGGTTCTTAATCAAAGGAGTAAATATGAAAAAATCAATAATTTTTTTTGCAGCTTTTTTAATGTGCATCTCAACTCTCCGCGCAGAAGACGTAATGTTGAAAGAAATAGATGCGGAATCACGAGCATCAAATCCTAACACAAATTCCATTATGTTCCGCCACAATGCCGAGCAATATAAAATGCTGAGCGACGATCAAAAGGCAGAAATTGAAAAACAACGTGAAATCGTCCGCCAAAAAACCGAAGAATATGTCAGACAGCAGGAAGAAATGGCTCGCAGGCAAGCCGAATATGAAGCACAGGTTCGTGCTCAGGAAGAAGCCGAACAGCGCAGAGCACAAGCTTTGAAGCCGATTACTTTATACGGCAATAAATTGAAAATTTTTGCATTAGTTAATGGTGATATTATTTCATCAAGCGATATGCAAAGTCGTATTAACGCTTTTATTCTGACAACCGGTATTCCATATAATAGCCAAACCAAAGCCATGATTACAAACCGAGTATTACAAGGTGCTATTGATGAAAAACTTAAGCTGCAGGAAGCAAAGAAAAATAAAATTCGTGTAACCACGCATGAAATTAAAAAAGCTGTTGCAGCTTTTGAGCAATCAAATAATTTACCCGCAGGAGAACTCAGTAAAATTTTGGCAGAAGCAAATGTCAGTATGAAAGTATGGGCAACCCAAATCGAATCCGATATCGCGTGGAAAAAACTTATCAGCCAAAAAGCATACAATGCCGCGTCTGTAAGTGAATATGAAATTAATCGCGCCATGGATGAGGTCAAAAAGGATATGTCTCAGCATAAAATGATGGTTTCGGAAATTGTAGTGAACAAAAAAGATGCTAAAGACATAAACTCGTTGGTAAAAACTTTACGTGAGGACCCGCGTTTTGAATTGTATGCCATGCAGTTTTCCCAAAGTCCGAGCGCAGCCAACGGCGGCCATCTCGGTTGGGTTACTAAAGGAAAATTACCTGCCGTTTTAGAGCAGGCTCTCAGCAAAATGAAAGAAGGAGAAGTATCTAGTCCTATAGCCTACGGTAACGACTACTATGTATTGAAACTCGAAAAGATTTTTAATCCTGAGCGTGATGCCAAAAACTTCCCAAGCAAAAAAGAAATTCGCACATATTTACAAAATAAAAAAATTGAAGAATATTCGATAAAATATATGCGTGATTTGCGCAACAAGGCTTTAATTGAAAAGAAAATATAACCGATGATTGAAGATTTACCGAGTTTACGCGATACTGTCGAACAATACGGGTTATTGGCGAAAAAATCTCTAGGACAGAATTTTTTGCTCGATATGAATATTACTGATAAGATTGTTCACAGTTCGCTTGAAGCTCAAGGTAAAAAGGATTTCAACGGCGAATATGTGTACGAAGTCGGGCCAGGTCCGGGCGGATTGACGCGCGCCATTCTGAAGGCTCATCCGCAATGTCTGACTGTTATAGAAATGGATACGCGCTGTATTCAAATTATGCAAGAAATTAAAAAACATACCGGTTCTGCACTAAATATAATTGAAGGAGATGCCCTTAAATACGACTTTACTCAAGCAAACGACTGCATAAAAAATATTATCAGTAATCTGCCGTACAATATATCAGTACCGCTACTTTTGGGTTGGCTGAAAAATATGCGTTCTTTTGCCAGTATGACATTGATGTTTCAAAAAGAAGTTGCCGAACGCATTACCGCAGAACCGAATAGCAAAACATACGGCAGAATATCGGTTATGGCGCAATTAACCTGCCAAATTAAAAATCTGTTCAGCTTAAATCCGAATTGTTTTGTACCGGCTCCAAAAATATGGTCTTCTGTTTTATTGTTTCAGCCATTAAAACAAATTCCTGATGCAGCAGTTTTAAGTAAGGTAGAAAAATTAACAGAATCGGCATTCGGACAGCGCCGTAAAATGATCCGGCAAAGTCTAAAATCAATTCCGAATTTAGCTGATATTTGTGAACAAACTGAGATAGATTTAACCGCACGTGCCGAAAATCTGACACCGCAACAATATCTTAAACTAGCCGAATTGATTTAATTACCAAATATGGGTTAAAAAAATCGTCCACAAGCCGATTAGAAATGCAAACATAAAGCACATAAAAGCACGGCTGTCCAAATTACTTTCCTTTGGTTCGACAACGGCAGGACCGTACTTATTATCAGTAATTTCTCCCCTACCGCAAAGGATCCAGAACAAGAATGTTCCGTAAATCAGAGTGGCAAACAATACATAGGCTGTATTAGCGATATGCTTAAAATTCCACACACCGAGAAATAATAAAGCCAGTACAATTGCAGGTACACACCACCATCCGGATAATCCAAGGTCATGCAAACGACGTACCGAAGCAGATGCAACCGGCAGCAGAAAGTACAGCGCAAATACATTCAGCACCAACTTTGCCTCACCGAAAAATTGTCCGCAAATCACCATTAAAAGAAATACAATCAAACTTATTGACTGAAAAGCCCAGAATTCATAACGAGATGAACGTTCATTGAATACAAACAATTGTTTCATTGCTTCATTCCAGCAAGCCCAAACGCCTCTAGGTACAGACACTGCTGTTTGCGCGGCCATATTTTCACCTGCAATTTTATTCATATTTGTATTTTGTTCCGTTGTTCCTATCGTAACCATGCTCGATTCCGATATCTCCATAATATCTTCCGTCATCTGTTCACTCTATTAAATAAAGTGGCGATGCTCCGAAACAATCCGGAAGCACCGCCTGAAATTTAATTATTTTGCCAATTGAGCTTGAACTTCAGCGGCAAAATCTTCTTCTTTTTTCTGTAAGCCGTCGCCGAGCTTAAAGAATACATAGTCCGTCAATTTGATGTCGGCACCGCATTCTTTAGCCTTTTCGGCAATAACGTCTTTAACTTTTTTATCCGGATCCATAATGTAGTTTTGTTCTTCCAAAACAACTTCTTCATAGAACTTGCGGATACGACCTTCCACCATTTTTTCGATGATGGCAGCCGGTTTGCCGGAAGCAGCAGCCTGCTCGGCAAAAATAGATTTTTCATGTTCTACCGCAGCCGGATCAACACTAGCCACATTCAAAGCAATCGGCTGAGCAGCGGCAACATGCATTGCAATATGCTTACCCAAATCAGCCAACTGTGCCTTATCTGCCGTAGATTCCAACGCAACCAACACACCGATTTTACCTAAACCGGCGCGTGCCGCATTGTGAATATAAGAGCAAACCAAACCGTTGTTAACGCTGATAACTTTAGCACGGCGCAAGTTCATATTTTCGCCGATACGTGCAACCATATCGGTTAGGCGTTCGCCAAAGGTTTTACCGCTGGCATCGGTGGCGTTTTTCATAGCTTCAACATCGCCATTGTTTGCCAATGCAACTTTGGCGGCATCTTCAACATAAGCTTGGAAAATATCATTTTTAGCCACAAAATCGGTTTCAGAGTTAACTTCAACCGCCGCACCTTTATTGCCTTCAACATAAACTGCAACCAGACCTTCAGCGGCAATGCGGCTGGATTTTTTGGCGGCCGAGGCCAAACCTTTTTTGCGCAGCCAATCAACGGCCGTTTCCATATTTCCGTTTGCTTCAACCAAAGCCTTTTTACAATCAAGCATACCGGCACCGGTTGTTTCTCTCAATTCTTTTACCATAGCGGCTGTAATATCTGCCATTATTTTAATCCCTTATTATCAAAATTTCAACTTTTCATATACGGCGCGGCAATCGGATAAACCGCCGCGCCATTCAATCCATACCAAATCGGCTTAAAGCTTATTCGGCAGAAGCTTCGGCACTTGCCGCAGCCTTAGTTTTGCGAGGTGCACGCTTTTTCGGAGCAGCTTTTTCTTCAGCAGCTTCAGCATTTTCCACATCCAAACCTTTAGCAGCGATTTCGGCCGAAACACCATCCAAAATAGCGCCGGAGATTAAGTCGCAATAAAATTGAATTGCTCTTAATGCATCGTCATTACCCGGCACCGGATAGTCAACTTCATTCGGGTTTGCGTTCGTATCAACAATGCCGACCACCGGAATACCCAGTTTTTTGGCTTCTTTAACCGCCAAAGCTTCTTTCGGTGTATCGATTACGAACAACAAATCCGGCTGACCGCCCATATCTTTGATACCGTTCAAAACAACCGCCAATTTTTCGCGTTCTTTTTTCAGGTTCAAGATTTCTTTTTTAGTATAGCCTTCATAAGCGTTCTTTTCTTCCATTTCGTTAAGCTTATTCAGACGCGTAATTGATTTATAAACGGTCTTCCAGTTTGTCAGCATACCGCCGAGCCAGCGGTAATTAACATAATATTGGCCGCATCTTTCGGCGCTTTCCTTAACGATTTCCTGAGCTTGTCTCTTGGTAGCCACAAACAAAACCTTACCGCCCTGTGCGGCAACATCGCGAGTTGCATTCAACGCATTGTAGAGCATCGGATAAGTTTTCTGTAAATCGATAATGTGAACATTATCTTTTTTGCCGTAAATATACGGTGCCATTTGCGGATTCCAGCGACGAGCATGGTGTCCGAAGTGTACGCCAGCTTCAACCATCTGACGTAATGTAAATGTAGGAATTGTCATATTTTATATATCCTTTTTCCGGTTAAACCTCCGCAGACTCTTGGCTTTTTACAGCACCGGAGCGAAGATGACGCGCGTCATTCCGCCTGTCTGCGTGTGTATTGTTATAAAACCGCACCATTGCGGCTTCGAAGGTATTTCTAACATATTTTTATGATTTTTCAAGTGTTTTTTTAGGGACTTGAATAAAAAATATTTATCCACGGGTATTTTTGAATTTAAGCTCGGTAAACATACCAAATATACGCGATTGCAGCTACAAGTAGTCATCTTGCAAATCGTCGTTTTGCGGGTTGTCTGTTATATCCTGATTTTCTTCGTCATTTTGTTGTTGCTCTAAATACATTTTTTTAATGTCCAATTTTACCGGATCGGCAATTCTGACATTATTTTTGAATACGCCCTGTTCGGTGAATTTATAAACGGTTTCCGAATCGTTTTTGGTAATATCGATTAAGTCTTCCAATTCAGATAAAATCATATTGTTGCATTCCGGAATCTTATCGGCTTGCGGGTTATTTACACACTGCTTCTGCTCCGGAAAAATATTGAACAAATTCCTTACTTTGATTTTTCCTTCGCCGGAAAGATAGCCGTTCTTGTATTCCAGTTCCCAAATTCCGTTGATATCGGCGGCAACAAATTTAATCTCGGTGTTTGCATTAAACTTTATTTTTTTTGCCATTTCATCAATAATTTCGGCAGTTTGTTCGTCAACTTTTTTCTGTTCTTCATCCGTTAAATCTTCATCCCGATCCGGAATTTTACTCAAAGTAATAATGTCGGCAACGGCAATATTTTTGATGGAATATTTCAACGATATCTGCCTAGGCTTGATGTTCGGATTTATAAATGCATCAAGAAATCCGCCACTAAAGCTGATATTGTTGAATACCGTTTGCCCCAAAATATAATAATTTTCCTTATTTTCGCGTTGTATGGTATTTTTTACATCGGCATCAAAACCTAAATTAAAACCAAACATATCTGTCCCGATTTTAACATCATCAATAAGCGCAGAATAGTTTATTGCGGATAAAAACGGAACATTTTCTATCATTTGTCGATAGTTAAAAGCAACATCATTTGGCATTTCATAAGAAACTTCCGAGCGATGTTTTTCGTTTTTGATATGCAACGAAAATATCGGAAACGCCAAATTAAGTGAATCCATAGAAACATTCGCGTCGTATTTAATCATATTATTTTCATCGATTACTTGCTGCTGAAAATCAAAAGAGCCGAGATTTCCAATTTCACTTTTAAGCCCGGTTATCTCATCTTTTTTGGTGTATGACAAGTCGTTGATTTGCAACTTTGAATAACTGATTACGCCAAGCTCCGGCACCATTTTCATTTCTTCTTTATAAGATCCGGCGGTCATATCTTTCACGAATGCCAGATTGAAGCTATTGTATATCTGCGACATAAATTTGTGCAAAGAATTTACGGAAACCTGATATTGTGCGTAAGACTTAAAATCTTCAATTCTTTTACATTCAGCTACAGTTGCCGGTATGGTATGCTCCGAGTTTTTATCAGATGTGGATGTTCCCAACCCCAATATGGCCAATTGGGCAAAATCCGCTTCATTTTCCCTGATTGTTATTGCCGGATAATTCACCGAACATTTTCTTTCGTCGGCTTCAACTATTACATCGGCACCGTAAGTAGGTGTCAAAATTTCTGCCATTTGCTCAGCAACCGGTTCAGCTGCAAATGATGCTGTACCGTAAATATAAGAAATTGCCAATACCAACAAGACTTTTTTCATAATTCATACTCCGATAAAAATAAACAATATCGGCCATTATAATCATATTATTATGGTGTGCAATATTTTTGTTGGGTTATGTCATATTTTCGCATTACATTGTTTTACAAAAAATCTCCCGACGTCATTTATATCGCGGGAGATTTGGTGTTATAGAATATTTTATCCCAAATAATTGCTTTTATTGTTTTTCATAATCTGCATTGCCAAGTCTTTCTGCGCTTGCCTAGTCGGATTATTCTGCTCTGACTGTCGATAATTTTTTATCTGCGATAAATCATCATTTTGTGGAATATCTATTCCTTTAGTACCATCCACATTTATATCATCGGCACTTCTGTTATATGCCCTTTTAAGGTCATCTTCATACTTTTGCAAATCTTCTTCCGTTAATTTTCCCGGTCTATTGCCCAGTTTAGCACCTCTAAGTGCATTTTCGGTGCCGGCATCACCATGTGTCTGTTCTCCAGCAATAATTCTTTGATATTCTTCCTCAGCTTCACGCTCAGATTTCTGTTCCGGTGTTTCCGGATTTTCATTCGGATCGCTGTAACCATAATCCCACTGAGCAGTTTTGCCATCATCTTGCTGTTGCACTGTTGGATTTACTGTAATTGTTGTAGAATCTTTAGTGTTATCTTGACTATGAGCTTCTGATTTCGGCATTCCTCCTAACCCCAAAACTGCAGCAATACCTACTCCGGCAGTAAACCCCATAGCCATTTTTCCACTCATAAATTTGGACTTTCGTTCACTGTTATCCCGTAACTTTTGCTCTAATTCCGAATAATCACCAACCGGTTTTACCATATCTCATGCTCCTTATTTGTTAATTTGTTTCATTATACCATCTAATCTTATTTTTGTCAACATTGATTATTCATATATTTTGTATATTGAGTTTTTTTGTTTATGAATTTGGGTTTTTGCTTGTATTTTTCGCGTTTATCGGCTATTTGTAACGTTAATCTGAGAGTTTTTGAGGGTAAAATGTCCGATTTATTTGAAAATAGCACATCGTCAACACAAAGCAAGGCCGAATATACAGCCACAGACATAGAAGTTTTGGAAGGCTTGGAGCCGGTACGCCATCGTCCCGGAATGTATATCGGCGGCACCGATATTCAGGCTATGCACCATTTGGTTGCAGAAATTTTAGACAACTCAATGGATGAAGCGGTTGCCGGTTTTGCCAACCATATTGATGTTACGATGAATACAGACGGCACAGTTACAATCAGTGATAACGGACGAGGTATTCCGGTTGACGAGCATCCGAAATATCCGGGAATTTCGGCACTTGAAGTTATATTAACCACCCTCCACTCCGGCGGCAAATTCGGCGGAAGTGCTTATAAAGTTTCCGGCGGATTGCACGGTGTGGGTTTGTCTGTCGTTAACGCTTTGTCAGAAACATTGGTGGTGGAAGTTGCTCGCGATAAAAAACTTTGGCGGCAAGAATACTCCCGCGGCAAACCGCAAACTCCGCTTGAGTTTGTTGGCAATTGCCCGAATCGACGCGGAACTTCTATTACCTTTAAGCCTGATATCGAAATTTTTGAAGGTAATAATACTTTTATTGCGAATCGCGTGTATCGTATGGCTCGTTCCAAAGCCTTTTTGTTCAAAGGTGTTCTGATAAACTGGAAATGCGCGCCGGAATTGATTACCGAAGGTGATACCACTCCGATAGAGGCTGAACTTCATTACCCTAACGGATTGGCCGATTTTCTCAATATCCAAATAGGTGAGCGCGCCACCATTAACCGCACCGCATTTACCGGCGAATCTGAGCTTGCCAACAATGAAGGTCGGGTTGAATGGGCGGTAACATGGCCGCTGGATGAAAAAGGGTTTTCTTATTCTTATTGCAACACGGTTATCACTCCCGAAGGCGGAACACACGAAACCGGTTTTCGTACTGCTCTTTCCCGCAGTCTCAGAGAATATGGAGAAATGGCGAATTATAAAAAAATATCCGCCATTACGCCCGATGATTTATTAAGCGATGCCTGTCTGATGCTTTCGGTTTTCATTACCGATCCGCAATTTCAGGGGCAAACCAAAGACAAATTGACCTCGACCAAAGCGATTCATCTGGTGGAAACCGCCGTAAAAGATTCGTTTGACCACTGGCTGTCATCCGATGTTGAAAATGCCAAAGCGCTGATAGAATATGTGTTGGAACGTGCCGAGGCTCGACGTAAAAAGAAAGAAGAAAAAGCTCAAGCTCGTAAGGCACCGACTAAAAAACTGCGTTTGCCGGGGAAACTTGCCGATTGCTCACAAGCAGCCGCGGAAAATACGGAAATTTTCATAGTTGAGGGCGATTCCGCCGGCGGTTCGGCTAAGCAGGGACGTGACAGAGTAACGCAAGCTATTCTGCCGTTACGCGGTAAAATCTTAAATGTGGCCAGCGCTTCGGTTGAGCGAATCGCGCAAAATCAGGAAATCAAGGATATGATTGAGGCGCTCGGTTGCGGAGTGAAAGATAACTACAATGAAGATAATCTGCGCTATGAAAAAATCATTATCATGACTGATGCCGATGTGGACGGGGCGCACATTACCTCGCTGTTGATGACGTTTTTCTATCAGCATATGCCGAAACTGATTGAAAACGGGCATTTATTTATTGCCACTCCGCCGTTGTATAAAATTGTGGTCGGCGGTAAAAACTATTATGCGCTAGACGATGAAGAAAAAGATAAAATCCTAAAAAAGGTGACTAAAGGCAACATAAAACCGGATATAAGCCGCTTCAAAGGCTTGGGAGAGATGAGTCCGACACAACTCAAAGAAACAACCATGGATAAAAATAACCGTATTCTGTTGCGTGTGGTAATTCCGAGTACCGATACCGAAGAAGGCCGCGCTGAAGATTTTGAAACCCGTCGGCAAGTTGAACGTCTGATGGGTAAAGATCCGGAGCCACGTTTCCGTTTTATTATTGAACGAGCCAAGTTTGTTGATAATTTGGACATTTAAATCATAATTTTTGCAAAAAATATTTGACAAAAATATTTTATTTGCTATACTTGAGTTGAAACTTTATTTATTAGTATATTATGTTTATAAAAAGTATATTATGTTTATAAAATCTATCATCAAGTTGGGTATTGGTCTTCTACTTGGCTTGTTTGCCGTAATTTTGTTTGGACAAGCGCTGTTGGGTGATATTTTCGCCATAATTCTGGCGATTGCAGAGTTGTTTATTGTGGCAATACTTTTCACTGTTGATGAGGACAAGATGCCTGAATGGCTTGACCGCGCTTGGATGCAGAGCATTAAAATATGGTTTATCTGCGTATTTGTGTGGGTTCTGCACCAGATGAATTTATTCTGATTTAAACTAAAAATCGAATGAAAACGCGTTATGCCTAACCGCATAACGCGTTTTCTTGATGGTAATTTAAATATTTTTTTCATAACCTATAATAAAATGCTTGGTATTTAGTAACCGATGTGTTACAAAAAGCTATGCCAGCACCAATATCGGACAGATGTGTAGTTATTCTCAAAACAACCTCCGGTGAAACGCTGTCTACGGCTGCTTAAACACCGTCGGCAGTACATTGCAGCCGAACGGCTATTCACAAACCGATAATCAATGTAGCGGATTATACAGCAAAAATGCGAAAGATAACGCGGTTAAGAATACTGTCAGCATTGTTTTGCACCAATAAAATAAATATATCCGGATGTTTCATACAGTTTTCTTATAGTGTTACCCTTATGCCGCCTCCAGATTTTTTTCAATTACATAAAAAATAAAAAAAGTAATAATAAACATAAATTTAAGTCTACTAATTAGTTGCTTTCCATAACGTCTGATTTTTCAATAAAATTCGCGAATCGAGATAAATCGCGTTATTTTATTTATAATCAATCGGTTACTTAGCTGATTATTTGCA
>JAFSWL010000009.1 GCA_017444525.1 Alphaproteobacteria bacterium
CGGTGTACAATGTAGTACATAAGCCAATGAACTTTTTTTAAAAAATTACTCGCAGAACATACACAGAAATAACGGATAGCGTGTAAATACGAAGAGGGACTTCGACGACGTGTACACAAAACGTACACGAGGAGAAGCCCCTCAAGTAGTTACTAGCTAGACGTTATTTCAGAATCTTGGAAACAACGCCGGCACCAACAGTTCTTCCACCTTCACGAATAGCAAAGCGCAAACCTTCGCTCATCGCAATCGGGTTTAACAGTTGTACCGTAATTGTTACGTTATCACCCGGCATAACCATTTCCGTGCCTTCCGGCAATTGAATCGTACCGGTAACATCGGTTGTACGGAAATAGAATTGCGGACGATAGTTAGAGAAGAACGGAGTATGACGACCGCCTTCTTCCTTCGTCAAAATATAGCATTCGCTGGTAAAATCTGTGTGCGGGGTAATCGTTCCCGGAGCAGCCAATACTTGACCGCGCTCTACTTCTTCACGCTTTGTACCACGCAACAATACACCGATGTTATCACCGGCTTCACCTTCATCCAACAACTTGCGGAACATTTCAATGCCGGTGCAGGTGGTCTTCGCTGTCGGACGAATACCGACGATTTCAATTTCATCACCAACGTGCAATACACCGCGTTCAACACGGCCGGTAACAACCGTACCACGACCGGAAATCGAGAACACGTCTTCAATCGGCATCAAGAACGGCTGATCCAACGGACGTGTCGGTTCCGGAATGTAAGAGTCTACTTTTTCCATCAATTCGATGATTGAATCGTGACCAATCTTTCTGTCGCCGTCTTCCAATACTGCCAAAGCAGAACCTTTAACAATCGGAATCTCATCGCCAGGGAAGCCATATGAACTCAGCAAATCACGGATTTCCATTTCTACCAATTCGAGCAATTCCGGATCGTCTACTTGGTCTACTTTGTTCATATATACCACAATTGCCGGAACACCTACTTGGCGTGCAAGCAAGATGTGTTCACGAGTTTGCGGCATCGGACCGTCAGCTGCACTTACTACCAAAATTGCACCATCCATTTGGGCAGCACCTGTAATCATGTTTTTAACATAGTCGGCGTGTCCCGGGCAGTCTACGTGCGCATAGTGACGATTCTTGGTCTCGTATTCAACGTGAGCCGTAGAAATCGTAATACCGCGTGCGCGTTCTTCCGGCGCTTTATCAATTTGATCATATGCAGTAAAACTTGCTCCGCCTTCTTCAGCCAATACTTTGGTAATGGCGGCGGTCAATGTGGTCTTGCCGTGGTCTACGTGACCGATCGTACCAATGTTGCAGTGCGGTTTCGTCCGCTCAAATTTTTCTTTTGCCATGTTTATTTCTCCAATAAAATAAATTTTTTCATTTTTCGGAAAGACGATTGGCATACCGCCTTTCCGATGTCTTTAACATTATATCTAAGCTGATTTAGCTTTGATGCTTTCTGCCACTTCTCTCGGAACTTCCGCATAGTGATCAAAGATCATCGTGTATTGTGCACGACCTTGTGAAAGCGAGCGAAGTGTATTCACATAACCGAACATCTGTGCGAGCGGTACAAAGGCATCTACCACACGGGCATTACCGCGCTGATCCATACCGTTTACCAAACCGCGACGAGAGTTCAAATCGCCGATGATATCGCCCATATATTCTTCCGGTGTAACAACTTCAACCTTCATAATAGGCTCCAAAAGTTTAGGTGCGGCTTGAGCCATACCTTCACGGAAAGCTGCGCGAGCGGCGATTTCAAAACACATAACGTTGGAGTCGACTTCGTGATATGCACCATCATAAAGCGTGCATTTTACACCGGTTACCGGATATCCGGCAATAACACCTGCATCCATAGCCGATTTCAAACCTTTTTCAACACCCGGAATATATTCCTTCGGAACGTTACCGCCGACAACCGTATTCAAAAATTCAAAGCCGGTATGATCTTCAGTCGGTTCAAATTTAATTTTAACCTTAGCGAACTGACCGGCACCACCGGATTGTTTTTTGTGCGTATATTCAATATCGCACGGCTTGGTGATGGTTTCGCGATAAGCCACTTGCGGGTCGCCCACGTTAGCTTCTACTTTGAATTCACGTTTCAAACGATCAACAATAATGTCGAGGTGCAATTCACCCATACCGGCAATAATGGTCTGTCCGCTATCCGGATCGGAAGTAACTTTGAAAGACGGATCTTCCATAGCCAAACGACCGAGAGCTAAGCCCATTTTTTCAACATCGGCTTTAGTTTTCGGCTCAACCGCCAACTGAATAACCGGTTCAGGGAACACCATGTTCTCCAAAACAATCGGATGAGATTCATCGCAAAGCGTATCACCGGTTGTGGTATCTTTCAAACCGGCCAAAGCGATAATATCTCCGGCATATGCTTCCTTAATGTCATCACGCTTATTGGCGTGCATCAACAGCATACGACCGATACGCTCTTTTTTATCTTTAACCGAGTTATAAACGTATGAACCGGCATTCATAACACCGGAATAAATACGGATAAAGGTCAAAGATCCTACAAACGGGTCGTTCATAATCTTGAAGGCCAAAGCTGACAACGGCTCTTTATCATCAGGATGGCGAATTTCTTCAACATCTGAATCCGGTTTTGTACCTTTAATAGCCGGAATATCCAAAGGCGACGGCAAATAATCAACAACCGCATCCAAAAGCAACTGAACACCTTTGTTTTTGAAGGCCGTACCGCAGAATACCGGCACAAAATCTTGTGCCAAAGTACCCTTACGAATGCACTTCTTCAAAGTTTCAAGCGGAATTTCCTTACCTTCTAAGTAATCTTCCATAGCTTGTTCATCTTGTTCAACAGCCATTTCAACCAATTGATTGTGGTATTCTTCAGCTTTATCTTTCATATCAGCCGGAATTTCCTGAATTTCAATCGGAGAATCTGCTGTATCACCGGTATAAACAACCGCTTTCATCTTGAGCAAATCCACAACGCCACGGAATTCGGCTTCGGCACCGAGCGGAAGTTGCATAGCCATTGGGCGAGCGCCTAGACGGTCGACAATCATATCCAGACAACGATAGAAGTTGGCACCGATACGATCCATCTTATTGCAGAAGCAAATTCTCGGAACGTTATATTTATCGGCCTGTCTCCAAACGGTTTCGGATTGCGGTTCAACACCGGCAACCGAGTCAAACACCGTAATTGCACCGTCCAATACGCGCAGAGAACGTTCAACTTCAGCAGTGAAGTCCACGTGTCCCGGAGTATCAATGATGTTAATACGATAGCCGTTCCAATAGCAAGTAGTAGCGGCAGACGTAATTGTAATACCGCGTTCCTGTTCCTGTTCCATCCAGTCCATAGTGGCGGCACCATCGTGCACTTCACCGATTTTGTGATTTACACCGGTATAGAACAAAATACGTTCCGTAGTTGTGGTTTTACCGGCATCAATGTGAGCCATGATGCCGATATTTCTGTATAGTTCCAATTTATGTGTTCTTGGCATTTTCTTTCCTCTCTGCTATATTTAGAATTTGTAGTGAGAGAATGCCTTGTTGGCTTCAGCCATTCTATGCGTATCCTCACGCTTTTTAACGGCTGCACCTTTGTTAGCATAAGCATCCATCAGCTCGTATGCAACTTTTTCGGTGGCAGTTGTTTCAGAACGTTTAACCGCAGCACCTAAAATCCAGCGAATAGCCAAAGCCTGACGACGTTCAGCACGAACTTCACACGGAACTTGATATGTTGCACCGCCAACGCGGCGAGAACGAACTTCAACCACCGGTTTTACGTTTTCCAAAGCGGTAGTGAATACTTCTAACGGATCTTGTTTTGTTTTGGAAGCAATCAGGTCAAACGCAGAATAAACGATTTTTTCTGCAACAGCCTTTTTGCCATCTTCCATAACATTGTTAATAAATTTTGCGACTACCTTATTGCCGTATTTAGCATCAGGCAGTACTTGTCTTTTTTCAGCACTATGACGACGTGACATTATCTTATCTCCTATTTAGGTCTCTTAGCACCGTATAAAGAACGGCGTTGACGACGTTTAGACACACCCTGAGTATCAAGGGTACCACGAATGATATGATAACGAACACCTGGCAAGTCTTTCACACGGCCTCCTCTAATCAGCACCACTGAGTGTTCTTGAAGATTATGACCTTCACCAGGGATATAGCTGATTACTTCAAAGCCGTTTGTCAAACGAATACGTGCCACTTTACGCAAAGCTGAGTTTGGTTTTTTCGGGGTTGTAGTATAAACCCTTGTACAAACACCGCGTTTTTGTGGACAAGATTTCAAAGCCGGAACTTTGTTTCTCTTCACTTTTGGTGTTCGTGATTTACGAATTAACTGATTAATTGTAGGCATCACATTTTCCTTAAGTTATTAATTTTACACACAACTGACCGACAAATACATAGCCGTATTTGCCCTCAGTTGACGCGGATAATATCATAAAATCTTTGAGAGTCAACAAGTTTTTTGTTTTTTATTGCTGCTTTACTTTATTATTCGCAACATTTTAAAATTCAAGATTGCTTTCAACGTTCAATTTTGCTGTGTATATCTTTCATCTGATTTGCGCTTAAAGCACTTTTTGACCAAGCTGTTGCAGATGTGGATACCGTATTTTGCTCCAGCAATTCTTCTTGTTTTTTCTGCTTGCAAACATCGGCTCTTTGTTTATCACGCTTCATTGCAGCTGCAACTCCGTTATTATGTCCCTTTTTAAAAGTATTGGTTTCCAAGTCCAGTTCTGCCAGCCATTCATGCGGATCTTGATCACGATGAGTATACCCCCATTTCAATCCTTCCATATTATTACGCATATCTTTTAAACTATCTTTGAGTGTTGCTTTAACACTATCTCCGCGAATTATTTTATGCGTGATATCAAACATTTCCTTACCGACACCAATAGCAAAACCGGCAGTTACGGCCGCTGCACCGCGCTGTCCGATTTTGGCATCGGCATAACGATGCGCATAATCGTCGGCATGATGTAAATTAGGAAGCCCCTCATATTTTCCCTGTTCTAAATCTTCTTTCATCTGATTTCCGGCATTAAGTTCACGCCCTACCTCTGTCTTATCCAAAAGTTTTTTAGCCTTATCCGCTAACCAATCAAAAAATCCTTTTTTCTCACTCATATCAATCTCCTTTATATGGTAAATCTGTTATCAACCGTTCTGTCGACGGTTGTTCAAAATATTTTGTACGATCTGTCGGTTTTGGGCATTATCTTGCATATCGCATAAGTATTGCACCACATCGCGTGAAGTTTTCAGCTTATTACTGTTAATCGCGCCAATACACGAGCTTGGCTTAGAAATTGCCTCTTGCAGCAAGGCATAGGCACTATCCCCATATTTTTGATAAAGCTGCGCTGTGGTTTTCATAACATCCAGTGCTTTATTTTTTCCGTTTGCCTCATTCATCGCTTTAATCAAATCTTCCATCTGTGCTTGATATTTATTACCTGCATTTTGAGCATCTGATTTCATAGCTGATTTTAAGCTGGAATGAGCTTTATTTTTTGCAGTCTGACCAATTTGCTGCTGTTGCCGCGTTAAATATTCATTTGCTTTTTGAGCATCGGTACGCATTTGGCTCTTTATATCTGCCGTATTTTTAGTGGCGGCTTGCTTTTCTTGCCCTGTCTGAGCCGTTGACGGCGTTTGTTCTCCTGTTTGCATTTCATTATATATATCACGTCCGGCAAGTCCGGCATCTATGGCTACGCTGGCAGCAGTTCCCAACCCCGGAAATGTTCCAAGTGCGCCTGAAGCAACTTCTCCGGCAGCTCCTTTCCAATCTCCGGCCATGGCACGCTGGGCGCCAAACACCAAACCGGCTCCAACACTTATTAACGGAATTTTCTTTAATACAGATTTTCCAACAGCTTTAGCTGCAGTTTTGCCTGCTGTCTTAGCAGCAGCTTTTTTAACCGCCTTTCCGGCAGCAGTTTTGGCAACGGCATCTCCGGTTTTTTGGATTGTTTTGGTAACGGCACTGCCAACCTTTTTTACGCCTTTATTTACTGCTTTGCCAACAGTGGAATTGGCAACAGCTTTTTCGGCTTTTGTATAAGCTTTGCCAACTTTGGTGTTATTGAGTTTTTCGCTGCCTTTTTCGATGGTTTTATCAATTGCGGTATTAACCTTATCGTCAACAGCTTTGATTGTTTCAATCACGCCGGATTTTGCTCCTTTTTCCGTGGCGGTTGTTGCTGCTTTTGTAGCAGCGGTTTTAACCGTCGCATCAGCAGCCAGTTCCGCACCTTCTGATGCAACGGATTTTGTTGTTGCATTTTCCGTTACCTCTGTCACAGCGCCTTCTGCCGATTTTGTAGTCGTTTCGTTTATTGTTTTTTCACCGGAAGTTTCTGCAATATTCTGCTCTGTTTTAAGAGACTTTGTTTCTGTAAATTCTATACCCGACCGCTTTGTAAACTCTTCTTTTGAAACAACATTTGCCTCTCTATACAATTCTTGTTCATTTTCAAATTCACATGCGGCCATAAAAGTTTTTTTTGCTTTTTCATCCGGTAAATATGTCAGTGCCTTTCCATCACTATCAATAATAATCATAGCCTTATCAGAAGGTAATTTTATATCTGAAGTTATATTTTGTTTTTCAACATAAATACATTTAGCATCGCTTGATAAAAGTTTTTGCAGACTTTCTGTATCATTTGCTGCTGACATCCCTTCAAAATGTATGTTTTTATATTGCTCAAAATTAAAATCTTTTGATATTTGCGCATTTTTCAGGGTAATTTCTACATTATCTGCTAATTTAACATTTTCGCCGATAGAAATTTCACCGGACAAACTCAAGTGTTCAACTTGTCTTAAATCTATTCCATTAGGAATTTTCCCTTCAAATGTCACTTTTTTGGGATAACCTGTTACCTGACCTAAATCAATTTCAGATGAACGACCGAAAATGACGTGTTCTGCACTGCTTAAGTCCCCTTTTACTGAACATTTGCTATAACTTGTGATATCAACTTCTTTTGGTAATTGAGTATTTGGTAATATTTCAATATCGTCACTAAATGATACGCTATTAAGCTGAGACAAATCCCCTTTTAAAACAGCATTACTAAACACAACATGGTTTGGATATGCTACATCGCTGGCAAATTCACAAGATCCTCTACATATCATTTTATTGCAATCTGTCAAATCACAACCGGAACTAAACACAACATTATCAAATTCTGCAAAAGAATATTTATCCTTATGAGTAATTTTTACATTTTTACCGATTGTACTATTGCTAACATCCAAGTTTTTCATATTATCCAAAATCGTACCATCAGCTATTTCAGCATTTGCAAAACTTATATTATCAGATAATTTAACATTATCAGCAAATGATGTCTTTCCTTCTATGTGGAGACTTCTTCCGGTAAAATCACCTGACAATACTTCAGCATTTTTAAAGCATACCATAGATGTTGGTAATTTATCCGTTTCAATATAGCAACGTCCGGTAAAATAAACACCTCCATGTACATTACTCAAATCACCGGAAACGACAGCATCCTTAAAATTCATTGTATAAGGAAGTTTAACACCCTCTGCAAAATGGCATTTACCCTCAAAGCTACATCTTTCCATATCACTATGAGAGAATATCTCATTTATATCACAATCTGCCGGTACAGTAATATCTCTGAATGTATTTTTTCCGGCAAGTTGCATTTCTTTTACTTTAGGAAATTCCCTGGAAATAACTGCATCTTTCAGTTGCACAGAATCTGGTAATTTGACATTATTTCCAAAAGCAACATTACCTTCAATTTTTAGATTTTCACAATGGCTTAAATCAATACCATCGGGTATCTTCCCTGTAATCGTGCAACCTGTGCTACTTCCAATATTTGCCGGTAGTTTGACATTATTCCCAAAAGCAACATTACCCTCAAATTTTAGATTTTCACAATGGCTTAAATCAATACCATCGGGTATCTTCCCTGTAATCGTGCAACCTGTGCTACTTCCAATATTTGCCGGTAGTTTGACATTATTCCCAAAAGCAACATTACCTTCAATTTTTAGATTTTCACAATGGCTTAAATCAGCATCTTTGGGAAATGATAAATCATGAGCAACAATTTCCATATCTTTAGAAACAATAACATACTTACCATCTAAAAGTCCATTCAGAATATTCTGATCTAACCTAAGCTTACCTTCATAGCTCAAATCATCTAAAATTTGCCGCCCCAGAGCATCTTTATTCAAAAGTCTCAGTTCTATATTTCCACCATTATCATTATACAAACCTTCTGCTAATTTAAAAGATCCTACTTTTCCTTCATTAAAATGCTCGGTTACACTTTCTATGGTTTTTCTGAATCCGCCATGACTATCTCCATAAACCCTATCATTTACCTTATACGCAACATTACCGTCTTTATCATAATACGGATGAATTAAATAGCGCGAAATCATCTGTTGCGGATTCTTAGAGTTATAACCATATGCCACAATAGAACCTGCCCCGATGGCATCATCCACATACCTCCAATTACAACCGGTAGTATGCATACAGCTTTGCCAATTTCTAAACGTGGATTGTGTAGCAACATCGTATGGTGTTGCAGATAACACCACTCGGTCAATCGACTTTCCCCAAGAAGTACCGCCTGCATCGACTTGAACAGTTTTTGCTATATCTGAATATCTCTTTGCCAATTTTTTTACTTCATCTACAAATGCAGTTTTATCCATATTATCTGCTGAATTTAAGATTTTTCCGACATCGTGAAATACATGCTCATCGCCCAATGCATTCATCAGTTGTGGATTGCCCTTACCTTTGCGCTTAGCGCGCAACGCGTTAAAAGCCTGGTAATCACCTGTTTTGATAGTTTCCAACAGCTCTGTATCGGTCATATCCAATAATTCTGCATTATCTCCTATTTTATCAAATAATCGTTTTTGCAACAAATCACTTTTGCTGGAGAAAAACTTAGATGGACCGACTGCGTTTCCTTTAGCATCAACAAAATATTTTTTACCGTCAATTTCTTCAAAACGTACACCGTATGTATTAACCGCATCTTGTACAAAATCAGCTCCTGATTTAAATTCCTCCGGAACATTCACCACCAAACGCCGCAATGTTCCATTCTCATCATAAAATTCTTGAGGAAACTTAACACTTGACTTGCGCCGCATCTCAAGACCGTCTGTTATTGAATTATTTATAGCTTCAACGGACTGATTATAACTGAAATTTTCCTCATGGCTAAAATTACCGTTCCGACTTTTCTGCGCTATTTCCAATTGATCATTGGCAAATGAATCTCTAAAAGCTATGGTTGCTTTTTCATATTGTTCAAGCGACATTTCCGGATTCTTTAACGTTTCAATAAACATATTTTCAACATGTTCATTGTATGTCATAAATTCTCCGGTAGTCGCATCCTTTACCGCAAATCTTCCGGCATTATGCACATTTAATAGCGTAGCGTTGAAATAACGCTTGTAATTAGGATTATCCGCCGTAATTCCCGCTGCCTCCAATATCCGCTGTGCAGCTTCAATATTTCTTTGTGCTGTCCGTCCTTTCTCAACTTCTTCCCATGTCTTGAATTCAATATCTTCTGCCATAATAGCTCTCCCAGCGATTTTTTTTCATTATATCACAAATTTTATAATTGTGTATGAATTTTTTGTTACAATCATCTCCTTTACGACAGCTTGAAAAAATCATCCGAGCGCATATCTGGTGAAAGTTAACAAAGGAGGATTTTATGAAACAAGATAAAAGATGCAGTATCTGGCACCTTATTTCCGGTCTGATTATGCTGGTTCTCGGTATTGTTATATGGGCAAATCCTGCCGCATCACTATTGGGAATGGCTTTTTATTTAGGCTTAATGTTATTTTTGCTTGGTTGCGGATATATTACATTTTCACTTTCTGAATATTCCGGCTGGTATATGGTTATTGGGCTGTTTGATGTGTTTATGGGATTGATATTCATGACAAATCTCAGCTTAACCGCTGAAACTTTACCAATATTCTTTGCTTTATGGATTTTGGCATCCGGTGTTATACAAATTGCCGGTAGTTTTGATGCATACAAAATAGGTATGCCATGGGGCTGGTCGCTTGCCAGCGGCATTGTCGGGGTGATTTTGGCTTATTTTATTTTAAATTCGCAGCAATTCGGCGAATGGGCACTGGTCCTAACTGCCGGCACATACGTCGTAATCTACGGGCTTATCAGCATTTCCGAATACTTTTATTTCCGCCACTACTGTCAACTGGCAGAGCAAAAAGTATAAAACTCAACCATTGCATCAAAAAAGGCGTTCTCACGCCTTTTTCTTTTTCTTATCTTCTTTTTTCTTTAAGATTTCCAAATCGCGCTCAGTGGCAATTTTATTCAAAATGGTTTTGATTACCGTATCGATTTCTTTACCTTCACGATAGTCGGCAGGCAACGCAAAGTTCACCCGATTATCCTTTAGCAGTTTTACTGCTTTTGCCTTATGATGACTATGCGGTTTATAAACAGCAATTGCGGTTCCGCCGTGATTTTTCACCATTTTCATCGACGGAATATCAGTCATTCCATCGCCAAAATAAATTATGCGTGAATACGGAATGCGCCGCTCTTCATCCGGCATATATTCATTAACAATTTTATCATCAAATTTACCTAATCCCTTATTAATTTTGGAGAGATATTGCACCTTACCGGCATAGTTTACCACACGTGCCGGCCATACCGCTTTGCCATTTTCGCCATAGGCAAAGGCGCAGCCGTAAACATCTTTGAAAAAGTGACGAATATGACATCCCTCGATAATTTCTTCATACCCCGAAGAGATAATATAATGTTCAATATCCAAATCCAGAAAGCGTCCGTATTTGTTGATGCGCTCAAACCACTCTTCAACACCCTTAAAAAACACGATTAATGCTCCGCAATGCGAAAGATTGTCTTTAGTTAAATTAAAACCGCACTCTTGGGCAATTTTAGTAAAATAATACATGCTGCCGGTAACCTGATCCACCCCATTCTGAGCCGACCATGAATTTGCCGCCTGCCAAAATTCGGCCGGTTTCATACCGAGTTCCGGAATCAGTAGATAATCCTGCATATATGTAGTACTTAACGTTTCATCAAAATCATAAACCAACGCAACTTTTGTTCGTTTCATATCATTCCCTCTTGCATTTTATAATCAAATAAGATACAACAAACACATTAATAATTAGTCAACAATCTAAAAAAAAGGAACAAAATAATGGTTGCAACATCAATGGATCAATTGGTATCACTGTGCAAACGCCGCGGTTTTATCTTTCAAAATGCCGATATTTACGGCGGCATGCAAGGTATTTATGATTACGGCCCGCTCGGTGTTGAGCTTAAAAATAATTTAAAGGCCGCTTGGTGGCGTGCCATGGTTTATGAACGTGATGATGTCGAAGGTTTGGATTCGGCTATTTTAACCAACCGCAAAGTTTTACACTATTCCGGACATGAAGATACCTTTTCTGATCCGATGGTAGACTGCAAAAAATGCAAAGGTCGCTTCCGTGCCGACCAAATCGGCGGTAAGTGTCCTGTTTGCGGCTCAACTGACTTAACCGAACCGCGTCCGTTTAATCTGATGTTCAAAACGCAGGTCGGTCCGGTTGAAAATGATGAAAACATTGCCTATTTGCGTCCGGAAACCGCTCAGGCTATTTTTACACAATTCAAAAATGTAGTCGATTCAACTTCCCGTAAACTTCCGTTCGGTATTGCCCAAATCGGCAAGTCTTTCCGCAACGAGATAACCCCGCGTAATTTTATTTTCCGCGTACGTGAGTTTGAACAGGCAGAACTTGAATATTTTGTAAATCCGGGAACCGATGTGGAATGGCATGAAAAATGGAAAAAGGCTCGTATTGAATGGTGGAAACAGCAAGGCTTAAAAGAAGAACATATTCATATTTATAAAACTCCGGACGAAGATTTGGCACACTATGCCAAAGCGTGTTATGATATCGAATATCAATTCCCGCACGGTATGGAAGAGCTGGAGGGCATTGCTAACCGCCGCGATTATGATTTGGGTAATCACACCAAAAATCAAGATGAATTTACGTTGGAAGCCCATTGTCATGAAAATAAAGAATCAACAACCAAATTGTGCATTCAGGATGAAAACGGTAAATGGATTATTCCGTTTGTGGTTGAGCCGTCGATGGGTATTGATCGCGGTATGTTGGCAATATTAACCGAAGCTTACGAAGAAGAAGATTTGGGCGGCGGCAATATGCGTACGGTTTTAAAGCTTAAAAAGCACTTGGCACCGATTAAAGTGGCAATTATCCCGCTTAAAAAGAACAATGAGCAAATTATGGCTAAATGTCATCAACTCAAAAAAGATTTGATGAAACTCGGCATCGGTCGTGTGGCCCTTGAAAACACCGGCAACATCGGTAAGGCTTATCGCCGTCATGATGAAGTCGGTACTCCACTGTGTTTAACCGTTGACTTTGAGACGATTGAGCAACAGCCGGAAAGCGTAACCATCCGTGATCGCGACACTATGAAGCAAATCCGTATCAACACCTCCGACTTGGCAGAATATTTAAGAAACTATTTCTTATAATCTATGCGCACATCTTGCATAAACAGCCCCGATTATCAGTCGGGGTTGTTTGTTCAAAAAAATATTGCAATTTATTTTTTTTGCGCTATACTTAGACAAAACCAAATTTTTTATATATATGAAAAAAATACTTATTGCACTTTGTGCAATGTTCTGCCTTTCGGTGAATGCGCAGAACGATGTCGAGACTGAAAAGCATGAAGTAGCAGTTGAGGATTCAACTGAAACTGTGGCTGCAACACCTCAGACCAATTCCGCAAACGCCGGATATGTTGCCATCGACGAGATTATCTCGAAGCTGTCCGTATTAGCCAAGAGCAAAGAGGCTGAGACGGACGACCCCGAAAAAAAAGATATGTTCCTATTAAGGGTAAAAGTAAGTTCACCCAACGGAACTACATCTATCAGACACTGGATATAAGTACTCACGTGTCTACGGATAATGATCCTAACTTGCCGTCACAAACTTCTAGCGGAAAGGATGTCGATACCAAGCAGTTAGAATCCCCGACAGGATTCGGTATGAACTTCGGCTACTCGCTTATCTTTGTCCCCGGCCACGTTGAAGGCGACAAGTTGCTGTTGAACAAGTTGGGTTTTGCCTACAGCATAGGTACTTCAACTGCATTCAGTAAGCAGGATAAGTACGGAACTACCTGTAACTTCTTGCTCAAGTTGGGTATCGAGGCCGGTAACGGACACGCTCTGGGTTTTGGCTTCGACTTACTCGGAGGGTACGGAAAATCCAACGGAGATGCCTATCAGCTGGAGTATCAGGACTACGAGAAAGACGATCTTGCAGACCCATATAGTAAATGGTGTTGGCAGTACGGTTCGCAGGTATGGATGCGTACCAACATGATTAAAACCGTATTAGCAAACACGGAGATTCTCGTATTTGCAAAATTTGTACGGTCGATTGACCCTACATCAGATGAGAATATGATTAGAGGGTTCGATTATTTCTGGAAAGATGAAACTTGGTCTTTCGGTGTGACATTCCGTTATCGCTTCTAATAAAACTAAAAAATCCGGCAGCCTCAAAACTGTCGGATTTTTTATAAAGTACTTTAAGCTTTGAAATTTAAGTTCCAATCGCTGTAACGAGCCGGATCATTTTCCCAATTTTCGCGCACTTTAACGTATAAGAACAGATGTATACGCTCTTCCAGAAGTTCTTCCAATTCAAGCCGTGCACTTTGTCCAATCTTCTTTATCATACTGCCATTTTTACCTAAAATAATGGTCTTTTGCCCCTCGCGCGCCACATAAATTGTCATTTCCGCACGAATAGAACCGTCGTTTTTATGTTCCCATAATTCAGGCTCCACCGTCAATGCATATGGCAGTTCCTGCCGCAAATTCAAAAATAGCTTTTCACGCACTACTTCGGCAGCAAGCAATCTGAGCGGCATGTCCGACATTTGCTCTTCCGGATAGTACCACGGACTTTCAGGTAAATTATCAGCTAAATATTGATAAAATTCAGTAATATGATCACCTGATTGCGCCGAAAACATAAATACAGCATCAAATGTAAACACATTTTCAAATTCTTCTTTTAAGGCTTGTAAATCATCATCACTCATCAAATCGATTTTATTGAAAGCCAACACTGCATGAGCGTTGCGTTTTATCAATTCATCGATAATAGCGGATGTCTCCTCGTTCATACCGCGCTTGGCATCAACCACCAAAACATTGATATCGGCATCACCGAAGCCATTCCACGCTTGAGCCACCATAGCTCTGTCTAAGCGACGTTTTGGTGAGAATATTCCCGGTGTATCTAAAAAGATAATCTGTGTATTGTCATAAACACCGATACCCTTAACTGTAGTACGTGTCGTCTGTGCCTTGGGTGAAACAATTGATACTTTGGAACCGACAAAATTGTTGGTTATAGTCGATTTTCCTGCATTCGGCGCACCTATCAATGCCACATATCCGCATCTTGTGTCAGTCATTTCCATTTTCCAATATTTTCAACAATTTTTCCGCTGCCTGTTGTTCAGCAACTTTTTTGTTCTTTCCTTGTCCGATGGCATAAACCTTATTATCAAGTGCCACTCTTACGGTAAATATCGGTTCATGCTCACTACCAACTTTAGAGACAACCTCATAAACCGGAAACGGTTGCTTTAGCGTATGGAATTTTTCCTGCAACCTTGTCTTAAAATCCTTTGCAGAACCGCTTTCCGCCGTATCTATCATATCACGCCAGTTGCGTTCCACAAAGGCTATGGCTTGTTCGATATTGGAATCGATATAAATTGCACCGATAATGGCTTCTCCCACATCACATAATACATTGGTTCCCTGCGCTGTTTCCTTATCTTTGGCTATTATATATTCATCAATATGCAACTTTTTAACTACCACAGCCACTGTCTCTGCACGCACCAATTTTACATGGCGCTGCGCCAAAACTCCTTCGCGTTCATGCGGAAACATCTTATATAACAAATGTGCCATCGTCATTCCGAGCACCCGATCACCCAAAAACTCCAGCCGCTCATAATTACGATGTTCATTGCCTGTGATACTACTGTGCGTCAGCGCTTGTTGCAGCAACTTCTGGTTTCTGAAGCGATATTGCAATATTTTCTGAAGTTTTTCCATTTTCTAATGAATACCCATAAAAAAACGTTTCCAGCGAATAGCACGATGCCATGTCCAAGGTTTGAATAATGAACCTTTATCATCGTGCGAAAAAAAGATAAAACGTGCTTTCCCCACCAGATTTTCTTTTGGTACAAAACCGACACTTATACGGCTGTCATCAGAACGATCGCGATTATCTCCCATCACGAAAAACGCATCTTGAGGCACCACAAATTCTCCCGTATCGTCAACAATCCGTTCTTTATCGGATATCTCCAGAATCTGATGTTTCACACCATTCGGTAGCGTTTCTTCGTATTGCCGGTAAAACTCCGGCATGTCAACATATTCGTCAACAATATAACTACCGGTTTTTACCCGTTCAATCATTTTACCGTTGATATATAATCGCCCTTCTTTTACCTGTACTTTGTCTCCGGGAAGCCCGATAATGCGCTTAATAAAATCGGTGTGTGTATTCTGCGGAAACTTAAATACCACAACATCGCCGCGTTGCGGTTCCTTGTATTTTAAGCGCCCGTCAAATATCGGTAATCCGAACGGAAACGAGTAACGTGAATATCCGTACGAATATTTACTCACAAACAAATAATCACCAACTCGCAAAGTCGGATACATTGAACCAGATGGAATACGAAATGGCTCGAGCCAAAAACTGCGTATAACCACCGCAATCAAAATAGCCAGAACAATAGTTTTGACATTCTCCACCAAAGCGGCTCTAAGCATCGTTACACCGCTCTTATTCTTTACTTCAACCACGTCTAATCCTCATTCTCCGTATCGACAGCGTCTTCGGTCTCAATATCACATTCATTATCATAATCCTGTTCGTTCTCCAACAGCAATTCATCACCAATATCCGATTTTTTACGGCGACCGCGACGTTTTCTTATCGGTTCGCGACGCTGCATGGCACTGATTACATACTGTCCGCTGACCTTATATAAATCCGGCAAATGATTATTATATTGATGATCGGCATCTTCGATCATGGCAAAATCGATTTCGACATTGCGTTGCTGATTAAGATGTCGTGCCATTGCCGCAACCATTGAGGGCGGCACAATATCATCGGCGCCGCCTTGAATAATCAACCCCGAAGCCGGACAAGGCGCTAAAAAAGTAAAATCTTTTTCATTTGCCGGAGGACTCACAGCAATAAAATTATTAATATCCGGACGGCGCATTAACAACTGCAACCCTACCCAAGCACCAAAAGAATAACCGGCAATCCAACATTGTTTTGCATCAGGATTCATATTTTGTAGCCAATCCAATGCAATTGTTGCATCAGAAAGTTCTCCGTTGCCGTCATCAAACTGCCCTTGTGAACGCCCAACTCCGCGGAAATTAAAACGCAGAACCGAAAAACCTAAATCATGAAAGCACTTAAATAAGCTGTATACCACCTTATTGTTCATGGTGCCGCCATAATTCGGATCCGGATGTAAAATCAATGCCACCGGAGCATTAACCCGTTGGCTTTTATAGTATCTGCCTTCGATTCGACCGGCATGACCGTTAAATATTACTTCTTCCATATTTTCCACTTTTTATTATATTAATCTTAACACATTTATTTTATTAATAGCAATATATAAATATAACTTTTGGGAGTATAACACAAAATGAATTCAAAATACAAGTTAATTTTACAAGACATCCAAGCAGTACTTGACAGAGATCCGGCAACCCGTAGCAAGATCGAGGTTGTTATATGTTCTTCCGGACTGCATGCAATATGGTGCTATCGACTTACGCACTGGCTGTGGCAGCGCAAATTTTATCTGTTGGCGCGTATACTATCACAGATTGCTCGTTTTTTAACCGGTATTGAAATTCATCCGGGGGCAAAAATCGGTTATGGCTTTATGATTGATCACGGTATGGGAGTAGTTATTGGTGAAACCGCTGAAATCGGCAACAATGTAACCCTATATCACGATGTAACTCTGGGTGGTCGCAAACTTTTTGATGAAAAGGGAAACAAACTGAAAAAACGTCATCCGACTATCGGCGATAACGTAACCATTGGGTCCGGCGCACAGATTTTAGGTCCGATTAGTCTTGGCAATAATGTCAAAATAGGTTCGAATGCCATAGTTATACACGATATTCCGGACAATTCAACCGTTGTCAACACCCCTGCTTATATTGTTCAAAAATCTCATACTTCTGCCAAAGATTTCTGTGCTTACGGTATTGAGCCTGAAAAAACAGTCTCCACCTCAACCTCAAAAAAATCAGCAGTCAGAAAAAAATCCGATAAATAAAAGAATATACTGACAATTGCTTTTTTTTATGTTATGATGGCGCATCAGATTACGGAGATAAGTGATGCGTCGTTATTTATTATACATAATCGGGCTATGCTCGTTAGCTGCTTTTAGCGTCAAAGCCGAAGGCCTGCCGGCTAATCCGTGGATTCGCGGCAGTGCCGAAAATTTAAGTATCTCTTCCCCGAAAATTGATAATTCTGGCACTGCTGCTCAAAGTTCGGAAACTGCACGGCAAATCAATATACAGTTGCAGGATTCTCAATCTGAACTGGTGGAAATAATCAATGAAGCTCTACCAGAACAAAAACGTAGTTTCTCTGCAATTAATCAAAGAAATTTGCCAAGTTGGCAAGATTTAATGAGGCAAATAAAAATCGACAATACTGCATTCTCGGCCGACGCTTTGACATCACCGCAACAACAAAAAAGAAAAATTGTCAAAAAAAAAGCTGTTTCCTCTCATGATACAGAAATTTCACGAGTTGTATCAGATATTAAGACACAATACAAAAAAATCAAAAAATCATCAAATTCTTATTATAATCAAGCCCGCCGCAATATTATGCAGTTGGAAAGAGAAGCTCAGAGCTCAGTTGATGAACTGCAAAGAATGATAAAATAGGAAATGGAGAAAAAAGTGTTATATCGTACAGTTGTACTCATTATGATTATATCCGCATTTGTCGCCGACGCGGCAGTAGCAGAGCAAAAATTTTTGCCACACTCCGCACTCTATACCGAAAAAAATACTGTGTCCGAGACAGATAGAATTTTACAAACTGCTCCCCTTGCCGACTTGCGCAATTTAGCACAAAGACTATATTTAATCCGCAAAAACGATGCCAAAAACAAAAAACAGACTCCGCCTGAACCGCTAGGTGCAGATATAAGCCATGATAGAAACAAGTTAATAGAATATATTAAAACCCTTATGGAATAAACAACGATTATGAGTAATAGCAACTCTTTCAAAATAGAAAGCCCGTTTGAGCCATCCGGAGATCAGCCACAAGCTATAAAAGAATTATGCGAGGGTATCGAACGCGGTGAACGTAATCAGGTTCTGCTCGGAGTTACCGGCTCCGGTAAAACCTTTACTATGGCCAAAATCATTGAGCAATGCCAGCGTCCGGCTCTAATTATGGAGCCGAACAAAATTCTGGCGGCGCAGCTGTATTCTGAAATGAAAGAATTTTTTCCGCATAACAACGTTGAATATTTTGTGTCATACTATGATTATTATCAACCGGAAGCCTATATTCCGAAAACCGACACCTATATTGAAAAAGATTCCGCCATCAACGAGCAAATCGACCGTATGCGTCACGGTGCCACCCGTAACGTTTTGGAAGAAAAAGACGTAATTATTGTTGCCTCCGTTTCATGCATCTATGGTTTGGGCAGTATGGAATCGTATTCGGCGATGGTGTTTTCGCTCAAAGTCGGCGATGTAATCGATATTCAGGAAATCAACCGCCAGCTTGCCAATTTGCTTTATGAACGTTGCACCGTTAACTTCGTACGCTCGACATTCCGTGTCAACGGCGATACGCTCGATATTTTTCCGGCTCACTATGAAGACAGAGCTTGGCGCGTATCTTTCTTTGGCGATGAAATTGAAGAAATTTACGAGTTTGATGTCTTGACCGGCAAAAAAACACGCCAACTGGAAGAAATCACTGTGTATCCGGCCAACCACTACGTTACGCCGCGGCCGGCACTTTCGCAGGCAATGACGCATATCAAAGAAGACTTGGATATTCGCCTCAAAGAATTTAATGCCGAGAACAAATTGCTTGAAGCACAGCGTTTGGAGCAACGTACCCGCTTTGATTTGGAAATGATTGATACCACCGGACATTGCAAAGGAATTGAAAATTATTCGCGCTATTTAACCGGTAGAAATCCGGGCGAACCACCGCCGACACTGTTTGAATATTTTCCGAAAAACTCCCTGCTTTTTATTGATGAGAGCCATATTGCCGTGCCGCAAATAGGAGCTATGTACCGCGGCGACCGCAACCGCAAAACCACGTTGTCGGAATACGGTTTCCGCCTACCGTCGTGTTTGGATAACCGTCCGCTCAAGTTTGAAGAATGGGATAAAATGCGCCCGCAAACCATCTTTGTTTCCGCAACCCCCGGCGATTGGGAACTGGAGCAAAGTAAAGGTGTATTCTCCGAGCAGGTAATTCGTCCGACCGGCTTGACCGACCCGCTGTGTATCGTACGACCGGTTGAAAATCAGGTGGATGATTTAATGGAAGAATGTCGCAAAACTGCAGCCAAAGGCGAGCGCGTTCTGGTAACGACTTTAACCAAAAAAATGGCGGAAGACTTAACCGAATATTTATCTGAAAACGGAGTTAAGGTACGCTATATGCACTCGGATATCGAGACTTTGGAGCGCATTGAAATAATCCGTGATTTGCGCATTGGCAAGTTTGATGTTCTGGTCGGTATTAACCTGTTGCGTGAAGGTTTGGATATTCCGGAATGTTCATTGGTGGCAATTCTGGATGCCGACAAAGAAGGCTTTTTACGCTCTACCCGCTCGCTTATTCAAACCATCGGCCGTGCGGCACGCAATGCCGAGGGGCGTGTTATTCTCTATGCCGATAAAATCACGGACTCAATTAAAACTGCGCTAGATGAAACCAATCGCCGCCGCGCCAAGCAATCGCAATATAATATCGCTAACGGCATCACTCCGCAAACCATTAAAAAAAGCATTTCTTCAACATTGAAAGAAATGACCGAAACCGACTTTGTTAAAACAGATACGCAAGATGTAGAAAAAGTCCGCAATATTGACAAGAAAATCAAAGAGCTGACCAAATTGATGCGCGAGGCGGCACAAAATCTTGAATTTGAACAAGCTATGGTTTATCGCGATCAATTAAAAGAGCTGGAAGCTCTGGCATTAAAGAATATGTAATAAAAAATATGGGTGCATAGTTTTATTACTTTACATACAGCAATACAAACAAACTTCAAGTTTAAAAGGCTGTATTAAACGACTTTGCTTAAAAAGCATCAAAGTCATAGCATTTATGACACAATACATAATATAAAAATCATCAATCCAAGTATCAAAATCATCCATTTTTTGCGTCGGCAAAAATCAATGAATCTTCCGATTTTTTATTTTAATTCGCATAAATAAAATTGTTTAATACAGTCACTAAAAAAAATAAACTCACAACAAACATTACCTTGTCGAGAGTTTATTACCTCAACGATTAATCATTCCCGAATATCCTTTTGCACTTCAGTTCATAATTATATATGAGAAGATACTTTAATTCCTCGGAGAATTCCGTTTCATCCCTACGGCAAATAATAAAGATTTCAACAGAAGTTTATTCATCTAAAATTTTCGGACGCGGCAGTTTAACCCGTTTTATTACCTCCGCAGTAACATCTTCGACGTTATCAGTTTGTACAGAAATAAAACGCTTATCAAAAACCACAGAAGCACCTTTTTCTTTTGCAATTTCAGCAATAACCTTATTTACATTTTCCGTTAAATTCTCCAGCGTACGGTTATATTCATGAATCATTGTATCTCTTTTTAGTTTAAGGGATTTCAAATACACATCGGAAAAATCGTCCTTATCTTTAGTTTCTTTCAATGAAGATATTTTTTTCTGCGCTATAGAAACTTCATCGTTCAAAATATTTATTTTGGCCTCAAATTCTCGATTAAGTTCATCTAATTGCACACTGCGCAGCGTTTCTTCCAAATCATAAACATAGACCTTTTTCATCTGTTTTTTTGCCGATAATAAATCATTTTGCAAAATTTTTTGAGACTTATCCAATTGATAAATTTCACACTGTTGATACACAGCAACAAGTCCCAATACGGTTACTGCCGCAATTACAATTATCATGTTAAGTCTGTTTTTTTCTTGCTTAGCCATTATTTTTCCTTTATCAGCGCAATTCGGTTTATTGCAATCAATTACCATAAACCGAATCATTTTTCAAACTAAAACGAATATGATAAGCCCATACGGTAAATTGCATCATCGGTATCACCCCAAGCCACACCTGCATTTACCATCAGATTGTTGGTAATCCAGTGGAATGCACCGACAGCCACTGCCGTATGATCTGCATAAGCTCCGGTACCGATGGTAAGCTGTGTATTTCCGGCGGCTCTTGCATTAGGAGCCATTGCTGACATTGCCGCTAAAGAAGACATACCGATTCTCAACTCACGACGTAACCGTTGATACTTAACACCTAAGTCATTAACTTGATAGTCCAGCTTATACATATTGCTATCCAAAGCACAGATTGCATCTGTAACATTTGTTGCTTCTGAAGCATATACGGTCTTTTTCAAATCGGATATATTACCGATAGCCATATTAAGCGAAGCTATATTACTGTTAACAGTATTTTTAGCCGATACTCCGTTCATAGCTTTTCCTAAATCGGCAGCCGTACCAACGTTTGAAGCCACACTGCTGACTGCAGAAGCTATATCTTTTCCGCTTAATGAAGCATAGCTGTCAAACGAAGTATTATTCATATTAGCTCTGTTACCGATAGATGTATCAATTGCTGCCAGATGACTTTCAACCGTTTCATTACCGAGATTACCGTTATACTTACCGGCTTTACGCAGTTTATCCGACAATCCGTGAACTGTACCGAGTGTGGCATCAATATTGTTCAACACATCAACCACGTTTTTCGGAACCTTATAGCCCGGACTTCCCGGGTTGCCGTTGGTAATGTTGGTACTATCGTTCATATTCTTCAAATTACCGATAGTATCATTAAGCGCGGCAATATTCTTGTTCAGCGAATTTGATGTCTTAATTCCGTTAAACTCCTCTCCCAAATCATCTTTTGTACCAACATTGGTAATGATCTGATTGAGTGCATCGGTAACTTTTTCAACCGTGATATTGCCGTATTTAACCGCGTCTTTCCCCGTAGCAACCTCTAAATTAGCACTCCATTTATCGGTGGATTCATCAAAGCTTCCACCGAGAGCCTCGCTGGCATTATGCAGATGTTCATCCAGTTTTTCGATATTGTCGGCCATAGTGGTAACAATCTTACCGTCAGCATCCTTAGAGGCCTTAGTATAATGACCGTCGGCATCAACACTGCCCATAGCATCGTCAAGTATCATTACGTTTTCACCGACTGTATGAGCCAAACCGTCCACAAAATTACCTTGCGTTCTTATAAGACCGCCGTCTACTTCCTGAACTTTGACATCGCGTTGCAATTCCCTGATAGCCTCAGATTGACCGCCAGATTCTTCTTCCAATGCCGTTACACGAACATCCAATGCTGTATCGGCCGCCGCACGAGTCGCCGCCTCTTGTTCTACTGCCGCACCGGTTTCCGCTATGCGCCGGCTTAATGCCGCATCTTCAGCTCGACGCTCTGCCGCCTCGGTGTTGATACGATTACTCAAAGAAGCATCCTCGGCTCGACGTTCCGCTGCTTCAGTGTTGATGCGATTGCTTAATGCAGTATCCTCGGCTCGACGTTCCGCTGCTTCAGTGTTGATGCGATTGCTTAATGCAGTATCCTCGGCTCGACGTTCCGCTGCTTCAGTGTCGATGCGATTGCTTAATGCAGCATCCTCAGCTTGGCGCTCTGCCGCCTCGGTGTTGATACGATTACTCAAAGAAGCATCCTCGGCTCGACGCTCTGCCGCCTCGGTGTTGATACGATTA
>JAFSWL010000010.1 GCA_017444525.1 Alphaproteobacteria bacterium
ATCTTCTCGCAAACCGCTACACAAACGAAAACTCGGTGAATTATTGGATAAACTCCAACCGAATGATATTTTAATCACCAGCGAATTAAGCCGTATCAGCCGCAGTGTGCCTGAAACTTTTTCCATTTTACAAATATGCCTTAATAAAAATTGTCAGATTATAACTATTAAAGAGAATTATCGGCTTGGTAATGATTTACAATCACAGGTGCTTGCCTTTGCTTTTGGATTGGCAGCACAAATAGAACGAGATTTAATTTCGCAGCGCACAAAGTGTTCGCTTGCATCAAAAAAAGAACACGGCATAAAACTCGGTCGTCCTGTCGGAGCGGAATCAAAACGTTTGAAACTATCAAAAAATATCAGGCGCATTCAAGATTTATTAGCCAAAGGTGTTTCAAAGAACCAAATATCAAAAATTATGGGTGTTCAGTATATGACACTCTCACGGTTCATTAAACGTATGGAACTGGAAAATACACTATAAATTTATAGTATCCGACTATAAAATATTAAAATTAATGCGATTTTGGGCTGAAAATCAGGTAAAATATGGCTTCTAACCGTGTAAAGTGCGATTTTTGACTATAAAATTACGCTGAAATTTTATAGTTTTGATTTTTGAAAAACCTGATTTTCAATTTTTCCCATTAAAATTTCTGATTATTTTTTCTCAATTTTTATAAATTACATATAAAAAATGCCGTCTGCTATTAAGACTACATTCCTGTTTTGCTCCATTTATTTAACCAATCTTTTGTCAGCGTTAGTACTGAACTGCTACTAATCCATCTGTGTATCCAATTTTTTGAAGTATATTGAGTTGAATTACTATTAATCCATTTATAAAGCCAGTTTTTTGTATTATTCATATTACTTCTCCTATATTAAAATGTTGCTATCAAATTGTTATTTTCATCATACATTTCCATTGCAGGTATATTATTTTGTGGAAATAGTTCTGCCAGCAATGAGTCAATAATAATATCTTTATGATAAAGTTCTGCTTGCTGTTCAAATAATTTATCCTTTTGTAATGAATTCTCTTTCAAAACTTGCTCGCAGTGATAATGCTCGGCATTATATTCCTTTTGATAATATTCGGCATCTCGTTTATAATTATCAATATCTTGTGCCAGTATATGTTTATCAGTATTAGCAAAATTCTCATAGCATCGTGGCACAGGTTTTCCTGTATATAATAAATGACGCTGTTTGCCACGCATTTCTTTTACCAAATACCCATCTCTTATAAGTTGGTTTATCATTACTTTGACTGAATTTTCTTTCAGTTGTAATTCATTGGCAATATTTTTATTGCTGCCGAAAAATGTCGGTCTGCTTTTGGTTCTGAAAATGATAAACTGTATAATATCTCTCTTTGCTCTTGTTATTTTTTCTATACTTTCAGGCATTCAATTACTCCTATGTTTATTATTAAATCTATTGTTTATGAGTATCGGAAATGGATATTTCCACTTTTAAATATGTAAAAAATGAATATTTCCGTATTTAATATATTTGGAAATACCTATTTCCGCTTTTGAAATGGATATTTCCGTTGGTGAATATTTGTATTTCCATTACCGAAAATAAATGTTTCCACATACGAATCATCAATCCATTATACAGAGCCACTTTTAGAGGTGTTTTAAAGTCCTATAATATAATTAAAATAGAAAGAAAAAATATATTATAATAGACTTTCAGCGAAAATATATTTCCTTTTTATTTGGTATTAAAATAGAAGGAAAAGCCAATAAAATGGGATTGAAGACATCCATTTAACTTACAAAATTATAATAGCAAATTACATATCAAATTGGAAATAATAAATTTACCGAAAGGACAAATAATTATATTGACAACAAATGAATCGTATAAATTGCTCGCACATAAAAATATTATGTAATTTCAAATGAAAAGCAGCACGACAGGACTGTGCTGCTAAAATGAGATTTATATTCATAATAATAAAAATAGTCGTAAAGGAGGACTACACGAATATTTATCGGGTCAATTTGCTCAAATTCAAATCATCAAAATTAACTCAATAAATATTTTATGAGGTAATTGACATAATAATAAATTAAGGAGAAAATTATGATAAAATCATATAATAAAAACACCAATACATACAGCAGATATTATCACATCAGTGAAATTGAATCAGCACTTAATGAACTCAAGAAAATCAGCAGCAGAGTTCAGTATAAGCCATTTGATGAAATACCTGATACAAATAAAACAGAAGAATATCATTTATTGGTTGATGATGCCAAAAGTATAGAAAAACTAATGACGGATAATCCTTATTTCAAATTAGAAGCACCAATGGATAAAATGAGAAGAACATTATTGTTAATTTCCTGCGGTATGAGCGAAGATACAGAAGGAATTGAATATATCATAAGTAAGGGAGCAGAGATAAACAGAAATGATGCGCTTGGTGAAAATGCTTTAATGTATGTAATTCAAAATCCAAATATGCCTACGGATATGAAACTAAAGGCAATCAAATTATTGATTGATAATGGAATTGATGTAAATTGGATTAACGTGCGTTTTGAAACACCTTTAATGATGGCATTAAATCAAATGGAAATAGAAATAGCCAACTTATTGATAGATTGCGGAGGTGTTGTTTATATTCCACCGACAGCGGATAATAATACAAATGAAGATGAAAATTACTCCATGAAAGAACCGACACAATAATATGTCGGTTTAATTATCTCAAACACTTTTTTATGGCATTCTTGGCATCATTCATTCTGCCTGAAGCATTTATTAGTTTTAGTGAATATTTTTCATTTATCGGCTCGTGTTGTCTGAACAGCCAAAATAATTTTTTCTCCATTAAATCACAATCATCAATAAATGATTGAAGCACCTCATTTGTTTCATCAATAGCAACATCGTATTCGTTTAATATTTCATAATTAGCAATACTATCGCTATGCTTACTCAAATAGTCATTCATAGCATCTTCATCTTTGAAATGCTTGTATCCCTTGCGGTTCTTAATGGTTTCAATCAATACTTTCATCATAGTTCTCCTGTAATTTTATTATCTACTAATAATATTTATGACTGATTCAAGTCACTGAATTTAAAATAAAATCATGTAGAATCAAGAAATTAATTTAATTTTTTATAATTAATTGCTTGACAGTGAATCGCTGATATGTTTAAATCATAAGCGAAAAGTGAATTTAACCAAACTTGTCCCACTTAAAGCGGACTAAACAGGAGATTTTAAGATGACTAATATACAAAATGATTTGCGCTCGCAGTTAATGAACGCATTATATGAAGATGATTTCAATACAGTTAAAGATTTGTTTATTAAAGGTGTAAAGGTAAATTTGCCTTATAATCATCGCAAATGGACACCATTTTTGTGGGTTTGTAAGGAACATTCAAACCCAGAGATTATCCAGTTATTCTTACAACAAGGTGGAAATGTCAATTCTCAAAATGACGAAGGTTCAACGCCATTACATATAATGGCACGGCATCGCAGTTCGTTTGAATGTTTGGCATTGCTTATTGATGTCGGTGCTAATCCAAACGCACAAGATAATGATGGTTGGACACCGTTGATGGATGCGCTACATCATCCGCAAGTATCAATGCGTATGAATGTTGTTCGTGGATTGATGGCAAAAACTGACCTGACTATTAAAAATAATAAAGGTCAAACGGCTTATGACATCGCAAAAAACAACCAAGCATTTGATGATGATTATGTTTTGGAACAGTTAAAGGCTTAAAAATGACCGATACTGCTGTGATTGCTGCTGAAAACGATGACTTTCGGCAACATCCGTCAAAAGGTGTGCTTATCCTGACCGATGGAATCAGATGTAATTCAGACAAAGACATAGGCAAAATCATAGCCAGAGTGCGTAATTTTAAGCGATTTACCAAAGGTAATGACCCTTATGGCGAACATGATTTTGGTTCATTTATATTTAAGGGGCATAAAATCTTCTGGAAAATTGATACGTATGACACACGGTTTCTGTATATTTCGCCATATATTAGCGGTGTGCGCTTGGCTCATAAAGTATTAACAATAATGTATGCGGAGGAATATTAAGATGATGAAGTATGATGTAGTATGTGATGCGTTTTTAGATGACTTAATAAAGGCAGTGAATGAGAGACTTAAAAAAGGCTGGCAGTTGGTTGGTGGAATAGCAACAATGACACATCCACCTCGCTACACAGTATTTTATCAGGCAATGGTGAAGGAAAATGATAGCAGAAAGCATCTACCAAAGAATAGCAAATGATAGGAAATGGTTTATCGGCAACTTCAAGCAAATATATCGTAATAGAGATAAGTTTGCTCTCGGAACACCAAACGCATCGGTTGTAATTGATTGCTTTACCATTTTCAGTATTGGTGGATGCGCTAGATATAGAAGTATTCAGCGTATTCATATCGGCAGACTTGTAAAGTTATGGGAGATGGGGTTCAAATATCATGGTTTTCCTGTAGTTGAATATATCAAACATAATGGTAATCAGCAGGTTCATTACATCTATCAGAACCAGTTGCTTACCAAGCACTTCAAATATGATGAAAGTCCTATGTTTTCAAGCGCATTGAATGCGATGTTGAGAAGTCTGACAAACTGTAATGAGATTTTAGATGACTACAAAGGTGTAAGCGAGTTGCGAAAATTGTTCTAAAAAGGCTTTTCCTTTCGGCAGATACTGGGTTCAAAGCCCAGTATTTGTATATCCGCTTGTATAAAATATCCGTATAAACTCAAATAATGCTATTGACAAGCAAAATAGGCTGTGATAAGAGTTTTTTATATGAAACATCAATGTTCGGATTATCGGAGCATTTTCGCAATATTATCACGTTAAAACAGGTGGTTAGCGAATCATAAATTCAGTTTCCCATTGCCCGCTCCAATAACACAAAAAGGCCACCGGAAGGTGGTCTTTTCTTTATAAATCAAGATCTTAACCTTTTTGATGAGATAAACGAAAAAAACATAGAATCGTTTTTCCTGATTTTTAAAAACACAGCAAAATCAACCACTTAAACTTTTTGAACATTAGCTACTAACCAAAGAGGAAAAAATGGTAAAAAACTGTGTTATATCGTGTGACACATTAATAGCAATGTGTCACACTTCTTTTATTCGCCATTTTTTTAATCCTTTACAAATAGAGTTAATATAACTTACTAAGAGATTTACCTAAATTTCCAAGAAAAGTTTTTGATATCATATCAAAATTAATAATTTCTTCAAAACAGCGATTATTTGTTTCTAATAAATCGTTTGTGGAGGAGCTAGTTAAGTATATCTTCACAGTCTATTACTATCATTCTGTCTTGATCTTTCGTATCTTTTATCATGAGATCATAATTTTTTTATGATAACATCGTTTTTAAGCATTGAGTAGTTCTTTCTAAATTTTTTTAATTCAAACTGATTATAACTCTTTGTAATCTTTAGGCAAATTACTCTTTGCTCCACACTTTGACGCAGAACCGAAATCTGAAGCTAACAAAGGAAATGAATGAATAAAGGTGAAAAAGATGACAACTTTCTTACTTAATAGAACCGATGGATCTGATGCAAAAAAATCAAAACTAAATCCCCGTTCCGGTTAGAGAACGGGGATTTAATTAAAACACAAAGTTGAAATGCTCCACCTCGTCGGCACTGAACTTCTTGTCGATAACCAGCGAAGACAACAGCGGCAGTTTCATCTTTTTACATAAATAGCGATAAGCTTCATTGTCGGTGTTGACGGTGTCTCCCCACAAATCGCGCGGGCGATGACACACCAGATTTGCATAGTCATCGGCATAAGCGGACAACAACCTGTGTGTGAGCTGGATGAGATACAATTTCAACGTGTGCTCCATCGGCGGCAAAACACGCTCCAACTCCTGCTTGGTTTCGTAATAATACATAAACACCTTTTCGCTTTTGTGTTTCGGATTGTTGTCGAACTCATCGGCAAGTCCGTAATCCCACAAATCGGACAGCTCATCACATACCGAAAATTCCAACGAACGAAAAACCACGGTCAGCGGTGCATCACCGTCAACATGTCGACGGTAGATTCTGTCGGCAATTTGTACCAAAAGCAAGGTCAATACCAAACGTTGACGGGCTTCCGGCGATTCATACTGCATAAACAGGCGCATTTTTAGATAGGCTCGCCAACACACGGGCAACTTGTTGATTTCATCTTCCAAATCATCGATTTTAGGTAGATGCGGCAACAGTTTCGCCAGCTGGGAATTGATGTCCTGAATGTGCTCTTGCTGAAAAGCCGCATAATCAGACTCAATTTTCTGAATACGCAAAAGAGCCTTCTTAACATCCTCCGAATATTTATCCTCGGGAATATCAAACAACACTCGCCCGTCCATCTCGGCATAAACAATATACTTACCGAGCGCAACGGTTTTAATGTTGAGCTCATGACATTGCCACGGCCACTTGCGCACCGGCGGCAAATTACCATACACTGACTCAACAGGCAACTGAACCGGCTTTTTTTCGCCCTTCGGATACAGATTCCAAAAACCGTCGGCCTTTGTAATCTTCTTGATACGATAGGTCTTTTTTTCTTGTTTCATAAGCAAAAATATATAAGTAATACAAATTTGAGACTTTTGTAACAAAAATTATAATTTATGTCAATACGAAAAACTGTGAGTCTTTAAACATATCACTTTATTTGAACGGACGAATATTTTATAAATAAAAAACAAGGAGAAAGAAATGACAATTGTATCAATATGGTGCAGACATAAAGGGGATAATATCATCGGTGCCGGTGTCGGTCTGCCGTGGAAAATTCCGTCGGATACACGGCGTTTTCGCAATTTAACCGAGGGGCAGATTATGGTAATGGGCGGTCGCACTTACGGCGGTATGCCGCAAAAAGTGCTGACGGGGCGCAAGGTGATTGTGCTTGATAATTCCGGTAAAACCGAAATCTTTGATAAAGATAATCACATTGTGGTTGACAGCGTCGAAAAACTCAAAGATTATCCCGAAGATTTATATATTTCCGGCGGCGCGACGATTTATGCCATATTCTTCACTACCCCGAGCATTATGCCGGATATTGTGGTGGATTGCGTGTATTCCGGCTCGATAAACGAAGGCGCAACCGATTTAATTGATGTTAATCGCAGCGTTGCCGTGTTGGAACAAAAATATTTTGCTCTGCCGCAGACGTTCGAATTGGATGGAGTTGTTACTACCGTATGGTTGAAAAAAGGCGATTTTGTGGAACAATCTACGGTTAAAAAAATTATGCAATATTTAGAAACGGAAGGAAAATAAAATGCAACAATATTTGGACTTGTTACGCGATGTGATGGAAAATGGTGTGGATAAAATGGATAGAACAGGCGTCGGTACGCGCTCGGTTTTCGGGCGGCAGATGCGCTTTGATTTAAGCAAAGGATTTCCGCTCGTAACCACCAAAAAAGTCCACTTAAAAAGTATTATTCACGAACTTTTGTGGTTTTTGAAAGGCGAGACAAACGTCAAATATTTGCAAGAAAACGGTGTGCGGATTTGGAATGAATGGGCTGACGAAAACGGCGAATTGGGGCCGGTTTACGGCTCGCAATGGCGCAACTGGAACGGCGAGGGAATTGATCAGATTGCCGAAGTTATCGAAACCTTAAAGAAAAAACCAAACGACCGCCGGATGATTGTTTCGGCGTGGAATGTCGGTAAAATTCCGGAAATGCATTTGCCTCCGTGCCACATGATGTTTCAGTTTTATGTGGCAAACAACAAATTGAGCTGTATGCTGTATCAGCGCAGCTGCGATATGTTTTTGGGGGTGCCGTTCAATATTGCTTCGTATGCCTTGCTGACGATGATGGTGGCGCAGGTTTGCGGTCTTGAACCGGGAGAATTTATTCACACACTCGGCGATACGCATATTTATCACAATCACTTTGAGCAGGTGCGAGAACAGCTTTCGCATACGCCGTATCCGTTGCCGCAAATGAAAATAAATCCGAATGTGAAGAATATTGATGACTTCAAGTATGAGGACTTCGAACTTGTCAATTATCAGAGTTATGATACGATTCGCGCGCAAGTCGCCGTGTAAAAACTCATATAATGGCCTGCTAATCAAAGGGTTTTCCTCTCATGTACTACTTTGTACACTACGCGGAAAACCATTTTTCTATCAGGCACATTCTCTGAGTTTTTAGGAAGTTGTGTACCTTTTGTTGTACACGTCGTCGAAAAACCCCTTCGTATTTACTGCATTCTCCGTATTTTTAAAGCTTCGTACACTGCGCGCAAAGGGTAACTTCGTATCTGACTCATTCTTCGAATTTTTGCGCTTATGTACCTTTTTTCTGGGGCAAAAATCTGATTGGTAAAATTGCAAAAAAACTTGTGAAAAATCATAATTTTAATTGCCTATTAATTAATTTGTGTTAAGTTCGCGTTAACTTAGTATGAATTGCAATTTATAAAGGTTATTAAAATGGAATCACAAGGTCTCTCAGAGGTTGCACAAGCAGCCACAGAACAAATGTCTTTATGGGATATGGTTTGGTCTTCGGACACCATTACCAAACTGGTTATGATAGGGTTAATCGCTGCTTCGGTGTGGTCATGGGCGATTATTTTGGAAAAATTTGCTACATTGCGTCAGGTGCGTCGTCAATCTAAAAAGTTTGAAGAAGCTTTTTGGTCGGGCGGTTCGTTGGATAGACTTTTTGAGGCTATCGGCAATCATCCGCGTGATCCGATGAGCGCGATTTTTGTGGCCGCCATGCGTGAGTGGAAGCGCAATACGCTGATGATTGGCAAAACCGATCGTAGCTTGCGCGGCGTTTCGTTGCAACAGCGAATTGAAAAAGCCATGTCTGTTTCAATGGAAAAAGAAATGGATAGCTTGGATACACATCTTGGCTTTCTGGCAACAACTGCGTCAGTTGCACCGCTGGTCGGTTTGTTTGGCACGGTTTGGGGAATCATCAACAGCTTTAACGCAATTGCCGTAACCCAAAGCAACTCGCTTTCCGCTATGGCTCCGGGTATTGCCGAAGCGCTGTTTACCACAGCCTTTGGTTTGATTGCCGCAATCCCGGCGGTGGTGGCTTACAATGCGATTTCTTCCAACATTGACCGCTATTCCCGCTCGCTTGATAACTTTATTACCGAGTTTTCGACGATTTTATCGCGTGAAATCGATGCAACAACCCTGAAAGCCGATATGGCCGGAGAATAAGCATGGCATTTATGTACAACAACTCCTATCGCCGCCGCCAACTGCGCCGCAAAGCCGATATTAACATCACTAACCTGATGGATGTGATGATGGTGCTTTTGGTGGTGTTTATGGTGGCAGCGCCGTTGATGACATCAGGTATTCCGCTTAATTTACCGAAAGTAGGCGGTAAAGCGATGACCGGAGACAATACTTCGGTAAATATAAGCGTTGACCAAGATGGATATTACTATATCGGTAAAAGCGTAGTGGAAGATGATAAAATATTGGCTAAATTGCAGGCCATCAAAGGCGAAAACGATGAATTGACCGTTACTATTTCCGGAGATACCGATGCCCACTATGGTCGCGTTATCGGCTTAATGGCGATTTTAAAAGAAGCAGGATACGAAAAAGTAGGCTTGAAAACCGAATCAAAACCTCTGGGTAAGGCAAAATAATTTTTGGAAAAGCGCGGGCTGATGAACAAATACTTGAAACAATCAATCATTTTACACATTGCGGTGTTTCTCGCAATGTGGATTGATATGCCGAGTTTTTGGCATCATGATATGACACTTGGGCAAAATCCGATTATTGTTGACTTGTCACAGGTAAAAATAGATGAGTTTACCAATTTGCCGACTAAGGCAGAATTCGGACCGGAAGACCAAAAAGCAACGGTGACTGAGCATAAGGAACAGTATACGCAAGATTCTGCACCGGAGCCGGAACCGCAAAAGGTTGAACCGGCGCCGGCAAAACCTGAACCGCAGGAAGAACCGATAGAGGAGCCAAAAGAAGATTATGTGGCACCTCCGGAGCCGGAAAAGAAACCGGTACCGGATAAAAAACCGGAGCCGAAAAAACAACCGAAACGTCCGCCGGTGCCGACGGCTAAGCCAAAACCAAAGCCACAGCCTAAACCGGAAAAGCCTGCCGATAAGAAAAAGCCGGAAGAGCAAAGTAAAGTTCGCAGTAATGCTTTGAAGAGCTTGATGCAGGAAATTGATAATGACCGCAATATCGATATCGGCGCAAAAAATCAAAAGGCAATGATAAAAGAGGGAACACCGGTCAACAATATGGGAATTGAGGGCGGCAACAGCAAAGGCTCATACTTCAGCGATTTGACTATCTCCGAAACCGATGCCATAGCCAGTCTGCTTCGCCAGAATTGGAATTTGGATCCGGGCGCACTCGGTATCGAAGGTATGGTGGTGGAAATCCGTGTGTTCTTGGAACGTGACGGTTCAATTAAGGAAATAGAGTTCGTGGATAAGGCACGCTATAATACCGATCCGAACTATCGCTCGGTAGCCGAGAGTGCGCGTCGTGCCGTAATTATGACTGGCAATGCCTTTAAACAGGTATTTGGGCAGAAATATGCCGACAGATATGATGTTTGGAGCACGCTGCGACTTTATTTTGATCCGCTGGATAAAGGTGTGAGATAATAATACAGCCTAATAGAATTAAACAAAAAAGGGCGGCACTTTTTACAGTGCCGTCCTTTCTTTTATCGCTTTACGCGGAAAACCCCCTTAGAGAGGGCGAACTCCGCGCTTACTTCTATCTTTTCGCCGGTATGAGCTTCCCAGCTCATGCCGTTTTCGTATTCCTCAGATTTCTCTGAGGCTACGGCGTTGACCCATCTACCCTCGGACACAGAGTAGAGGGCAGAGTTGAAACCCTGTCCCTCGTCGGGTTCGGCAGCATCGGGGTGATAAACCTCAATGCCGTTTTCAACAGTTACGGGCATCACATACCCGTTATCGAAGCGGACGGATCGGACGGTAATAAAACCATCCTCATTCTGATTGAGTGAGACAGTCTCCGTCACAGAGACTATCTTACTCCACTCAAACTCGTCCGCCGACACGGCGAAAGAATAATTTGCGATAAACATCAGAGAAACGATGAAAAACAACTTCTTCATATTCTCTATATTTTTGCTCATACGGTTTGTTTATTCCATATACTCAAAACACTTATATTACCCCCTACGTACCCACTGTGCACGCACGATATAAATCGCACTCCGTAAAAACGGTTACCTCCTGAATTTGTTTCTCTTAAAAAATGGAGGGCTTTGAGACCAATATAAAATGCTTGAATACAGATAGGAACAAACCTCTCGTACTACTGAGTTTTCTGCTAAAAAATAAGGCTGGCGTATAAACGGATTTAATATAAATTCGACCGCAAAGCGTTACGTAATAGTTCTACTTTTTAACAGAAAAACATCTCTGTATATAAATTTGTAAAACATAATCCTTATTTTTTTAACAATTTAATTCTATCCTATTTTTCGTCAAAAATCAAGCTGTTTTACAAAAAAAAGACCGGAGATAATTCCGGCCTTTGAGCATTTGCACAAATTTGCGACAAGGTTAATAGTTTTCTGCTCTCAATTCAAAATAGCTGCGGGCATGAGCACAAACCGGACAAGCTGCCGGTGCTTCCGTACCGACAATAATGTGTCCGCAGTTGCGGCATTCCCAAACCTTAACCGAAGAACGCTTAAATACTTCCTGTGTTTCCACATTTTTTAGCAGGGCGCGATATCTTTCTTCATGAGTTTTTTCGATTGCGGCAACTCCGCGGAATTTTGCAGCCAGTGCCGGAAAACCCTCGGCTTCCGCAGTCTTAGCAAAACCTTCATACATATCAGTCCATTCATAGTTTTCACCTTCGGCCGCGGCTTTTAAGTTAGCGGCAGTGTCACCGAGCTCTTCGAGTTCCTTAAACCACAATTCCGCATGTTCTTTTTCGTTAGCTGCGGTTTTAGTAAAAATCTCGGAAATTTGTTCAAAACCTTCTTTTTTAGCTACGCTGGCAAAATAGGTGTATTTATTACGAGCCTGACTTTCACCGGCAAAAGCCGTCCACAAATTCTTTTCTGTTTGTGTTCCTGCATATTTATTAGCCATAGTTAATTCCTTTTTTATATGTTAAACCAATGATTATTTTATAAAATGGTCAAACTTATTTTGCAAGCGGTTTAAAAATCGCTGTGGGAAAACTCGCAGAACGTATATGGAAATAACGTATAACGAGATAAATACGCAGTATGCCGGTTGGCGCGGTGTACAATGTAGTACATAAGCCAATGAACTTTTTTTAAAAAATTACTCGCAGAACATACACAGAAATAACGGATAGCGTGTAAATACGAAGAGGGACTTCGACGACGTGTACACAAAACGTACACGAGGAGAAGCCCC
>JAFSWL010000011.1 GCA_017444525.1 Alphaproteobacteria bacterium
CGGCGTTAGATATGTCCATGTTGATGTCCGACTTAAAGGTTCTAACGGTTGATAAAAAATCGGATTAACAAACTCTTGTTTATTTACATTATCATCTGCCCGAGCATTTGCGCCTAAACTCAATACTAGTCCTAAAATCAAAACCAACTTTTTCATTTCCATACCTCTTATCAAATATTGTATATAGTATGTGTTAAAATATCTTAAAGATGCGCAAAACATTGAAAACGTAACAAATCAGCTCAATAATAACGCAAATAATGGTCAAGTTTTTGCAAATTCTGATTATACGGTCAACACCGAAAGCCTAGTCGGCAAACCGAGCAGTTATTTTCAAAACAACAATCAGAGCAACACCACCTACGGCGATTTAAATACCGGCCGTGGTGTCGGACAGCTGAACGGCTATTCACAAATTGATAATCAATATAATAATTTTAGTAGCGGATTATATAGCGGAAATGCTGTAGATAATGCAATTGGAAACACTGTTGGTACAGTTTCGACACCGGACTCATCTTCATACGTAGCTCAATCTGCATATACACCATCGCCAGTCTACGGAGCATCCAAAACAACCGGTTATCAAATACAATCGCCGTATAATTACAGTGTTACCTCGAAACAGAACACTTTCGGCACACAGCCTTCTGCAATCATGCAAGCGATTAGCAATTATGCGCCAAATGCAACAGCGCAGTATTCCGTACCTCAGTTTTCTACGCAGATTTCACAGCGTAAAGTGCATCGAAGTTTAACCGGTTTTAGGAAAGATAATCAGCGTTGGCGTGACTGAAATCCTCAGAAAAGCAGTTATACTTTTGTTGAAGATGAATATGAAAACAATCCGCTTGTAATTTGAGAGGTAATCCGCCGGCTTAACCGGCGGGGCCTTTTTTGTTAAATTATTTAATTGATAATATTTGCTGTTGAGTAAAAGATATCCCAATATAAGTTATAAATTTTTCTAAGCGCGTCATATAAACGATTACCGGTTAGTCCAGACTTAATATAGAAATTTTCAGTATTATCAAATAATTTATGTAACGACCTTTTTACATCATCTCTATTAATCGGAATAGTATTATCTACTACCATATTTTCAATTTTCTGTTTCATACATTGAGTAATTCCGTAGCAATGATTTATAAGATAATGACCGGTTTTAAGTGGGAGAAATAAATTTTTTTTATTGTAAATGTTATTGTAAAAGAATATAAGCATATTTAATTTTGCAGACATTAAATTTGCCTTAAAAACGCTAATTTTCATATTCTTGTGGGAACAAAAATCATCCAATACTATTCTTATATCATCACCCAACTGTTCAAATATTTCAAATTGTTCATCATTAAGTCTTTGTACAAATGTATGAATATAACAATTAAATCCAATCTCTAAATTATATTCAGATGCAAACATTTCGGTATTAAAAGGTTTTTCTATAATTTCAGAGCATTGTCTGTTTATTTCTGGAATGGCATCATTATTTGTATAATAACGTTCTAATCGGTCCTCGGGAATTTGTGTGCTAAATACTATATTATCTGCAAAACATAAATGTGTTTGGGTATATAGAAGCGATATATAAAGTAAAAATATTAATTTGTATTGCATTACAATCCTTTGATGAAAAAAAGTTTATAATCAATTTTTAATTATATATCGGCTAAATGTCAATAAAAAAATGATATTACAACTTATACGCGATAATTCGAGTAGCTTTTAAAACTAACAGAATCTTAGTCGGACAGTCGAGCAGTTATTAGAGTGATGTACGTAATAAAAATTATCTCAGTAGCAGCGGTCATTGAGTTTGGAATACCATGTACTGCCTTCACCGTAGCAATTTTTCTCTTTGGTTTGTTGTTGAGAACTGTTATTAGTACTGTAGGCATTATAATACATATATCCATGAAACAGTAAACCGCCAATCAGCACCAATATGCACAAATTCATACATATTTCGATGTAATCCGAGGCGAGATAAAGAATGGCTATCAGAGTTATAAAGTTTATGCGATTGAATACAAGAGCACCGTATAAATCATTTTTATTCATATAAAGATTATATATATAAAATACGATTAATCCTATCAATAACAGGCCTTTAGCAATTTTAACAACCATTTTTACCTCCGCTGATTTTGAAGTTAGTATATTTTGAATATGTTAAAAATCTGATAAAAATTATTTATGATTTTATGTTTATTTTTAGTATCCTCAAAATAATTTTTTGTGGAGAGTTTGATCTCTTTCAATTTTGAGTATCATTAGCATTTCTTCTGATTGATCTGTTATGCCCATTCATTATAAAAGCCTTGTGTAATAGTCGTGTTTAATACCTGCTCAAATCAACTTTTTAAAGTATTTTTCCTATAATTTTTATTTCTTGCCCTTACTTTGGATGATGAATATAAAAAACTCCTAACTTCAATAAGTTAGGAGTGCGTTTGGTAGCGAGGGTCGGATTCGAACCAACGACACGCGGATTATGATTCCGCTGCTCTAACCAACTGAGCTACCCCGCCGTAAAAACAGATAGATTAATACAATGGATATTTATACTTGTCAATATTATTTTTTTATTTTTTATATATTTTTTTCGTAATCTGCCAAAAGACTATATGATATCCGGAAGATGTATCGGGCTGTCAGTTGCAATATTCTTATATGCCGCTAAAATATCAAGGAAAATAATTATATATTGTTATCAATATATTGTCTGATATTAGAACCGTAAGTTTGGCGAATGTATCCAGTAAGTTCTGATGGCGTCTCTTTATAGTTTTGAGCTATATCTTGCGCTTGAGCCAATTCTTCTAATTTCATTTTGGCAGCAATTTCGTCGCGTTTATCGGCAGCATCCGGAATATTTTTAGAAGCGGCAATATTGAATAAGGCATGCGCTAGAATTGGATTTTTGGGGCAAATAACTCCATCTACGTATATTTGAGCCAGCATCATTATAGCTTCTATATTATTTTGAGAAACAGCAGCACGATAAGAACTTATGGCATTTTGATAGTTTTGCACTGTTCCCAAACCTTTAACATACATTTCCGCCAGTACCAATTGTGCCTCGTCTATCAGAGCGTCGCCGCCGGCAGCTGTTTTTATCAGCTCGAAAGCTTTGGAATAATCTTGTGAAACCACAAATCCTTTGAAATAAGCATATCCCAACATAAATTTGGCAATGTTGTTCTTATTTTTGGCACTTTCAAACAATTCTATGGCCCGTTTGTTACGTTCAGGATCTTTTTTGCCACCGGTAAGATAAATAAAAGCTAAATTGATTGCCGCATTATCATTGCCTAATTCAGCTGATTTTTGAAATAATGTTAATGCAGTCCTTATGTCACGAGGAGTTCCAATGCCGCTGAAATAGAGACTTCCGAGGTTATTCAAAGCGATTGGATCGTCTTGTTGGGCAGCCATGGTGTAGTATTGCAGCGCTTTTTTAAAATCCTGCTTCACTTCATCGGAACCATACAAGTACATATAAGCTAAGTCCATCTGGCTGTTGAGATTGCCTTCGTCCGCCAAACGCACATTTTTTTCAAGCCATGTTTCTTGCAAAGCAGCGGTATTTTTCGTGTCATCACTTGAAAACAGTTTAGATAAAGGTCGACTGATAAAACCGAAAAAACCTCCGGATTTTTTATCATCTCCGTTGTCTTCTGCAGTTTGAGCCTCTATCTCAGTTGCATCGCTTTCGCTTAAAAACATTTCGTCGGCTAAAAGTTGCACTTCGTCGGCAGCTTTTACGGTATGTGAAGACAAAGCGAGCAATAGTGCTGACAGTAACAATTTTTTCATTATTCAACCTCTCTATAATTTTTATCATACCATAATACGAAAAAAGCGATGTTTCAAGGTAAAAATAAATTACTTGTAATATTTGTTATTTTGGTTTAGATATACTCCGAAAGGTTGGAAAATGGTTGCAGAAGCTCCTATTTATACTATACGCGGCGCACGCTTGGGTTTTGGATTGAAGCCGCTTTTTCTCGGGGTTGATTTATATATTAACCGCGGGGATAAAATTTGTCTTGTCGGGCGCAACGGTTGTGGAAAATCAACATTGTTGAAAGTGATTGCTCATGAAATCGAAGCAGATGACGGTGAGTTTTTTATTCAGCCCGGTATTCGCATAGGTTATATGCCGCAGGAGCCAGATTTGAGTGATTATAAAACATTGCGCGAAGTGGTGGAAAGCGGTTTGCCGCAAAACGAAAAAAATCAAACATACAGAGCTGATAAATTGATTGAATATTTTGATATCAGAGCTGAGCAGAAACCATCAGAATCTTCAGGAGGAGAATGCCGCAAAGCCGCATTAGCCAAAGCTTTGATTAATGAACCGGATATTTTGTTGTTAGATGAGCCTACTAACCATTTGGATATTGAAGCCATCGAAAAACTGGAAGATATAATCAAACAATTTGCGGGCGCAGTTATAGTAATCAGCCATGATCGTTCGTTTTTGTGTCATATATCGCGCACAACGTTTTGGCTGGATAGAGGAATTTTGCGGCGTAACAATAAAAGTTTTGCCAATTTTGAAGAATGGGAGAACCAAGTTATCGATCAAGAAATCATCGAGCAAAAAGCACTGAATAAAAAAATAGCCGAAGAAACTGAATGGTTACATAAGGGAGTTACGGCGCGACGCAAACGTAATATGGGGCGTTTACGGCGGTTGCAACAGCTCAGAGAAGAACGCCGCGAACAGATAAAAATGATGGGGTCGGTCAATATGGAAGTAGAAACGGCCGAACAACGTTCAAAAATGATTATCGAAGCCAAACATATATATAAGGCTTTTGGTGAACGACAGCTTGTCAAAGATTTTTCAATTCGCATTATTAAAGGACATAAATTGGGAATTGTCGGGCCAAACGGTTCCGGTAAAAGTACGCTGATTAAGCTGCTGACAAAGCGTTTGGAGCCGGATTCCGGTTTTATCCGTATCGGTAAAAATTTGGAAGAAGCATATTTCGATCAAAACCGTATGACGCTTGATCCGAAAAAAACGTTGTGGAAAACTTTGTGTAATGAAGGTGATCATATCTGGGTGCGTGGTCATTTTCGCCACGTTGTTGCCTACTTGAAGGATTTTTTGTTTAAGCCGGAGCAGGCGCAATGTCCGGTTGCGGCCTTATCCGGAGGAGAAAAAAATCGTTTAATGCTGGCGGTGGCATTAGCACGCCCATCCAATTTGTTGGTATTGGATGAGCCTACCAATGATTTAGATATGGATACGCTCGACTTACTGCAAGAAGTGCTGGATGAATACGAAGGAACAGTGCTTATTGTCAGCCATGATCGTGATTTTATGGATAAAGTCGCAACTTCATTGCTATATATGAAAGGAGACGGCTCAATATATGAGCATGTCGGCACATATACGGATCTGTTGGCAAAATTAAAAAATAAATCAGATGAAAAGCCGATCAAAAAAGTTGTACCTAAAATAGAGTCCAAAGCCAGAGCACGAAACAAAACCGTTAAGCTGAGTTTTAAGGAACAATATCTTTTGGATAATCTACCGGATGAAATTAATAAGCTTGAGGCGGAGAATAAAGCCATAGAAATAGCTCTCGGCAATCCTGATTTATATATAGATGACCCAAAGAAGTTCGATGAGCTGACGACTAAATTGGCCGATAACAAAGATAAAATCGCGCAGATGGAGGAACAATGGTTGGAAATTCAGCTTAAACTGGAGGAAATATCATAAAGTTAATCACTTGCTCGAATTTGTGGTACCACTTTATCCCAACCGCTGTTATGGGTTGCCCCCTCAACTACGATAACCGTTTGTTTATCTGCAGCAAAATTTTCATTTAAGAATGGAGGCATTACCATATCATCGCTGCCGACATAGTGAATTTGCGCAATTTGTGCAAACTTATCACGGTAATCATTAAGATCTGCCGAATTCTCAAGCGGTGGAACGCGATGGTGGGCTGTCCAAGCCGGATGATCCAAATTGCCACCTATGGTTATGATTTTAGATACCTTTATTTCCGGATGTGTAACCGCTACCAAACCGGCTATTTGGGCTCCGCCTGAAAAGCCGATGAGAGTTACGGAATTGCCGCGAATTATTTGTTTTATTGCATCGGATTGAGCTGTGATGATTTCCGGGGCAAAGCGTCCATCTGTCCAGTATTTTTGCTCGCATTTTTTATTCTGCACAAATTGGCAGGCACGCGCCATATAAACGACGTTGGGGTGCGAATCTCCGAAAGCAACAGAGCGCATAAAAGTTCCGCGCGGTGTCGGGTTTGATGTTGGTATGCCACGTGAATTAAATGCGTAACCGTCGCCCTCAATGTATATTTTGTAAGGAGCTGCCGGTTGTTCGATTTTCTGCCAAACGGCAAAGTCAAAATCCGGTGTTGTAATCAATGTCGGTTTAAATTTCGGCGGTATTTTAAGTGGAGTAACACAGCCGCACAAGCCGAAAATAAACCAAATGAATGCTTTTTTCAATTTTATTCTCCCGTTGAGGCAGATTATACTTTGCGCTGTTTAAAAATCAACCCATAAAAGTTTTTTTGTTGACTTAAAGTAAATTTTAAGTATAGTATGGGGTGGTAAGAGGTGATAAAATGTTGCGCTTCGCTGATTTGAAATATAGCAAAGAGGAGCTGGAACAAGATGCCATACACTACTTGAAAACTCAAGTGTATGAACCGTCGTATATTGACGATGTTAAAGAATTTATTGCCGATGATTTGAGCGACTTTAAAAATTATTATGATGATGAAGAGTATGCTTTTCAGAGCGTTTATTATGACGAATATGTCGACGGCTACACGGAAAAAGGTGATAATTTAGCGGTTGTGTTTGATTTTAATCGGCTTTCGCAAGATTTGGAGACTGATTTCAGCGCTTGGGGTATGGGGGATGAAGAAATTGAGCAATACGTATTTACGCTCGATTCCGAATTTCGTAAAAACGCTTGTTGTTCACATATGGAACCGTATTTTTTGGGATATGACAGCGTTGTGGCAACCGTAATGACTGGTTATTCACGTGATCCGATATTTTCTATATATTCAATGGTGCGTGAATGGGCAATGGCTCTGCATTTGAAAAAAATGTATCCGACGCAGATGCGTAAATTCGGTTATCGCTATCAGTTTATCAAGGAAAATTTTAAGGGCGAAGAACGTCTGAAATATATGCTTGATTTTCGCGATAGGTATAAAATTACGTTGCGCAGTATCAGTATGTTGCGTTCGGTTCACTCCAGTGTCTTTGCTTATATCTATCTGTATTTACGTGCATTTTTGTTTGGTGAAACCGAAGAAATAGAAGAATTTATTATGGATACAGCCTCATCGCAATTGTTTTTGCTTTTGCAGGGCGAAGATGTACAAATTGCCGATTTTCCGATTGTGAAACATGCGTTGAGGGAACTTAAAAACGGTCGCTGTAAAGAGATGATTTTCAAGTCCGGAGCCATCAACTGGGATGCCGTTTATGAGTTTGTAGATGAAATGATACAGGCTGCCGGCGGTATGGAAAATCTACGAGCATTCGGGTTTGACGGTATTCAGGCCAAAACCATACGCGCGTTTTGGAATAAGAGTGCGAATATGCAGAAAATGCTTAAGATTTTGCGGCAGTTGGCGATGGGGAACAGTGATCCTATTATTCAGCGCTTGATAGAAATGTGCGAATATCGTTTGGGCAGACCGGACGATAAAAGCAAGAAAAAAATGGAGCGCTTTATTGAACAGACTCGGCGGTTGATGGTTGCCCGAGCCTATGAACTCACTCAGCCTCGCACCATGGATCAAATGTTGATATCGGCTTTTCCGTCGGTATTCTTGGTCTATTTTCAATGGCATCATAATTTCCGTAAAGTTTATCCGAAAGTTCCGCCGCAAAAAGTTGCATATGAAAATAATCAAAAGAAAAAACAGCAGGCTGAAGACACCTTAAAGAAAACCATAAGCTATGAAGATGAGCGTACCAAAATAAAAAATAATCTGCAGGAAGAGAGCCGCCGAAAAAGTAGAGAACAAGATGATCTTACTCGCTTTGTAATTAATGAAAATTCAAAGAAAAATAGCCTAAATGAAGACAAAATGCGTTCGATTATGCAAAATCGTGATAACACGCTGACAAATCATGCTGTCGAAAACAGAAACAGACAAGATACCGATATGGCGGCGGCTTCGCTTTCAGTGATAGAACAGTCCAAAAAACAAAATTCGTTGTAAATCTTTGTTGAGACGCACGCTGTTTTTGTTTGAGTATATCTAATGCCGACGAATCACAGAACTCTTAATATATTTTGCAGAGCACTAATTGAGTTTTTCGGGGCGTTTTCCCAAAATGCCGCGTATTGTTCGGCATGATTTTCCACCCCCGGCACGTCGCTGATTTGTCTTACCACCAACAGCGGTATATCGTATAAATAACAAGTCTGCGCAATAGCGGCGCTTTCCATATCAACTGCCAAAGCGGTAGGGAAGTTACTTTTAATTTTTTGCAATTCTTCGGCTTTTTCAACAAAATAATCACCGCTAGTGATAAGCCCTTGCGGATATTGCTTCAGATTTAAAGCCAGTTCCGGTTTGCTGTGATACATCTCCGGCAAATCCTGAACCTGACCGTATTTATTGGGATTGCCGCACCAAACGTCATGATAAACAATATCTTTACCCACCAAAAAATCGCCGATTTTGAGCGAGCTGTCCAAACCGCCGGCAATTCCCAAATTCAAAATCATATCAACCTTAAAATTATCAATTAAATCGGCGGCACATAAGGCGGCGTTCACCTTGCCCATACCGGACACAACCGCGGTGATTATTTTGTTGTCGATTACTCCTGTGTAAAAAGTACACTTATGCAGAGTTTGACGTTGTAAATCCTGTAATTTGGCTGCAAATATTTTCATTTCGCGGTCTAAAGCAATAATTATTCCGATATGTTTCATTTCTTTTCTCCTTTGCAAGCATAATATCATAATAGGTATAAAGCTCAATATTAAAACTTGACAATGTGAATAAATGTGGTTTATAACGCTTTTGCTACGGAATATTCCGTAAATGTGGATTTAACCGAATTGTCCAGCATTGAGTGGACTAAACAGGAGAAATAATATGATTAAGACAGCAGAATATGTGTCTTTGGGACACCCTGATAAAATTGCCGATTACATAACCAGTTATATTTTGGATCGCTATATCGAAAATGATGCGGCGGTACGTTATGCAGTGGAGGTTATGATTAAGGATAACACCGTGGTTTTAGGCGGAGAAATTTGCTCAAAATTGCAAAATATGCCGTTTAAACAATACGTGAAAGCCGCACTGCAAGAAATAGGATATGATGCGAACTATGCAAAAATTTGGCAGGATAAGGCTGTAAATATAAATAAAATAAAAATTATTAATCTTATTGGCAATCAATCATGTGAAATAGCGGCCGGAGTTGATAATGGCGGCTGGGGTGATCAGGGAGTGTTTGTTGGATATGCCTGTAGAGGAGATGATAACTTAAACCGCGAACTTTATTTGGCGCGCCGGCTTAACCGAGAGCTTTATAATAAGGCGCGGCACAGCAAAAATCTGGGGTTAGATATAAAAACGCAGATAACAATTGATGATAACGGACAAATTTTGACAGCCGTGGTGGCGGTACCGATGCTGGAAACAGAAGATTTAAGTGATTTTATTATTTCAGCGTTAGGTGAAAAACCAAAGCAAATAATCGTCAACGGAGCCGGTAATTACAGTACTCATTCTAGCATAGCCGATTGCGGAATTACCGGACGCAAGTTGGCAGTTGATTTTTATTCTACCGCCAGCGCAGTGGGCGGTGGTTCGCCGTGGACCAAAGATGCGACCAAAGCTGATTTGACGCTAAATTTATATGCACGGCGATTGGCTGTTGCCAATTTGGATGATAATGACGAAGTTTGGGTATATCTTTCTTCTTGTATCGGTAAAGCCGAATTACCGAGTGCAGTGTTAAAATATCGGAAAGGCAACGTTTTCGGAGAGTTTAATTTGCAAGTTGAGAGCAGACCAACGGTTTTGATTGAAGAACTCGGATTAAATAAGCCGATTTATGCCAAACTTTGCCGCGATGGACTGGTTTGAGTGAATTTGCAGCTTGACAAAATGCAGCATTTTTGTTAGTATAGTATCGGTGTTTGCTGACGAAGCAAGGAGAATCGATATGAATACCAAAAACAGAATTAACAAAATGTTACAAAAAATTGCATTATCCGGTGCATTAACGATGCCGTCAACCGCTTTAGCACAGAATTCAATGGCGGATGAGTATAACGACTTTGTAAAAGAGGCTGGTGCACAGCAAAAAATTCAGTAGCAGTGTTTTGGAAGAAAGCAGTGCGATGAGCCGTGATATCAAAACCGATTATACCGCTTTTGGTGCAGAAGCAACAAAAGGTGAACAAGATACAGCGCAAAAACAATCCGGACAAGCGTACGATGTATATTATTGGGGAGTGGCCGAAACTTTGGGGCTAGAGGGTGAATTTTCCATGCCGCGCAGTGATAAGTGGATTACAGTAGTTACGGCCGACAACGGTGCGGCGGTGATGTTTGGTGGAAGCTGCCCGATATTTATCGGTGGAGTGGTTAAAGATAATAAAATTGAATATTATATCCTTGATCACGGCAAACGAGATAAGCTCACTGATCCGCAATTTATAGACTATGTCAAGAATGCCAATAAAGAATACGGAAATCCGAAATCTGCATTTTCCAATGCATTGAAAATGAGTGAAGCGGTAAAGGCAAAGCTTGCGTCTTCCCGTCAGAGTACATATTGAATTGTCGGTTAATAAAAGCAAAAAAAATACTTTACAAATAAAAAAAACGTGCTATATGTGTTGACAACACAACAGTATTATCAAAGTGGAGCTGCAAAGCCCCGCTTTTTTATTAGAGGATTTGTAATGCAAAAACATTATTTACAGGATTTAATTGAGCCTGTGGTGGAAAAAGAAGGGTTTGAACTGGTGCGGGTTTTAACCATAGGGCAAGCTAATCCGACACTGCAGGTGATGATAGATGCGCTTGACGGCAGCGATATTACGGTTGATGATTGTGCTAAAGTCAGTCATGCATTGTCGGATGTACTTGATGAAAAAGATCCGATAGAAAGCCGTTATTCGCTGGAGGTAAGTTCGCCGGGGGTGGACAGACCACTGACCAAACTTAAACATTTTGAACGCTGGAAAGGTTACGAGGTAAAAATCGAAACAGAAGATAAAGTCGAAAATCGTAAACGTTTTAAGGGTAAAATTGCGAATATTGAAGGTGAAAATATTTTACTGACAGCAGATGAAACAAAATACACAATTCCGTTTTCGCTTGTGGCCAAAGCTAAATTGGTGTTAACCGATGAATTGTGGAAAGAATATATGGCAGCGCATCAAGCTGCGGAACTTTAATTTTTTTGAAAGGTAGTACAAAAATGGAAACTTATGAAAATATGCCGAGACCGGAAATTATAGTGGTTGCAGATGCGGTAGCGCGCGATAAAAATATTGATAAAGAAGATGTTTTTGTGGCGATGGAAGTTGCTATTCAAAAAGCCGGACGTACTAAATACGGTAAGGAACATGATGTGCGTGCCAGTATTGACCGCAAAACAGGTGCCATTTCATTAGCTCGTTATCGTGAAGTTGTGGCAGATGATGCCGTTATAGAAAACGAAGCAGCACAAATTCCGCTCAAATTAGCCAAGACGTACGATAAAAAATACAAAGTCGGTGATTTTATAGTTGATGCATTGCCACCGATAGATTTTGGGCGTATTGCCGCTCAAACCGCTCGTCAGGTAATTATGCAGAAAGTTCGTGAAGCCGAGCGCAATAAGCAGTATGAAGAATATAAAGATAAAATCGGAACAATCATTAACGGTACGGTTAAAAAAGTTGAGCAAAACAGCTTTGGCAATATCAGCAGCATCGTACTTGAAATCGGGAACAAAAACGATGAAGCGGTTTTGCGTTACAATGAAATCATCCCGAGGGAGAAGTTTAAGAACGGTGATCGTGTACGCGCTTATGTTCTGGATGTGCGCAGCGAAGTGAAGGGACCGCAAATTTTCTTGTCGCGTACTTGTCCTGAGTTTATGGCTAAATTGTTTACTCAGGAAGTTCCGGAAATTTATGACGGTGTGGTACAGATTATGGGTGTGGCTCGTGATCCGGGGTCTAAAGCCAAGATTGCTGTTAAGGCCAATGATAAAACAATTGATCCGGTCGGTGCATGTGTGGGTTTGCGCGGTATTCGCGTTCAAGCAGTGGTATCGGAGCTTCAGGGCGAGAAAATAGATATAGTTCAATATTCGGATGATAAAGCCCAATATATTGTTAATGCTTTAGCACCGGCGGAAGTTATCAAGGTGGTTTTGGATGAAGAAAACAATCGTATTGAAGTGATTGTTTCTGATGAAGAATTTTCCAAAGCCATCGGTCGTCACGGACAGAACGTTAAGTTGGCTTCACAGCTGTTGGGTTGCAATATAGATGTTATGACAGAAGCTCAAGAGCAAGAACGTCGTTCAAACGAGAACAAAGTTCGTACCCAACGCTTTATGGAAGCATTGGATGTCGATGATATGATTGCACATCTGTTGGTAGCAGAAGGGTTTTCTACGGTTGATGAAATTGCTTATGTTGCGCAAAACGAGTTGGCAGAAATTGAAGGATTTGACGAGGATATTGCCGCAGAGCTGCAATCCAGAGCCAAAGAATTTGTAACTGCCCGTGATAAAGAATTTAATGCCAAGAGTAAAGCTTTGAAAATTGATGAGAATATGAAATCTATTGAGGGTTTAGAACCTGAGATGATTATTACATTAGCTGAAAAAGGTGTTAAAAATATTGGGGAATTGGCAGATTTAGCAGCAGATGAGCTTATCGATATGCTCGGTTCAGATGCTATTTCGGAAAATGAAGCCAATGACATTATTATGGCTGCTCGCCGTCAGGCTGGTTGGTTTGATGATGGGGATGCCGAGGACTAGCTAAGGTTTTGAGGGGATGTTAATAATGGCAGCGGAAACAGAAACGAGAAAATGCGTGTTGACCGGCAAAATTTTGCCGAAGAGTGAGTTGCTGCGGTTTGTTTTGTTGAAAGATGGAACGATTTTACCTGATTTCAATAAAAAACTGGACGGACATGGTTTTTATCTTTCCAATTCCAAAACACTATTGATGGGATTGGCGGCAAAAGCTAATCCGCTGAATAAAATTTTACATACAAAAACAATTATGCGTGAAGATTTGCCGCAAATTGTGGAACAAATTTTATGTAAGCGCGGTTTGGATGCCGTTAATCTCGCCCGTAAAGCCGGAGATTTGATTTCGGGGTTTGAAAAAGTTAAAGAAGTAGTTGTAAAAGGCAAAGCTGCCTTTGTGATTGAAGCCACAGATGCCGGTGATGACGGTAGGCAGAAAATTGCAGCAATAGCAAAGGATTTGGAAAAATTTACTTTGTATGACGTTGCCGCTTTAAGTGCTGCTCTCGGAAAAGAAAATACGGTGCATTTAGCCGTTAAAAAAGGACCGATGAGCGCAATGGTAAAGACGGCAATGATGAGATATCAGACATTTTTAAATTCGTAACGGAGATAAGATTATATGACAGATGAGAGTGTAAAGGGTAAGTTAACATTAAAGAAAACCCTCACTTTAAAAAATGTAGCAAAGCCGGCACCGTCAGATGGTAAAAAAGTGGTGCAGGTTGAAGTGCGTAAGAAACGTTCGATAAATGTTGCACCGCAGCAGGTAGCTCCAAAGCAAATTGATGAGGCAACTGCACAAAAACTCAAACTTTTGGCGGAAGCTAAAGAATATGAGGCCAAAAAAAAACAGGAAGAAGAAGCTAAAGAGGCAAAGCGTCAAAAGCAAAGAGCGGTTCAG
>JAFSWL010000004.1 GCA_017444525.1 Alphaproteobacteria bacterium
CGATGGATACCGGAATACCGACCTTATCCCACACGTCCTGCCGAATCTTCTTAATTATGTCGGTATAAGTGCACTGATAAACCTTATTGAGGCTGGTCAAATCAATAAACGCCTCATCAACCGAGGTGACTTCAACATCCGGACTGAAAGTCTTGATGGTATTCATCACTTCTTTAGAAATCTCGGTATAGCGGTGGTGGCGTGCCGGAATACAAATCGCAGTCGGGAAGTTCGGCTTGACCTGAAAATACGGCTGTCCCATTTTAATCCCGAGCGCTTTGGCTTCTTTGGAGCGAGAAACGATAATGCCTTTACTTCCACCGCCGGTCATCACGCACACCGGCTTGCCTTGCAAATCGGGGTTATCCTTCCGTTCGCAAGAAACGAAAAAGCAGTCACAATCAACCAATGCTATAACGTGCTGGCGCATTTTACCTCTTCAATGTTCTATTTATGTTCTATAATTAGCGCGAAAATATGTAGTGTCAACAACATTTGGCGAGTTAAAAATAGGAAATTTTTTGATACTTTATTAACCGAAAATCTGTCCCGGAAGTTTTTTTTTCTTTTTTTGCGGAAATTGCTTATCAAATTCTTCGGCGTCAGCCTCATCAACAAAATAACCCTGTGGCGGAGTATGTTCACCGGTAATGCCGTCCAAATAACCAGGTATCAACTCTTTACATAAAAAGAACGAAGAATCAGCACTTTCCGGCAAATCATGATATCTGATACCGAAATTGCTCGCGTAGGTAAAACCGCTTTTGGAGTAAAAATCAATGTTTCCCTCAAAGCACATGGCACCAAAGCCCATCTCTTTGGCTTTCTCTAAAGTATAATCCAAAAGCATTTTACCGTATCCCTGTCTTTTAAGCTTCGGTGTAATACAAATCGGTCCCATCGCCAATATCGGAATGTTGCGCCCGTCATCAGCATTGATCTGGGCGCGCATAAAAATATTCTGCCCAATGATTTTCCCGTCTTTTTCCATGACATAATCAAGCTCTTTAACAAAGTCTGGATTACTACGCAATTCATGAAGCACAAAATGTTCCAAACAGCCGGGACGGTAGACATTCCAAAACGATTCACGCACCATGTTTTCCACTTCGCGATAATCGTTTGGTTCTTCGCGGCGAAAGGTTATATTTTTATGCAAAATAAAACGCGGTCCTTCTTGCCCGTTTTTTCCGGTGGCAACAAAGCCTGATTTTTCCAAAACCCGCAAGGAAGCCTTGTTCTCAAGTTCCGTTTCCGCTTCGATTGCCGTAACCTTCGGTTGTTTCAAAGCCCATGACGTAACGGCTTTCGCGGCTTCGGTTGCATAGCCTTGCCCCTGATATTTTTCGCCAATTCCGTAGCCGATTTCTGCGACACCGTTTTCATTAAGCCCCTTAAAACAAAGTTCGCCGATATGTGTTCCGTCTTTAAGTTCAATCATCCAAATAGCATACCATTCCCATTGATTTGGATGGTAAAAACTGCCGTTCAGCATTTCCATATAGGCAGCCTTCAAAGCTTCATCGGTCTGAGCGGCGATGAATTCTTCCATTTCCGTTTTTGAAGCAGGATATATTTTTAAGCGTTTTGTTTCAATCATGGCTTTTACCTCTTTACGAAAAGCAAGATACAACAGCTGATTTTTGATGTCCAGCATAAAACCTCATAAAATTTAAAAACGATGAACTATGTACTTGGCAAGAGATATTTAAAGGTTTATAGTTTGCAAATATGGCAACTATGAAGTATGAGGCAAAATGCAGGTAATAAAATACTATCAATCGGAAAATCAGGAGCATTGGCGGGAGGAAATCGGCAAAGGCGATTGGTCGGCGGCGGAATTGTTGCACGACTGGTTGGAAGAAGGCAAATTAAAGCAAATATGCGGGGAAGCAACCGAGGTTTATCTGCTGACAGACGGCGATAAGCTGGTTTCGTTTGCTACTTTGGCGCCGCAAGATGAGATTGACGCACCGGAACTGTCGCCGTGGATCGGGTTTGTATATACGTTTCCGGCTTATCGTGGCCACCGCAACGCCGGCAAGTTAATCACCCACATTTGCGATATCTTAAAATCAGCCGGAACCGAAAAAGTTTATATTTCCACCGACGAAATCGGTCTCTACGAAAAATACGGCTTTACCTTTTGGCAGACCATGGCCAATCGCGAGGGCAAACCAACCCGCGTTTATGTAAGAAATTTTGATTAAGCACTAATTTTATGCTCTTTGCGGTTAACACTTTATCATATTATCACATTTTAGATTTTCTCGAATTTTCGGAACTTTCTAAAATGGAAAAGATTGTATTAAAAGATTTAATGAAAATACTGAAATTGTTGTGACCTATGTCGGCGATAGAAAAGATACTGTACTAATATCCATTTAACTTGATTTTTGTATTATATATTTTATCATAATTGTTATCTTAGGGGAGAGCGTAAAATGAAAAAAATTGCTTTTATATTAGGACTATTCAGCGTATTTAGTATGCCGGCTTTATCAAGTGAGCAGATTAGTTCGGATTGGAACAGCGTATGGGAATATCAAAGGTATGCGACAGGTATATCCGGAGCCTTGGAGATAAATAATTGTATAGATAATCAGTGTGATTTCAGTATCTCAACCGCAAATGGGGCTCATCTTTGCAGTCTGGAAGGGAAATTGGAAATAAAAGCTAATAAGGGTGAATATAAAAACAGAATTGAAACGCCTGAAGGTAAATATGAGGATGTTGTTGTAACCTTCACGTTCGATGCTGATAAAAACGCTATAGATGTAGAAGCAAACTCTTTATCGCGTATATATTGTGGCATGCAAGGAAACTTTATCGGAAGTTACGAAAATAAAAATAATCCTTTACGCTATGACACCGGATTTGATTGTTGGGCAAAAAATTTAACAGATACCGAACAAACCATATGCGCCTCCGAAAAACTTGCTCGCGCCAGCAAAGAAACGATTAAAAATTACTCATCTCTGCAAACCACAGAATGGTATAATAGACGGGCGAACTGCCATACTGATGAAAAGTGTATATGGGAATTTTATATATCTACAATAAAATCCGGTTACAAAGAGCAAGGTAAACAGCTTAATCTCTATGAATATATGGGAAATTTATCAGAAGATGAGTTATATTATCCGATGGACTTTTCTTTGTTAACTGATTTTTTAATCAGAAATATGGAAAACAACGATTATAACGAATTTGTATCAAATTTTGCTCAAATTTCATTGGCTGACAATAAATGCGACAAATGTCACTATCATACATATGGTTTACCAGGTCTGTATACGATTACAGAGTCGGCATTCTATATTGATCAAGACGAAATATGGGTTGCTTTTCTGCATAGCGACTATGCTAATCCGCAAGATGAATATATTGTGATATATGCTTTACCAGACAAGGAAGAGAAAGATATTCCGGCCGTATTCAATACTTGGTTAGATAGATTAAAACCACAATTTCCTAATGGAATTAAACTAAAATTCTTTACGAAAGATAAAAAAATAAGTGAATGATATTGTTTTAAGCGCCATTTTGAAAACAAATACCATTCACTTTGTCCGGATTATAAGTAAATTTAAATAAATGTATTCGGTTGGCTGAATTACTTTTTTAATAAAAATACTTTACGAGTTGCTAAAATTAATGCCAACAAAACTCCAACGATGTTTATAGTTGCCACACCCCATGCAATATATTTTTGCACAGCATCACTCAAAGAAATGAACTCAGTCGGTCCTAAAAACAATAAATCAAAAACAAATAAAATATATCCTACAAATCCGACATAATATAAATACACCGATAGCTTAGGAAACTTATTTATAAACTTCTGCAAAAAAGCAAATTTTTTACCAAATAAAATCATAAAAAAGAGGATAACAAACAAAATATCAAAAATCATTGATAGATTATTTGCAAAGCCGTCTATCAAATCAATGATATAGCTTATCGCAAAATAAAGTCCACCTAATACGCATATTTCTTTTGTTTTTTCATTCATTTGTTATCCTCCTTACTTGGATTTACTATATGTAGCTTATTTGTTAAAATCAAGTTTTATTTGAAACAATCTGCCTCATCCAGAGCGTTGTAAAAATTAGTAAGTCCATTTCCTATTTTTTCACCAGTTGCAATACCATTAATATACTTTCCGGCAATGGGAATTTTTGATAAAAATTTCTTCATACCGTAATTTGAAACTATATTACCATTTTCTACTAATTTTTGGTTAGGAGAAATTTGATAATTTGATATTGTATTATATGCAATATTAAAAGGCGTGCAACCTTGTTTATACCTATTCTGATAATTACGTTGTCCAAAGTAATCTTGCTTAACACTATTATAAGCATTATTTACGTTATCATAAGTATTGCTTACAAAATTTGCAAAATTGTTATTGTATTTTTGTAAATTATTACTCGGCATGGTTATTTGTTGCTCAGAGCCAGCTGGCATACGTAATTGCGGAACATTGTTATTCTGTGTTTGCACCGGTGGTGGTGGAGTATTTCCATAAAGTTGTTTATAATTATACTCATCATTGTTATACAAATAGTTTTGTATTTCGTTGGCATACGGATTTGGTGAATTCTCGCTTTCCACATCAATTTCCTTCATATCGGCAAATCTGTCAGTTTCACGAGGATCCAAATAATACCACTCACTTTGTCCGGGTTTGGGATTAGTACGGCGTATCGGACGCTTGCCATACATAAGTTCACGTGTAAATTCTGTCATATTCCTTCTCCTTTAGCTAAAATTAGAAATTTACACTTCCACTCTAACGATAAGAGAAATCTTTGACAATCCGGCATAGGTAGCAACATATCAGCTTTAGCATTCAAAAGCTTTTATAAATTCACGATTATTAGCCTGAGCTAATTGTATCAATTTGCTTTTTAGATTACTTTGGCGATATGGTATTTCAATATCTGTTTGATTATAAGCCAAGAACCATGTAACAAAACTGTTAGCAGACATTTTTTGACCTTGTTTATAATACTCATTAAACCGCTGCTGTTGCAAATTCTTAAAATATTCGCGAAACGGTGCGTATTTGTTGTCTCTTGCTTTGCCGCGCTTTTTTGCTTGGGCTTTTCTGTCTTCCGTAATAACGGCATCAATCGTTGTTGCGTGTAACTTACTCCAATATTCTCTGGCTTCGGTCATCATATCTGCCATACAATCCAAAATTTGTTGCTGAAGCGCTTTATTTTCATGCAAATATTCATTATGCAAGCAGATTGCATCAAATTTTCGCAATGCTCTTGGCGGTAAAAATTCTTTGTAATCCATTTCCACTCCCTTCCGTAAAATAAGAATTATATTATATAATTAGGTTGCGGAATTTAAAAACGCAAGATACAACCACTTACAGTTGCTTTCTTTCAAAAACACCAAGAGGGCTCGCGTTCGCATATTCGGACCATGGGAGCTTTTAAGCGGGCTTTTCCCTAACTGTGTGCCATATACACGATCACACATAACAAAGTCCTCTGGAGAACATTCTCTCCAGGGGTTTTCTTGTAAAAAAATGACATCGGCTGAATACCGATGCCATTTGTTAACCATCTACTTATGAACTTTTACCTCAAATGAGTGTTTCCACCTTTCGGGGTACAGTTCAGTTCGGTTGCTTTTTTTTTGATACTCAAAAAATTATTTTTTCTTGGCCGCAGCTTTTTTTACGGCAGCCGTTTTTTTGGCAGTCGGCTTTTTGGCAGCGGCAGTTTTCTTAGTCGGAGCTTTTTTAGCCGCAGCCTTTTTTACGGCAGCCGATTTTTTAGCAGCAGCAGTTTTCTTAGTCGGAGCTTTTTTAGCCGCAGCCTTTTTTACGGTAGCCGTTTTTTTGGCAGTCGGCTTTTTGGCAGCGGCAGTTTTCTTAGCTTTCTTTATTTTTTTTGTAGTTTTCTTTTCTGATGCTAAGCGAGCTTCTTCCAGATCTTTTTCAGCAAAAAAACCGAGATGAATAGCATTCTTAGGTTTTAAGTCTGCAAATTCAGGATCTTTGTTTGCAACACCTTCACGAATTTTGCGGATGGTGTTGTCGGTTGTTTGTAACAAACGACGAATTTCCTTGTCGGCAACTTCCGGATAATTTACCATCATCCACAGAATAGCGGCCGGTTTCTCTGCGCGTTGTGTCGGTGACAGAACTTTTTTAGCTTTGGCATTATGTTCGCGTACGTCATTCTCGAGCTTATTAGGAACAAGATTGGCGCATGGATCGGCTTCGCAGCGATGAATTTCTTCCCACGAGAGCAAACCGGCTTCTATAGGGCTTTTGCCGCGAAGAGATGCTGCAGGAGTTTTTACTCTATCTTTATCTTTATCGGAAGCGTCCGCAAATGTTTGAACTTCCAATTCATGAATTTCACAAAATACTGCAATTTGACGGAAGGTCAAGCAAGTGTTTTCAATCAGCCATACTGCCGTGGCTTTCGGCATCAAAGGAGCTACCATATTTTATATCCTTTCATTATTAAATTAACTTGATATTTATACAATAGTCGTACTGCGCAGAATTTACAAATATTTTTTTTAATTTATAAACGCAAAAAGCCTGCAATTTTGCAGGCTCATATTTGCAGTAAACAGAAATTAATTTGTTTTCAAACCGAAAGCGGCAAACTTGCTGTTAAATTTGCCGACCTGACCACCGTTGTCAACAATACGGCGAACACCGGTCCACGCCGGATGAGACTTTGGATCAATTTCCAACTTCATTGTATCACCGGCCTTGCCCCAAGTGGATCTGGTTTTAACTTCTGTTCCGTCTGTCATCACATAAGTAATTTCGTGATAATCAGGGTGAATACCTTTTTTCATTTTTATCTCCAATTCAAATACTTTATATAAGTTTTTACGCTTTTATACATTAAGCAATTTAAATACGCAAGCATTATTTTTATGATTTTTAAATTTTTTTTAATTATTTTGCAGTCGCATCGGCAATCTTTTGCTTTAAGGCTTCGTTGGTGGCAAAAATACTGCATCCGTACAAAGCACTTTGCAAGTTTTCCGACCGAGTATCTGTTTCACCAATAGCAAAAACATAGCCGCCGGCTTCTTTAACCAGCAAAGTACCGGCGCTTAATGCACAAAAATCGCTTTCTACTGCAATTGCTACATCAATTTTGCCGGCTGCAACATATGCCAAATCCAACGATGTTGATCCGCTGATTCGCAGATTAGTGCTAACGGATAAAGCGCTTTGCACTGCTTTGGCATCAGTATTAGTCGCAATCAACGCTCTTTCGGCATTTTTGCAAGCGGCAACGCGTAAACGTTCGTGGTTGCGGAAACCTTCCTTAAAAGCGCCACTGCCTTTTTCGGCAAAAAATAACTCATCATTAATCGGGCTGTAAATCACCGATGCTATGGCAATGTTGTTTTCAATCAGCGCAGCAGAAATAGCAAAAGTTGCGTTGCCGTGGGCAAAATTGTCAAAGCCGTCAATCGGACAAATGGTAAAACAATTACCTCTTAAAACACAGTCTTGCTGTGTGCGCACAACGCTATAACCGGATTTGATTTTACTCAGCTCTTCTTGCAAAATTTTATGTGCTTTTTCATAAGAACGCAAAGCAAACGAATTATTTCCGTGCACTGAGTTCTGTAGATGCTCCAGTTCGTTAAAATCGCGTCCCAATGCCGATGCCGTTTTTTTTACAGCACCGATCATCAGGTTTAATGTTGGGGAAGTATAAGCCATTATTTTGCTCTTTCCACATAGTTTGCTTCGGAAGTACCAACCACGATTTTATCGCCTACATTAATAAACGGCGGAACACCGATGCGAACACCGTTATCCAAAATTGCCGGTTTATACGATGAAGAAACAGTCTGACCTTTCAGAGCCGGTTCGGTTTCCACCACGGTGCAAATAACCTGCAACGGTAAATCAACCGAAATCGGACGGCCGTCAATATACGAAACGCGAACTTGCATACCATCGGTCAAAAACGGACGGGAATCGCCCAAAATATCGGACGGCATTGAAAATTGTTCAAATGTATCGTTTTCCATAAAGGTTAATCCGGCGGAATCTTCAAACAAAAATTGGCAATCTCTGTCTTCCACCATCAATTTTTCAACCGTATCTTCGGTGCGGAAACGTTCGTTGGTTTTGGTACCGGCCTCAACTTCTTTCATTTCGACCTGCATAAATGCACCGCCCTTACCCGGCTTGATGTGTACGGCTTTGGTAATAGTCCACGGTTTACCCTTATATTCGATAACCCAACCGATTCTGATGGCTCCTGCAAGTTGTTTCATATTAGTATCTCCTATTCACAATTTTAAAAAAGATTGATTTATTTCAAGCGCTAAACGATTCGCTTTGATGAGCGCAACATAAAATATTTTTTTTTATTTGGCAAGTAAAATCGTGTTACCGCAGAAAAAATTTGATAGAGCGTATAGCATTAAAGAGGTACAGTCGATTTATTTTCGTCTTTTCCTGTTAAACCATCTATCGGATGCTTTTTTAGTATTCATCTGCCATAGATAATTGAACCGGTCATGGTATTCTCTAACCGTTTTTTTGTTGCGGTTGAAGAATAAACAATTCTCACTATTTTTATCACTTGCAGGTTCAGTCCAGTTATAACTACCGGTCATTGCATTATTAAAATCAAATACAGCAAATATTAAATTCTCCTGAGAAACTGGCTAAAGCCTTAAACGGAATAAATTTTAAGAATGATACTTCATCTGTACTCGCAAACAATATTGCCACTATCATAGAACGGACTAAAAATGAAGATATTTTAAAAGTATTAATGCAAAAAAGAAGCATATGGTGTTTGGGATTATAAGCATATCAGAAGCTCTTAAAACAGAAGAAAAAATTAAAAAATCCACTCAAAAAATTGCTAAAACAGTAAATATTTTATCCGATTCCGAGAAGAAATCTCCTTCCGGAAAGCCTCCGCGTTTCACAGAAGCGAAGAACAAGCAATATGCGTAGAACAATACATTCAGCTTTGCTTTTTTTCTAAATATTTTACATCATCCAAAATGATGAAATCGGCATTGAGGGCGGAGAAATCGCAATCATCTTCAATTTGCGCCGCGTTCTGAATCAAAAACAGCTCGGCATACCAATCAAGCAACTCTTTATTGGATTCAAAACCGTCTTTCCAAAACTTAAAAATCACAAAATCCGGCTCACATTCGCTGATAATCATCGCCTCATGTCGCCGGTTACGCGTTATCACGCCAAGCGTTGCCTTCGGTGCTTTTTTCTGTACTTCTTTAATCAGTTTCTGTGGTTTTTCCGCTTTTATGGTATTTAAAATCAGCCCGTCAGGCTTATATTGCAAATAAAAATCGAGTGCATTTTCGCCGTCTGCCAATACCAACTTATCGGTCGCCTGTGCCTTTTTGATAAATTCGAAAGCAAACTCCGGCGAAGTCGTATCCGGCAAAATAAAACAGCCGATTTCGGCGCAATTTAATAACTTAAAATTTTCTTGCGTAATTCTGATGATAAAGTTTTGCATTTTTATAATCTTTGTGCTAAAGGTGTTAATAATGAGATTAAATATACAACAATTTTAGATAAAAGGAAGTGTTTTTATTATGGGTATGGAAAATATGGAACAAAGCCGCAATTCTCTTATTCGTTTGAACAATGCAATTGATGAGCTGTATAACGTTATCGGACAGCAGAAACAACGTTCTGCTCAAGCTTTGGATGAACAGAAAAAACACAAAGATGCCGCTGAAGCAAAAGTGGCGGTTTTGGAGTCACAGTTACAGGCTTTGAGTGATGAAAAAGATAAATTGCAAGTGGAATTGATTGCCGCTCAAAACAATACCGAAGCAGAAAACAAAATCAAAGAATTACAAGCTGAAGCCGAGTCCCGTAATAATAAGATGAACGGTTTGCAAACCGAAATTCAAAATTTAAACACTGCATTGAGCAATCGTAAAGCGCAAATAGAGGAATTTACCGCCAAAAACGATGATTTAAGACAACAGCTCGATGCAGCGCATAATCGTATTGCTGAGCTTGAAAGTGCCGCAAATGCAGCCAACAATGCCGATACACAAATTCAGGCTCGTTTGGATGAGGCTTTGCGGCAAAAAGATGAATTGGCACAGAATTATCAGCAAGCAGAACAAAAGCTTGCCGAAATGCAACAAACAATTACTCAAACAACCGAAAACATCGATGATGTTGTCGCCAGACTGGAAAAGGTGTTAGAAGAAAATGGGGCAAGTAACAATAACAATTGATAAGCGTGAGTATGTGATTGCTTGCGGAGATGGGCAAGAGGCGCATATTATGAAGCTATCGCGCATTTTGGATGAGAAGGCTAAGCAGCTTTCTGCCAATTCGGCAACAATTAATGAAAATATGAAATTGGCAATGGTTGGTTTGCTTTTGGCAGATGAGCTCTCAGATATTACCAACGGCAGAGCAGTTGAATTTGATGCACCGGATAAATTACAAAAAGCTGATGCAGAAACATCCAGAATTATTGATGCGCAAACCGCAAAAATTATTCAGATAATGCAAAGTATCTGATTTGCACTATTTTGGCGACTTTTGTCCGTTTTTTTTGCTTGTAAAACGAAAAGCTTTGTGTTATGTTTAAAACATAGATAGGAAGACTGTCTGACGCGTATTAACCGCATGTCTCTCGAGCCAACATTACTATTTAGGGAGCTGTCTCTGTCCGGATCGTGGTCCGGTTATATGGCACCCACCTTAACGCAAGCGGTTCGGTCTGAATGTAAGAGGATACGGTCAGACGGTTTTCTCTTTTTAAATATCCTATTGTATGCGATCGAAATTTATGCGCGGATCGACCAGAGAGTAGGTTAAATCACTTATAAGTTTCAGCACCAATCCGAGCAACCCGAAAATGTAGAGAGTTCCGAACACCACCGGATAATCGCGAGTGGTAATGGCCTCATAGCCGAGCAGACCTAAACCGTTAAGCGAAAAAATCACCTCAATCAGCAGTGAGCCGGTAAACAGCATCTTGATTAAAAGGGATGGGAATCCGGCAATAATAATCAGCATAGCATTGCGAAAAACGTGCCCGTATAAAATTTTATTTTCCGGCACCCCTTTGGCCCGAGCCGTCAAAACATATTGCTTATTTATCTCATCCAAAAATGAGTTTTTGGTCAGCATGGTCAAACCGGCAAAACCGCCAATGACGATTGTCAGCACCGGCAAAGTGATGTGCCGAAAATAATCCAAAATTTTTGCTCCTAACGTCAGCGTATCCCAATTGTCAGAAACCAATCCTCGTAGCGGGAACCACTGCCAATATACACCGCCGGCAAAAAATACGATGAAGAAAACAGCCAGCAAAAACACCGGCATCGCCGAGCCCACCACAATCATAAACGAAGTAATTGTATCGAATTTCGAGCCGTCTTTTTGGGCCTTGCGGATGCCTAAAGGAATGGCAATCAGATAAATAATCAGAGTTGACCATAAACCGAGTGAAATCGAAACAGGCAACCGCTCTTTAATCAGTTCGGTAATACTTTTGTCGCGGTAATAACTTTTGCCGAAATCAAAACAAAGATAATCTTTCAGCATTTTACCGTAGCGATAGTACCATGGTTTATCGAATCCGAATTGTTGTTCCAGTGCTTTGATTAAATCTTCAGGTACTCCTTGTGCACCCACGTATTTTGAGGAAGATGATTCTGAGTTAGTACTGTTTGTTACTTCGGCCGTGCCGGTAATTTGCGATTTGGCATCGGTATTCATGCCGCGGTATTGTGCCAAAACATAATCAACCGGTCCGCCCGGCGCAAGTTGAATAATGGCAAAATTGACCGTAATAATCCCCCACAAGGTAAACGGAATAAGCAACAAACGTTTTAATATATACCGCTGCATATTATTTCTCCTTTATCCACCAACTTAATGGCTGAAAACCAACTTTTATATCAGTTTGCGGCTGCCCGAATTTATCACGATAAGCTACCCGAGAATAAGGCGAGTACCACTGAAAAATCATGTAGTTCTCATGTAGAAGCACTCGGTCAAGAGCTTTTACGTGGGCAATATAGTCCTCTTTTTCTTGTGCTGATACTAGGCCTTCAATCAGAGCATCAACCACTTCGTTTTTGATACCGATAATATTGTTGCTACCTTTAATGTCTGCGGATTTTGAGCCCCAATAATCACGTTGCTCGTTACCGGGCATTTGAGATACGCGGTATGAAACGATTGCCATGTCAAAATCGAAATTATCAAGCCGATTTTTAAAAATATTTACTTCTAAGTTGCGAAATACCGCTTTAATGCCGATTTTGCGCAAATTTTCAATAAATGGCAGCATTACCTTGGTAAAAGTTGCGCCGTTGGCTGAATTACTTAAGATTTCTATTTCCAACGGTTTGCCGGTTTGCAAATTGGTCATTTTGCCGTCAATAAAGTCGTATCCGGCTTCTTTTAAGAGAGCAACGGCTGCTTTAAGATTTTCGCGCGAATCATAGATGTCGGGATTAGTGGTGAGCTTGTAAGGTTCGGTAAACACTTCCTTCGGCAATTTATCGCAATATTGCTCCAAAATTTTCAGTTCGCGTCCATCAGGCAATCCGGTTGCTTCCATTCCGGTATTGGTAAAATAGCTGAATAAACGACGGTATTGATTATAAAACAGTTTTTCGTTTGCCCATTCAAAGTTGAAGGCAAGATCAATAGCTTTACGGACACGGCGATCTTGGAATTTGTCGCGTCTGACATTATAGGCAAAGTTTTGCAAAATGGCCGGATTGTTGTGTTCTATATTTTCTTTTTTGATTGCTCCCGATTTGATTAAGTCATTATCATATCCGGTCATCCAAATTTTTGCGATATATTCCTCTCTGGCATCAATATTTCCCGAAAACAGAGCTTGCAAAGTAACGGTGGTATCTTGATAATAGTCATAACGAATGGTGTCAAAATTGTTGAAACCGCGCTGAGTAGGCAAATCTTTACCCCAATAATCCGGATTTTTTTGCAATTCCACATATTTATTTACCTGAAAATCTTTAACCACGTATGGACCGCTGCCGAGTGGAACCTGCAAAGTAGGTTTATCAAATTCACGTCCATCCCAATCTTTTTTCGAAAAGATTGCGAACTGAGCTAAAATCATCGGTAATTCTTTATTGTTTGAATCTTCCTTAAAATAAAAACGCACTTCATGTTCGTTGATTTTTTCAACCCTATCGACATCAGCGTAATATACTTTGTAAATAGGCGTTCCTTTTTCCATAATAGAATTAAAACCGAAAACTACGTCATCAGCGGTTACCGGTGAACCATCGGAGAATTTTGCCGCTTTGTTTAAGATGAAACCGATATAAGACTTGTCTGCCGGCATATCAAATTTTTCGGCCAAAAGCGGATATACCGTGAACGGGTCATCAGTCGGAGAAGTTCCCAGTGTCTCAAAACTGAGGCCTGCCACAAAAGTTGCGGCTACACCTTTGAAAATGTAAGGATTAAAGTTATCAAATGTGCCGTATGCCGGTAAAACAATTTTACCGCCTTGCGGTGCGTCGGGGTTGACGTAAGAGAACGCTTTGAAATTGCTGTCGTACTTTGCTTCTTCATATAAAGCTATACGATCAGATATTTTAGCTTCGGCGCATGCAACACCGCATAGCCAAATAAGACTAGCTGCTATAATTGTTTTCATCTGTCCACCCGCCGAAAGGGTATACCAAATCTTCGTCTTTTTCTTCTTGATGCTGTGGCTGCGATACTGGAACAGATTGCTCCGGACGAGCATTTGCGTCAGCCACAACTGTCTGTTCGGAAGTACTCGAATATAGTGCAGATGTTGTCGATTTGATTTCGTTTTGCGAACGCAATGTATTTAGTGTGTTTTGCAAATTTCCGAAAGATGTGGTAGTTGTTTCCATACGAGGTTCTGTGGAAACAGTCGGTTCATTTGACGTATCAAAAACCGGTTCTGAAGGCAAAGAAGGCTCGTGAGCCGTGAACGGCGAATCCATGGAAGTACCGTTAAATCCTTTATGCAAAGCCTGAAAGAACGGATCCTGTTCTACTTCATCATTGTTATAATCAGATTCTGTATGCCGCGAGCGGAAAGGATTGAAACGGGTAAAAAAAGATGGACGTTTGTTTTTAGGTTCATATTCATCATCAGTGCGCTGATCTTCTATTTCATCATCGTTGCGGTCGACATTGACTATGGTTTCATTAGCTTTCGGTTCCTCCATATTGGCAAGTTTAAGAACTGAAGCGTAATCGTTATTTTTATGTTCGGTTGGTGTCGAATGCAGTGAACGCTCTGCTATATTGGAGGACAAACTTTTTATTCCGTCGCTGAGAGGGGCAATAATGGAATATACTTTGCCGTAAACGCCGCTTTCAATCATACTTAAGAATATACGATCATGATCATGTTTTTCAAGCATCTGCAGCAAATTTTGGTAGCGGGCGCAAAATTCGAGCAGAGATCCGCGGAATACCTTATCACGATTGGCTTTTTCGCGCACCCAAGCATCAAAAGTACTTTGATTTTTGCTGGCATCCAAAATAGCTTTGCCGAGAGACCATTTTTCACCGCGTTTTACACGCTGCCACAATAAGTCAAGTTGTGCGGAAGAAGCAATATTGCAACGCTGAATAATTTCGCTCAAAGTTTCATTCATGTCCTGAATGAAAATATCAAATTTATTTAAGACGAATCCATCTTTTATTTCGTGTTCAGCATCAAGCATAACTCGAACAACCAGATCGGTATAATCCTGATTTTTTTGCAATTGCGTAAGCAATTCCGAATGTTTGCGTAAAGTATCACGGTTAGATAAATATTGATTGAGATAACCAAACATCATCCAAATTACCAATATAGGCAATACCGAAATGGCCAGCAAAATAAGGATGGTTTGCGGCTCTTGCTCAAACAAGTGAGCATCGGCCAGCTGAGTATGGGTAAACATAATCGAATAAATCAGCCATATTGCCGAAGAAAACACGGCGGAAACAAACATAAAAAACAGCATCTTGATACCTTTGTTATTAAAAATATTTCTAAATTACGCATATTATATCTGTAATTCCCAAATTTTTTATTAAAAAAAGCGGAATGATTAACAGATTAAAAATTAAAGCTAAACATTTGCAAAAAATGTGTTAAACTGTCGCCGTAATTTTGATGAGGTAAAAAATGAGCGATACGGAAAATTTTGTTCTTGATTTTGAAAAAACCATCGTGGAAATAGAAGAAAAAATCAACCATCTGCAATCTATGGCGCATACCGAGGATTTGGATATCAGTCGCGAAATCAAAAAATTGCAGAAACATTTGCAAACTCATACGGAGCATGTTTATCGCCATTTGACTCCGTGGCAAAAAGCACAAATAGCACGGCATCCGCAGCGTCCGCATTGTATTGATTATATCAAAGTACTGATTACTGATTTTACCCCGTTGGCCGGAGACAGACGCTTTGGAGATGATGCGGCAATGGTATGCGGTTTGGGTACGTTTGAAAATATACCGGTTGTTGTCATCGGACAGGAAAAGGGCAATGATTTGGATTCCCGCATAAAGTATAATTTCGGAATGGCTAAACCGGAAGGATATCGCAAGGCTCAGCGCCTTATGGATATGGCAGAAAAATTTAAATTGCCGGTTTTGAGTTTTGTTGATACGGCCGGTGCGTATCCGGGAGTTGATGCCGAAGCCAGAGGGCAAGCAGAAGCTATTGCCTCATCTATAGAAAAATGTCTGCAAATTAAAACCCCGATTATTGCTACGGTTATAGGTGAGGGCGGTTCCGGTGGCGCAATTGCCATCGCAGTGGCCGATAAAGTGTTGATGTTGGAACATTCCATTTATTCGGTAATTTCACCTGAGGGGTGCGCTTCTATTTTGTGGCGTTCTGCGGATAAAACCAAGGAAGCAACCGAAGCATTGCATCTGACTGCACAAGATTTGAAAAATTTGGGAATTATTGATGAAATTGTACCGGAGCCTGTTGGCGGGGCTCACCGCAACCCACAGGAAACAATTGAAAATCTACGTACGGCTCTCAAGCGAAATCTGCAGGATTTGTCGGCAATAGGCTATGATAAACTCAAAAAGCAGCGTACCGAAAAATTTATGAAAATAGGTTCGCAATTTGTGGAAGTAAAAAAGGCTAAAGGGTGAGCTGCAAATATACTGTTTTTATAATATGTCGAAACAAAACACGGCAGAGGTAGCTGTGTTTTTTTTCTATTTTACAGATAGTTAGAAGATGTTTGCCGTTATTTTTTAATATGTATGTTGACAAATTGAGAAAATCAATTATAATTGCGCTGTAATATTTTATTATTAATTAATTTTTTGCTTATGGATAACATATTAAGAATCTACGAAAGTATGCAGAAATTCGGTGTAAAAGACACTGAGTTGGAAGACTTCTCTGAAGGGTATCAATTTTATCTGGAGCGCCGCAAGTTGGGATGGATTCCGCTCGAGCATCCGTGCCGACTGGTATATCGGACTAAATCGGCGGTATCTATGGTTGTTATGCCGTTTTTGATTCCCATGTTTGCCAATAAAATCTGGGGTATCGAGGTGTGTGGTGTGATGTTCAGTTGCTCTCACAAAGAGGTTAAGTCTAGGAATGACGGCGATGTTTCCGCTTACCTTGATATGTTGAGTCAGAAGGAATTCGGCGAAGATTGGATTAAACGTCGTTTCGAGCTGCCGATATATAACAATTTTTTGTTGTTTAAACGGTATGAATCGGCAGTTGAGGACACCGCAACATTGATGGCTTATCATGATGTTTATTTCAAGGATTTCGGTGTCAGTCGATACTGGATTAGCGATAAAAGCTCCGAGTTTCCGTTGCTGACTAAGTTTGACGGTGAAAGGTTTTTGCCGCCGTTTAAGGACAAACACGGTAAGCTGCGCTTTGTGCTGCATGCAAATCCAAACTTGGATTGCTTTTGCGCAATCAACAATAAGTTTGCAACGCCTAAGACTGAGGCATTGGATAATTGTCTGCGCATGCTTTGTGAAAAGTAAAAAAATACCGCTGGGATTAGCAGTCTCAGCGGTATTTTTTTTGTAAAAATTGTGAATCGTAAAGAAAACGATTGATTTTTGTCAAAAATAGTGTATGATATGAAAAAATAAACATTGCTGTAGATATATACGGGGGATTTGCCATGGGTAAATTTAAGACAGTAAGAAATGGACCGTCATACTATAATGACGGCATGGGTTCAGTTAATATATATGACGAAGAAAATGAATCCAATAATGTCAAAATCCATCAGGATAACTGTGTTATCAATGAAGCGCAAATCATCAAATTGTATGAGTTTATACGGCAAAATCCGCAAATAGAATCCATTAGCGTATACAATAAAAAATATGGTAGTTATGAAAAAGCTGATGAGGATATTATTGCGGCTTTCCGCGATAAGGACGGTAAGAAGTTTTCAATGCAGCTATCGGAAATTCCCGATGCCGAGAATCCTGAATTGGCGGCGGCATTGGCTGATGAGCCTGAAAGATTAAAACGTGAGGAAGCCAAGAGGAAAAAAGATTTTGAAAGAGCTTTGCTGGAAAAAAATAATCCTTATGTAAAACATAGTGACAGATATATTCAAAAGCATCCCGTTGTTCGTAAAAATGAGGGTAAAGCTGAAACCAGAGTGCAATTTTTGGGCGGTAATAACGAGTATCGAATCGGTGCCAGTTCAATTATGGTTGAACATAGCGAGCCGGGCAAGCCGACTGCCCGTATTTTGATTGATGACGGTGCGATGTTTCCGCCGGATTGGATAAATTACGACTCGGCGATTCCGGATATGCGTCCGTATTTTGAAAATCCGTACGGCAAAGCGGATAAGCCGATTGATGCTATATTTGTTACCCATTGTCACGAAGACCATATCGGTGCGTTGACGTTTTTGGCGGCGGCAAAATTTAAGCTTCCGACTATTTACACCAGTGAATATACCGCGCGGCTTATTCGTGAGCAGATGAAGAATAACAGTGTGCCGGAAGAATTTATACCGCAAATTAAGGTTATCCATCAGGGTGAGAGTGTGGAAATCGGCGACAATATGCGGGTTTCACCGATGAATGTTTCGCATTCTACCGCCGGTCCGTTGGCCTTTCATGTTGCAACCAAAACTAACGACGGAGAATACAAAGAGGTTGATATATTGGGTGCGATGATGTCCGGCGATTATCATTTGGATAAAGTGCCGTTCGGTGCCGGATATAATAAAGAAGACCATAAAGAATTTATGAAAGATAAGTTTGTTAATGTTGTGATGCAGGATTCCACTTCTTCGGCTACCGATGCGTATGATGAAAACGGCGAAAAACAAATTCCGGATTTTGATAAAGCATACGAAAACGCTTTGCGCGAAGTGCAAAAACACGCCGATAAGCAGATTTTTTCTCCGGTTATTGCCCGCAGTGTGGAGAATTTGGCTATTGATATAAAAGCGGCGGCGGAAACCGGACGCACAATTTTAATCGGCAGCCGCGGTTTGCGTCAGGCAGTGAAAGATTTGCTCGAAGTTACCCGCAATAAAGATAAATGGATAAAAGACCGCGTGGCGCAGATTAAACAGGAAATACTTAATTATCATAATGAAATCGATGCCGAAAACGGCAATAAAGTTCGCACGGTTATCTCCAATGAAAAGCTGCTGACGGAAGATGTTATGCGGGAAGCTAACGCCATAACTGATTTGATGCGTACGTCGTCGGGGGAACTGATTGATTTGGAAAAGGTTATCTATAATGCGCATGATTTGGAACATACCGATATTGAAAAATATTTGAGCAAATATCCGCATGAGCAACGCTATATGATTATCAGCGGGGCATTTGCCGAAGATAAAAACGGGCGCAAATCAACACTGGTAATGATTAGCGAGCAGGAAAAAGTAACTAAGGGTAAAGACGGGAAAGTTAAAGGTAAAGGAATGACCGGACACCCGCTGTTTACGGCCGATGAGAGAACTTTATTTTTCTTGCGGCAGCGTCCGATTGAATCGATTAACGGACCGCAGCATCGTGCAGTGGTTGCCAGATTGCAAAGTTTGGGCTCAACCGTGATTATGAACGGCGATTCGGTTGATGAAAAATATCAACGCACCGGACACGCTACATTGCAAGAAACACAGGAATATCATGAAACAACGGTAAAATACTGCAAAAATCATCAGGAAATAGAAAACGGAACCGCTCCGCTTTATAATGTTGCGGTGCACGGAGATCCGGAGCAATTAACAGCAACAGCCAAAGCTTTGCGCAAATATACGGGCAAACCGATGCTGTGTTTTAATTCTGATGTGTTGGTATTTACGCCGGAAGGAATGTACAAAGAAAAAGGAATTCCGTTTGAACAGCAAGAGTGGCTTTGTGTGCAGGCAATGAGTATTGCCGGTTCGGGCTCCAATAATTTGTTTGTGTTTGACTTGTGTGACCATAATCTGATGCAAAAAGAGCATTTGTTCACGGTTATCAATATGCAATCGGCCAAAGGCAATCGGTTGGATAAGGATTATATGACCGACAGAATGATTGAAAACGCCGAAAAACTGATAGAGGATGAGGGCGGTTCCATGTCTAACGCAGTGATTCGTTTCCGCAAACAAAATAAAGATTTTCGCGGTAAAACCGAAGAAATGAGTTATGAAGAATATAAGGAAATGAAGGCGCGTGAGCCGAAAGGAAAGTTTAATCGCAAGCGCAAATTCAGCAAACGCGGCGGCAAAGGCTACGAATATTAAAGATTTTTTTATTATTGACAAAAAAGATGTTGCAAACCGCAAAAGTTTGTGTTATAATGCCTTTACAAAAGTATATATTGTGGAGGTTATTATAGGAATTATTGTCAATGAAAACAGAAATTCTTCATACCTCCGCATATTTTTTCGAAAATATGTTTCACTTGTAGCAAACTGGCACGATTAGTCTGTTGCATACATAAATAACGTAATCACGAACTGTATCCGATCGGCCTAAGACGATATGTCCAAAGGTGTAGTAGCTCGGTATATAAATCGAAAGATGCGTCGTGACGGTGTGTGATAAGGAATAGTGTTAAGTGCTACACAAAATTGTTGATATGAAGAGAATTTTTTGTTTCTTCTGCGCACTCTGCGCAGTCGTAATGAGCCTTTCGGCTCAGAAATTTTTTGAGATTACAAAAATCCAAAAACTGTCGGAAACGGAATTTAAGATTTCCGCAGGACATCAAGAACTTAGGTTAAACCCTGTTGTTTACAACAGGGTAGCTAATGCTCCTAGTGCGTACGTTCTCGCTGTGTATACCGGCGAGAAAGCCTCCATGATTACTGTAGTCCGCAAAGCGGATATACAGTATGTCGTTACCGAGGTCGTCTCGGTCGAAAAAAAGGAGGATAAGTGGAGTATCTCTCTTTCGGGAGGAAAATTTGACATTTACACATCGTCAAATCCTGATTGGGAGACCGTGCAGCCGGGGCAGCATGTAGCGTACTGCACTTTCGTCGGTGAGACTAAAGCATTGGCAGTGAAGCCTCATGTGGTCAGCCGCGAGGTAGCCCTTACAGACAATGCTCCAATATCGCCGGCTCCGACAGCTCCAATAATTATACTCGATAAGGAGAATAAAATTATCGGAGTAAATTTGTAATCTCCTCTGATTACCAAAGGAACAGCGGTTCCCGAGGTTTCAAAAGTTAATCCCGCGCTTCTAAACAAAGCGCGGGATTCGCTATTTAAATTCGTGCAAAAATTAAGCCAAATTCGGCATCAGGTTTTTAACGTTTTGATTATAATATTCTTCCGCCCATTGACGCATCGAATCGAGAACCGGCTTTAAGTTATAGCCCAGATTGGTCAGCGTATATTCGACTTTTGGCGGAATTTGCGCGTATACTGTACGAATCAGGATTCCCTTTTCTTCCAGTGCGCGCAAGTTAGCAGTCAGAACTTTTTGCGTAATATCGCCAAGCTCTTTTTTGATTTCGCCAAAGCGTTTGGTGCCGTCCATCAGTTCCTGTATAATCATCACTTTCCAACGGTCGCCCATGGTTTTGAGCGCCATTTCAACCAGATTTTGCGGCATTTCAATCATTTTTCTGCTCCCAAAAAATAAATCCACGAGATTATAAGTATCACGCAACAGCGCTGATTGCAAGCAAAAATATGTGTTTTATAACGATTTATTCGCTCCAAGCGTTTTCAATATGGCGAATCGAGAACGGAAGTTTGATAAGCACTGCGTCGAATCGCAAATCACAGTTGCGGTATTGCAGATGATTTTTAATGAAGTTTTTAGCGCCGCGAATCAGCCGATGTTGCTGTGTCCGGCTGATAGCATAAGCGGCATTGTCAAGGGTTGTGCGTTGTTTTACTTCAACAAAAACCAACAAATTGCCGCGTTTGGCAATAAAATCTATTTCGCCGGCGGTGGTGCCGCGGCCGGAAACATAATTTTTCGCCACTATGCCGAATCCGTGCAAACGCATATAGCAACGCGCCAGAAATTCGGCATATTTTCCACGGGTGTAATTATTCATTTTTCAGCTCCAATGCCAGAGCGTAAACCTCGTTTTTACTCAGTCCGTATTGTGCGCAGATTTCCTTAACCGCTGATTTAAGAGAAGTTTCTTGCAGCCTTTTTTGCAAGATCAGGCGAATATCGGCCGTATTATTCGAATTGTCAATCGGCGGGGCTATCATCAGCACAAATTCTCCGCGCGGCTCGTTTTGCTCAAAATATGCTTTGACTTCGGCGATGGCGCCGCTGATAACTTCTTCATACATTTTAGTCAGTTCACGGGCAACCGCAATTTCACGTCCGGCAAAAATCGGTGCAGCCTGCTCCAGAGTTTTTAAAAGGCGCGGTGCGGTTTCATAAAAAATCAAAGTTGTATCTGTACTTTTTAGCTCATTGAATAAGTCAATGCGAGCTTTATCTTTGTTGGGAATAAAACCGGCAAACATAAAGCGATTAGTCGGCAAACCGGAGAGCTGTAAGGCAGTGATGACGGCGCAGGCCCCCGGTATGGCCGTAACATAAATGCTTTGCTCGCGGCATTTGCGCACCAACTTGTATCCGGGGTCGGAAATCAGCGGCGAACCGGCATCGGAAATCAAAGCAACCGAAGTACCTTCATTTATTAGGTCAATCAGGTTTTGTGCCTGTTTTGCTTCTGTGTGGTCTTCGTAGCGGATAAATTTTTTATCCAAAGGCAAGCCTAACAGGGAAAACAATTTTTTGGAAACACGCGTGTCTTCACAGGCAATAATGTCGGCTTGGCGCAGAATTTCTACGGCACGCGGCGATATGTCCTGCAGATTGCCGATGGGTGTGGCGATGATATACAATCCGTTTCTTAACATTTTATTAAACTTTGACTTTACAAAAAGATTATTTGGAATTATTACTATGGCATATTGTTGGTTATTTTGAGGAAAAATGCAAGTGTTAAAAAAAATTAGTCTGATTTTATGGTGTTTTTTGTTTTGCAGTTGCTCGATTTGGCAACGTACGCCGTTTTATCGGCCTTCGTATCGTTATTTGCCTAATCAAAATTCAATGGAAATGGTTGAAACAACCGATTACTCTCAGGTGGATTTAGGACACGAAGGGAGTTTTAGGGTAGCAATGTTGTTGCCGCTCAGCGGTGCAGATGCCGGTATGGGGCAAAGCCTTAAAAATGCGGCAATGATGGCCATAGGTGATATTAACAACAATAATTTGGTGGTGCAGTTTTATGATACTAAAAGCACGGGAAGTGGTGCACGGATTGCGTTGGAAAATGCACTTAATGCTGACAGTGAGCTGATTTTAGGCCCGCTTAGAAGTGATGAAGTCGCTGCTATCAGCAGCGAAACCAGAGCAAAAAATGTGCCGGTTATCAGCTTCTCTACTTCTCCGAGTGTTCTGCAATCGGGTGTTTATTCTATTGGATTAATGCAAGATAATCAGGTCGAGCGAATCGTAAAATATGCGGTTGATAACGGTCGTATGCGTATTGCCGCCGTGCTTCCGAGCAATCAGAACGGTGCTAATATATATCATTCATTGTTGAGGGCAGCACGTAAAAACGGTGCAAACTTATCGAAAGTAGGTTTTTATTCTCCGGAAAGTATGGACTTTACGGGATTGGTTACGCAAATGAAAAGCGGCGGAGTAGATTTTGATGCATTGCTTATTCCGGAGACAGGAAATCGCTTGAAAGCAATTTCTTCAATGTTTAGCTATTATGATGTGGCCGCGCCGGAAGTGCTGTTTATGGGGACTTCAGTATGGGATGGCAGTTCGCTCAGTAAAGAAACGGAATTGTACGGTGCCGCTTATCCGGTGATGTCGCTTAAGAAACAGGCAAAATTTGCGCAAAAATATAATGAGTTGTTTGGAGAAAAACCGAGCGGATTGAGTATATTTGCGTACGATGCGGTGGCGTTGGCTTCGGTTTTATCACGCAACAATGGTAATATTTATGAGCAAATTGAGCGTCCCGAAGGATATAACGGTATGAGCGGTTCGTTCAGAGTTTTTGCCAATGGTTTGAATGAACACGGATTGGATGTGGTAAAAGTTTCGTCTGGCGGTAAATATGTGGCCGAATATGCTTCCGAACAATTTTACGCTTATCCGCAGGCTTATGAAAGTGCCGATGCCGACGGTTATATGATGACACCGCAGATTGTCGGTAATGCTCCGGCCGGATTGTGAAAATTATCGATGAATGTGCAATAAGTCAGTTTTTTGCTTGCAAAATCGGCAGTTTTGCGCAATATGAATAAAGGTTTTATGAAGGGCTCAGGGTTACGCGATCGCCAACTCGGTCAGGTTCGGAAGGAAGCAGCCGTAACGATGAGTGTAAGGTCTGAGTCCCTTCACCTCAAAATTTAAGAAGGTTAAATGTCTGAAACAAACGAAAATAATCAATATGTGGCTTTGGCACGCAAATATCGTCCGCAAAATTTTGAAGATTTGCTGGGACAGGACGCTTTGGTGCAGACTTTGACCAATGCCATAAAAAGCAATCGCTTGCATCACGCCTATATATTGACCGGTATTCGCGGTGTGGGAAAAACTACAACAGCCCGTTTGATTGCCCGTGCCATAAACTGTATAGGGCCTGACGGTAATGGCGGACCGACAATTCATCCTTGCTGTGAATGTGAAAACTGCAAAGCAATAGCCGCTGGCAGACATATTGATGTGATTGAATTGGATGCTGCTTCCAAAACAGGTGTTGATGATATGCGCGAGATTTTGGACGGCGTGCGTTATAAACCGGTAAGTGCTCGCTATAAAGTTTATATAATTGACGAAGTGCATATGCTCTCAAAAAGTGCGTTCAATGCATTATTGAAAACACTCGAAGAGCCTCCGGCTCATGTTAAATTTATTTTTGCTACAACAGAAATTCGTAAAGTGCCGGTAACTATTTTATCACGCTGTCAACGTTTTGATTTGCAACGTTTGAGTATTGAGACGTTGATGGCTCTTTTCCGTAAGGTGCTGACGGCAGAGAATCTGGAATTTGAAGAAGAGGCTTTGCATGCAGTGGCACGAGCAGCGGATGGCTCGGCACGAGACGGTTTATCAATGCTGGATCAAGCCATAGTATTAGGAGACGGTAAAGTGCTGGCCCAGACCGTTAAAAATATGTTGGGATTGGCCGACAGGCAGCAAAGCGGTATGCTTTATGAACAGCTTTTGAGCGGTGATGTGGCAGCGGTTTTGAATACGCTACAGTCGCTTTATATAAATGGAGCAACACCGATGCTGGTGCTGCAAGATTTAATTGAACTAACTCATGTGGTCGCTAAAGTGAAGGTTTTGCCAGAATTCATTAATGATGCTTCGCTGAGCGAAACTGATCGTGAATTATGTAAAAAAATCAGCAATGCACCGATGAGTATTCTATCAAAAATCTGGCAAATGCTGATTAAAGGTTTGAGTGAATTACAGTATGCTGCAGTGCAGATTGATGCGTTGGAAATGATATTGATACGTATAGCTTATTCGGCTTCTCTTCCTACTCCCGCGGCATTGCTTGAGGAATTAAAAAAAAAATCAAGACTGAAGGTTGATTCCGGAGATTTGGCTCATGAGGATACAGCTCTCGGACGTGCCGAAGCTATGGGAATTACATTAGATTCAACAGATGATCTGCTTAAACTAATGTCGGCAAAAAAAGTACCGATGCTGATGTTTGCAGTTAAAAACGATATATCGTTCAAATCCTTTTCTCACGGGCATATTCATATAGCTGTTTCTGAAAAAGCAGATAAAAATTTGGTTATGAATTTTCGCTCGTTTTTGGAGAGAGAAACAGGTACCCCGTGGCGAATTGATATAGACTACGAACCGCTGGGAGAAACATTGGCTTTTATAGAGGCTAAGGAATTAAATCGCGATAAGAAAAATATCTCTGAATATCCTTTGGTAAAGGCTATACTTAGTGAATTTAACGGTGCTAAAATAGAAACAATTATACGTCGTCAGATTCAAGAGGCAGAAAATGAATCTCCGGCAGAGTTTGCGGCGGAAGAAACAATAACTGAAATTTATGAGGATTAATAATATGTTTAATATTCAAGGTATTATGAAACAGGCTCAGCAAATGCAGCGCAAAATGCAAGAAACACAAGCCAAATTAGGGCAAGAAGAACGCGATGGTACTTCCGGCGGCGGTTTGGTTAAAGTTGTGTTGAACGGTAAATCGGAAATGAAGAGCCTGAGTATTGATAAATCTTTACTTAATCCGGAGGAAGTTGATGTGCTGGAAGATTTGATTCTGGCAGCTTATAATGATGCACATCAAAAAATCGATGCGATGATGGATGAGGGTATGAAAGAAGCAACCAACGGTGTTGGTTTGGGGGGATTGAAACTTCCATTTTAGGCATTGAAAATTGCAGGGAAACGATATCGAACAACTGATAAAACTGATAGCTAAACTTCCGGCACTCGGTGCGCGGTCGTCGCGGCGTATTGTTTTATATTTGCTCAAAAAGAAGGAGACAAATTTGCTGCCGCTGATTGCGGCTCTGCAGAATGTGGCGGATAATATCAAAAAGTGTCCGATATGCGGCAATTTTGATACTGATGAACCGTGTGCAATATGTTCCGATGCAACTCGTGATGGCGAAGTCATCTGTGTGGTGCAAGATGTGGCTGATTTATGGGCAATGGAGCGAGTCGGAGCTTATCGCGGTCAATATCATGTTCTAGGCGGCATTCTCTCTGCTTTGGATGGAATTACTCCTGATGATTTAAATGTCGAATCACTTTTTTTGCGTCTGAACAGCGGCCGTATCAAAGAAATTATTCTGGCTTTGCCGGCAACAATCGACGGCCAAATTACCAATCATTATTTACTTTCTCGTTTGAAAGAATATCCGTTGAAAGTTACCACTCTTGCTCAGGGTTTGCCAATGGGTGGAGAACTCGATTATATGGATGATGGGACTATACAGTTGGCCTTATCCGCCCGCAAAGAGATATAGTTAAAACTCGTCTAATGGTCAGCTGCTTGTTGTTTTTGCGCTCGTGTACTGCTTTTGTACACGTCGCTTAAAAACAACTGCGCATCTGACTCATTATACGAGTTTTGGCGCGGCTGTGCCAGATTCCTCGTGTACTTCTTTTGTACACGTCGTCGAAATTCCTCTTCGTATTTACCGCATTCTCCGGATTTTTGGCGAGGCTGTGCCAGATTCCTCGTGTACTTCTTTTGTACACGTCGTCGAAATTCCTCTTCGTATTTACCGCATTCTCCGGATTTTTAGCGAGGCTGTGCCATCTATCGTGTACTTCTTTTGTACACGTCGTCGAAAAAGCACGGCGCATCTGACTCATTATCCGAGTTTTAGCGAGGCTGTGCCGGTTTCTTATGAAAACTTTATCCTTCAATGATAACAACTGCGACGGCAAACGGCATATCGTCGCTTAATGTAATAAAAGTACGTGGTTTTGCAGTTAATTTATTCAGATATTTCAGTGCGGTTCCGCTGATTTTTAGTTCAGGTTTGCCGAGTTCGTTATGCAATACCTGAATGTCGCGAAAGAAAATTCCATCACGAAAACCGGTTCCGAGAGCCTTTACAAAAGCCTCTTTAGCAGCATAGTATTTTGCCAACAATTCCCGAAATCGTATGTCTTGAGCCATACTGCTCTTTTTTATTTCTGCTTGTTCATCTGTGCCTAAAATCCGTGCAGCAAAATGCTGCAAATGATCGGAAGTGTTTTGGATTCGTTCAATATTAATGATATCACAGCCCAGTCCCAATATCATCTTTTTTTCTCCTTTAGTTTTGAACGGCGTTGAGCAATTTTGTCTAATGTTATCTTTATAAGCTTAAATGACACAAACCAAGAAATTATATAATAAGGAATGCATCCGATCAGCATTGGGAAAAATATCGGCCAAACGTCATGCCCGAATTTGGTAAAATCTAGAGTGATCAGGGCTTTGCCGGTGGATTCAAAAGTTTTGAGAAAATTAACCTTATCCGGTGAAGCAAAGTCTCCCAGAAAAAAATGACCGGTTGAAAGCACCGATATCCAGATAAACGGGAATGTCCATGGATTGCCGATAAGTGTACCGATAGCTGATGACACTATGTTTCCGCGGATAATCCAAGCCGTAACGGCGGCAAGAATCAGATGAAACCCGATAAAAGGTGTAAAAGAAATAGCAACACCGCAAGCAAATCCGGCGGCTATTGAATAAGGTGTACCTTGCAGATGTTTAAGTTGAACCAATATTTTCTTAAACATTCTAATAAAATAATTTTTTATCTGTTCCAAAATAAACTCCTTTATTTGTTGGCACGTGCAACATAGCTAATAAGTTTTTCGGCACGCATACTCAAAATTAAATTGTTTAATTGATCGACGTTTTTGACTTCTATATCGAGTAATATTTCAAAATAACTTAGTGTGCGATATGTAATATTCAAGTTTATAATGTTGGCTTCGGCTTTGGCCACAATATTGGCAACCTCTGCCAAAGCTCCAGGTTCATTGCTAAGCATGAGTTTTAGGCGGGCAACATGTTTTTCCTGTTCCGCATCTGCCCCCCAATCCACATCTAGCCAACGCTCCGGTTCATTTTCGTAGTTATGCAAAGACGGACAATCAACTGTGTGAATGGTAACACCCTTTCCTGTGGTAACAATACCGACAATTCTGTCTCCAGGTAGCGGGTGACAGCAGCCGGCAAAATGCATTGCCATACCATCAATCAAGCCACGAATTTTAAGCGAGTCTTTGTTCTGTTTGGTTTTTTTATTGAATACCGGTAATTTGATGGCACTGACAACTTTTTCCAGTTTGGATTGCCGATATCCGGGATGCATAATTCGCAACACATCCCATCCGGTTATCAATCCTTCTCCGACTTTGGCATAAACATCATCAATTGTTTCGGCTTCAAAGCTAGAAAGGTATTGTACCAATTCTTTTTCTGAAAATTCCTGATCTTCTGATTTAAATAGTTTTTCAATGATTTCCTTGCCTAAAGTAATAAATTGTTCGCGTTTATTAGTGCGTACATAACGGCGAATCGCTGCTTTGGCTTTTCCCGTAACCACAAAGCGATCCCATTCTAGTGAAGGATGCTGGCTCTTTGAGGTTAGAACCTCAACTTGATCACCATTTTGTAAAATGGTCCGCAATGGCTTTATTTCACCGTTGATTTTGGCCCCGACACAAGTGTTCCCGACATTTGAGTGAATGGCATAAGCAAAATCAACCGGAGTGGAGCCGACGGGCAAGCCGATTAAATCCCCTTTGGGAGTAAAACAAAAGACCTGATCGTTATACATTTCAAGCTTAGTATTTTCCAAAAATTCATCAGGATTTTGCGCTTGATCCAGAATTTCCAGTAATTCGCGCACCCAACGGAAGTTTTTACCTTCGGTATGTTGTCCTTGTTTATAAGCCCAATGCGCAGCCACACCTTTTTCGTTTACCTCGTGCATTTCATAAGTGCGTATTTGTACTTCAATCCGCACATCAAGCGGGCCGATTACACCGGTGTGCAGAGATTGGTACCCGTTTGGTTTAGGGGTTGAAATATAATCCTTAAAGCGGCGCGGTACCATGTGATATTTACTGTGAATTATTCCCAACGCCTGATAGCAATCGGCAACAGTGTCAACGCATATACGAAACGCCATAATGTCGGAAAGTTGTTCAAACGAGGCATTTTTCAGCTGCATTTTGCGCCATATAGAATAAGGGGCTTTCTCGCGACCGGTAATAGTACAATGTACTTCGTTATCGGCCATATCTTTTTCTAATTGTTTGATGATTTTCGGAACAATATCACTTCCTTGCTCACGTAAAAAATTTAAGCGGGTTACAATGGAATCATGGGCGTCTTTATAAAGTTCGGAAAAGGCGATTTCATTCATTTCTTCTTTGATTTCTTCCATACCAATACGCTCAGCCAGAGGGGCATAAATATCCAATGTTTCACGGGCAATACGGGCACGTTTGTTGGCAGGGCAAAATTTGAGCGTTCGCATATTATGAAGGCGATCTGCCAGTTTTATCAGCAATACGCGAATATCTTCCGACATGGCAAGCAATAATTTACGAAAATTTTCCGCTTGTTTACTAGAACCTGATTTATGCTCTAACATGGCGAGTTTGGTTAGCCCATCCACAAGCTGAGACACCTGTTCTCCGAAAAGTTCTCTGATTTCATCAAGTGTGGTATCGGTATCCTCAACAGTGTCATGCAAAAGAGCGGCAATGATAGAGGAAGAATCGAGTTTATATTTGGTAAGAATGCCGGCAACTTCAATAGGATGAGAATAATAAGGGTCGCCGGAAGTCCGTAGCTGTGATCCGTGTTTTTTTAAGGCAAATACGTAGGCACGATTAAGTGCGTCTTCATCCGCGTATGGGTCATAAGACTTTACCAAATCTACCAATTCATATTGCCGCAGCATAGTTTTTCCTCCAAACAAAAAAGCAAAACATATTCTATAAATAATATGCTTTGCTTTAATAAAAGTTAATTTGATGAAAAATTAATCTAAATCATCCATATCATCATCGTATGATTCATCACCAAAATCGGCACCGTCATCAAAATCAATATCATCTACATCGGAATCTAAATCAAGATTATCATCATCGTCGCTGCCGTCATGAATCTGCATAACGTTGTTTAAGTCTTCGTCACTAATCATATCGCTGGAGAATTGAGCATCTAATTCTGCCAATTCTTTTTCGGCAGAAATAATTTCAACTTCTTCGTCTTCCGGTTCTTGAATTTCAACCAGCTTTTGTTGGTTCTTAACCAAAGATTCTTGCAAATCTTCAATACTGACGCGATTTTCAGATATTTCACGCAAAGCAATAACCGAATTTTTGTCGTTGTCACGGCTTACCTGTATCGGCGAACCGGCTTCGATATCTTTTGCTCTTTGAGCGGCAACCAATACCAAATCGTAACGGTTTGGTATTTTATCAATACAATCTTCAACTGTAACTCTAGCCATTTTTTACACCTTATAAAAAAACTTTTTTATTGTGAAGAATTTATACATAGAATCTTTTGAAAAAGCAAGTGTTTTTTGTAAAAAATGGCTTAATCGAATAAATATGCCGATATTTGATATAATTATCTTGCACCGAGTAGCGAAATTGAAGAAATCGTATCTCCCATACCAACCAGCGTCAGCGGTTTTTCAACCAAGATTGTCGGAACGGCGATTAAATCATAATCTTCAACTGTGGTAATACCGGTTTCCGCAAGTTTCGGCGCATTGAGGTACAAAGCCAAAGTTTGCAAGTTTTCGGCAGATTGCATACCGATATTTTGCCCTTGTGCCCATAGTAAATTATCAGGATTTTCGATATTACCCAATCCAGCTTTGGCCGCTGCTATGGTGGAGGCGAGCATCATTCCGCACTTGTTTTGATTTGGAGTTGTGCGAAAATTTTGATCTTGCAAAGTTAAATACATTCCGAAGAAATGGAGCTGAATCCGCGGAGTGTGAAGTTTGTTTTTAAGGGTTTGCAGAATTTCAAACAGAATAGGTACTGTCAGTTTTTTATTTTTGATTTCATCATACATTTGCGGTCGGCATATTTCTAATGCGTCTAAGGCTTCACGTTCGTTTAGACCCAGCGAATCGGAGAGCGGTGCCAGTTTTTCTAAGATGCGGGTCCTGACGATTTTATCCTGTGTAGATGCCAATTCCAAGTGGATAACGGATAGCGGATTATTTTTTTTCCAATTTTGCAGAATTGGCATAATCTCATCAATCCGCTGCAATCCTCCGCGTTCTGACAACAGATTATGGAAACCGGATAATAACAAATAGTCGAAGCCGAAACGGTTAAGGTGCTGCACAAAACTGTCATTAATTTTCAGTTCAAGGTTAGCGGTGTCATAAGTTGCAATAAAGCGATTTGATTTGGGACAAGTATATTTCTTGCCGCACAATTCAAACGAATCGCCGGCAGCAAATTCGATAATTCGGTGGATGAGCGGTTCATCTCGATCGCGATTTATATCATGAGCTTTCTTGAGAGTTCCGTTGTCATCAAACGCCAGCAGATTGTCGGTATCTAAAAAGCATTTTGCCTGTAATTGGGGATGCTGGGCAGTATGTACATATACTTCTTGCACTCCCAATGCAGCCATAACATTGGCAATAATGCCAGCCTGACCACCCATTTGCAACCGTCCGCAACCAATATGCGTTTGTATCCATTTGTCTACGGTCTTGTCTTCACACAGCCACTCCTCGGCAATACCTTGTATAAAACATTTAATAATACCGCGCAACACATCTTTCGGTGAAATTAATTTGGTTTGCGGATTGAGTAAATCAGTAGGTGTGAGATTTACTTCTTGCGCCAATTCGGCTAAATGCTCTCCGCTGATTTTGATAACGGCATCAATATTGGTATTGAATGCGGCGGCTGCGCGCTTTATTTGCCTTATGCACATCAATTGCTGCGGCACAATTTCATATTCACGGTGCCATATTTGTTGTAAGTCGGCGGTCATCAGTTTAATGTTCCATTTCTTTAAGACGGATGTTGGCAAGCGCATTCACAATCAGTGCGTTTACGGCGCTGTCAAAAGTAAGATATCTTTCTGCCTGCTGCTTCCATTGAACCAGAGGTTCGGAGTTTATTTTGGCATATTTCTCGCTTAGATTAATGGCTTCAAGTGCATCTTTTATGCGCCCTTCATGAACAAGATGCAAAACTTCGTCTTCTTGCGGAGTAAATATAGGCTTTTGCGGTTGTTTTTGGGCAGTAATCTGTTTTTTTATCCATTTCCACACTTGTTGATACCATTTTTCCTGTGTCGGAAATTCTGATTCGTTCGGAGTTGGGGTTTTTATATCGGCAGTACCCAGTTCTGCGAATATTTTATCAAAATTGCGAATGAGTTTATGTTTACCGGTAACTCCGGTGTTGGCAAAGTCGCGGACGATTTCTACGTTGCGTTCGGCAAGTTCATTGTCCCTCGCCAAAATCTGCAATACTTCTGCTTCATACGCAAAATTAACACCTTGTTCGGCTAAATCCCGAACAATAATGGCACCGCTGGCCAGCAAAAGTTCATGCGCAATTTTATCATTTTTAGGCGCAGTTACAGTTGCCGCTGAAGTCTGTGTCGGTGTCGGAGCGGATGCCGTGCTTTTTTCTTCGGTATTTTCTGCGGAAGTCGATTCTTCGTTACTATTGCCAAATCTATGTTCCAATTCACTACGCAAAGCAGCCAATTTTTGGTTGAGCTGGTTTTCACTGATACCGGCGGCATGTTCGACAATCGGGCGATTCTTAAGTCCGATTATTTCTTGGTCTAAGTGAAAAATACGGCTATTGACTGCCGATAATTTTTCATCGTAAGCTGTTTGTAATTTTTGTAAGGCAGCTGAGTTTATTTTTTCGGTTTGTTTCAGCTGCACTGTTAAATAGCCTACGGCTCCTGCCAATAATAGGATAATTAACAGTATAAATTTGCGCCATCCGTGGTGTTTTTTGTGTGGATGCTCAGTCGGATGCGGCGGTTTATGCGGCTCCGGTTGCAGCGCTTTGGTCAGAGGCGAATCGATAATTTTTTCCGGCGCAGAAATTACGTCAGGAGTTGTTTCTTCAGCCGATTTGGGGTATTTTTTATCATTTTTAGCCATTTTTATATCCTTTTTCTTGACAATTTAACCGAATATAATTCATATATTTACAATAAAAATAGTTTAAATAGAGTGAAAAAATCGTTTTTGGGAAAAACAATGATTGTTTTAGGTATAGAAAGCAGCTGTGATGATACGGGAGCTGCGGTGGTTTCCGACAGTAAAGAGATTTTGGGCGAGGCTCTGCAATCACAGGAAGAACATAAGCAATACGGCGGAGTAGTACCGGAAATTGCAGCCAGAGCACATTTGGAACATATTGATGAGATTGTCGCGCTATGTTTGCAACGGGCGCACATTGAGCTTAATGAGGTTGATGCAATAGCAGCTTCATGCGGTCCGGGGCTCATCGGCGGTGTGGTTGTGGGAGCAATGACGGCAAAAGCATTGTCTTTAGCCCTCAATAAACCGTTTGTGGCGGTTAATCACTTAGAGGGACATGCGTTATGCGCGCGAATTGCTAATAATCTTGAATTTCCATATTTATTGTTGCTGGTTTCCGGCGGACATTGTCAGATTCTGATAGTCAAAAATGTGGGCGAATATGAGCGTTTGGGCACAACAATCGATGATGCGGCCGGTGAGGCCTTTGATAAAGTGGCAAAAATGCTGGGATTAGGATATCCCGGTGGTCCGATGATTGAAAAAATGGCTGCAATCGGAAATGATGCGCGTTTCACGCTACCGCGTCCACTCTTAAATTCCGGCGATTGCAATCTATCTTTTTCCGGTTTGAAAACTGCAGTGCGCAAAATTATCGAATCCTATTCTTCGGACGGAATGATTGAGCATGTCATTTTACCAAAGCAAGATGTGGCGGATATTTGCGCTTGCTTTCAAATGACTGCAACCGATTGTTTGGTGCGTAAATTGGAGCGGGCGATAGCTTATTTTAAGCAAAAATATCCGGAGGGCGGGCATTTGGTGGTTTCCGGAGGCGTGGCTTCAAATACATATTTACGTAATGCTTTGAAAAATTTGGCACAGAAAAACGGTTTGGAATTTGCGGCACCGCCAATACGTTTTTGCACCGATAACGGAGTAATGGTGGCGTGGGCCGGATTGGAACGCTATCGTTTGGGATATACCAATGATTTAGATTTTAAACCGCGTCCGCGCTGGCCTCTTGATGAAACCGCACCGAAAGCTCCGGGCGCCGGCGGAGTAAAAGCATGACGCGCTCCAAAGCAGAAATAGCGGAAATTATGCAGATTTTTGCCACTGAAAATCCCAATCCGCAATGTGAGCTTAATTTTTATAATCCATATACGTTGTTGGTGGCGGTTATGCTTTCGGCGCAGAGCACAGATAAAGGAGTTAATAAAGCCACCGTAGAGCTGTTTAAAATTGCCGACACACCGCAAAAAATGCTGAATCTGGGTGAAGAAAATCTTAAAAAATATATTAAAACTATCGGGCTTTTTAATAATAAGGCTAAAAATATCATATTGATGAGCCGGCAGCTTATTGCTGATTTCGGCGGAAAAGTTCCTACCGACCGTGATGTATTGACTACACTGGCTGGAGTTGGGCGTAAAACCGCCAATGTGGTGCTGAATGTGTGGTATCATCAGCCGACTTTGGCTGTGGATACGCATGTTATGCGAATCGCGCATCGGCTTGACTTCAGCAAAGGAAAAACACCGCTTGAGGTGGAAAAAGACTTGCTGAAAGTTTTGCCTGAAGAATACGTTATAAATACCAATCATTGGTTTGTTTTGTTCGGACGCTATATTTGCAAAGCACAAAAACCGCTGTGCGAAAAATGCCCGATTGATGCTTATTGTCGGTGCAATGATAAGCAAAAATAAAGGTATAGCATCTATTTACAGCTTCTTTATTAAATCAGCAATTTCAGCGGCGGCATTTAATGGTTGCGGAGCTGAAGCAGATGTGTTATCGCCAAGTAAAACTGCGTATTTTTTGTTGAGTAAAGACAGAGCAAAGCGATGATGTTTAGGGGTGAGCCATTTATCTCCGCCGACAAATAAGTAGAGCGGTTTACCTGCACCGGTGGCTTCGCAGCACATTGAAACTGAATCGGCCGTAATGATGATATTGTCAGCGCAGGCTAAAAATCCGGAGTATGGATTATCACCGGCAGCTCCCCAGTAGTACGGATACTGCGGAATGTCTTGCAAAGCTTCTTTGATAATATTTTCAGCTTCTGCGCCGGTACGGCGTGAGGTGGTAACCAAAATCGAACCGCCGATTTTTTGCTTTAATTCCCTTATACCGCGGCATAAAGCTTTTACATCTTCTGCGGGAAAATGCTTGCCTTTAATTGAACCGCCGATAATAACCGCAGTCAGTGGCTTGGGGAGGGCGGAAAATTTGTCGGCCCATTCAGCCCGTGCTGCGGCCAGATATTGCTGCGTTATTTGGTGCGGACAACCGGTTATGTAATGGATATTGTTATTTGTTTTTTTATTTTTATCGTGTTCCGGCACAGCCACCAAATCAAATTCACTCAGTCCGGAGTTGCCAGGATGCATTAGCTGAATGATTTTAGTGTGCGGTGATTTTTTCTTGATATAGCGTGCAATAGGTGCAGTGCGCCGGCTTATGGATAAAACATAATCGGGATACGGTGCTGTAATCAGTTGTTTGCTTGCCTCAGTAATTCCCAGAAGCGAACGCCCGCGAATCCAGTTCGGAAGAGCGGCAAATTTAGTGTATTCAACAGGTTTTGTGATAATTTCAAAGCTATCATCATTCAGCGCATTTAAAACCCCTAAGGCCTGATTGACACTGCCGCGGCGATTATCCATTAAGCTCCAAATTGTTTTTTTCATTCAGTTCCTCGTATTTATCGATTTTGCTTATAATATATGCCATATCTTGAATATGGCAAGTTTTTTTGTCATGGCTTGGGCAAAACGCTGTTAAGTAATCCTTAACACCTTATGATATACAGTGTTTGCGAGGATAACCCCAAGGTTATAAAGAGAGGAATTATGAAAAAGTTTGCTTTTATTGCGTTGGCGGCTGCATTATGCGGTTCGTGTTTAGCCAGGCCGGAGGCAGAAGTTGTCCGTCAGCCTGCTGCGGAAATTGATAATTCGCAGGTCTATACGTATTCTCCGGAAACAACGGTGGTTGAGGATGCGGAATTTTATCGCGGTAATATTGTGGTTAAAACAATGGGCGATGATTATGTTATTTATGAGTATTCCGATGTCCGTATCGATAAAGTTGCTTCTTTGGCCGCGCAATATTGCTATGAAATTGATCCGAATTTGAGTGCATATCTGCGGGATATCTATTTGCAAAAGAATCATAAAAGACGCGCAACATTTGATTGCATTGACCTTGCAACCCGTTAAATTTATCCCTATATAGTCTTAATAGGGAGAAAACGGTTATGACAAAGGACTTATATCAGGTTTTAGGATTGAGCAGAACAGCAACGGAGGCTGAAATTAAATCGGCTTATCGCAAGCTCGCGCGTAAATATCATCCGGATTTGAATAAAGATGATAAAAATGCGGCCGAAAAATTTAAGGAAGTGTCAAACGCTTACGATATTATCGGTAATGCCGAGAAACGTAAAAAATATGATAATAATGAAATAGATGCCGAAGGTAAGCCTACCGGTTTCGGTGCAGGTTTCGGAGGCGGTGCCGGCGGATATGATTTTGCCGGAGGTAATCCTTTCGGCGGGTTTAAACGTAGCTCAGACGGAGGTTTTAGCGGAGCGCAAGGGTTTGATTTTTCTTCGATTTTTGATGAAGATATTTTTTCGCAGTTTACCGGCGGTGGCGGAAGAGGACGTAGTTCGGCACGCAAAGGACAGAATGTGTCATACAACATGAATGTTGATTTTTTGGATGCCGCCAAAGGAATTGAAAAACAGGTTAACTTGGGAGGTAAGAGCGTCAATGTTAAGATTCCGGCCGGTACGCAGAGCGGTCAGACTTTGCGACTGAAAGGAATGGGAAATGCCGGTATCAACGGCGGTGCCAACGGGGATGTTTTGATTACGGTAAATGTGGGAGAACATCCGTATTTTAAAACCGACGGTCTGAATGTTGTGCTCGATTTGCCAATTTCGGTGGTTGAAGCGGTAAAAGGTGCCAAAATTACGGTACCGACCGTTAACGGCAAAGTTATGGTTAAGGTACCGCCGATGTCATCAAGCGGCGATAAACTGCGCCTAAAAGGTCAGGGAATCAAAGCTAAAAACGGACAGGGTGATGAGATAATCACGTTACAGATTATGTTGCCGCACGAGAATGGTGATAAACTGGCGGAGGCCGTCGATAAAATTACCAATTATGCCGTGAGGAGTTTTTGATGCTGTTGGAGACACTGAAAGAATTTGACTGGATGAATGAACCGCAGAGGGTACGGTTTGATGAAGACGGTATGCACGTTGCCGCTAAATATCGTACAGATTTTTGGTGTTGTGAACGCTACGGTTTTCAAAAAGATGACGGACATTTTTTCTTTAGTTATGTTTTAGGCGATTTTTGTTGCGATTTGGATTGGAGCAGCGAAAATTCAAATGTGTTTGATCAGTGCGGAATAATGGTACGCACCGATGTCAACAATTGGTTTAAGGCGGCATTGATGTATGAGAATGAAAATACACCGTTGTTGGCAACTTCGCTGACAAACGGCGGTTTTTCTGATTTGGCGACGGTGCCGCTGCCGGCCGGAGTTAAGCATGTGTGGTATCGCTTAAAAAAGAAAAAAGGATGTTATATTGCCAGTTATTCTCTGGACGGACAGAATTATGTGCAGCTGCGTAAGTTCTATTTATTAAACGACAATGATGAGATGAAGATAGGGGCATATCTGTGTTCGCCGCAGCATGATGATTTTGAGGCGGTTTTGCACGGATTGACACTGACTTAAACAGCGGCGGATAAGAAACGTTATTCAACGGAGCAAAAAGAAAGCCCTCTGAACCTTGCGGTATCAGGGGGCTTTCCTTTTTTTTAATTACTGAAGTCGTACTCAGCACCATTTGTGATGGTGTATACGTTATCAGTATTTTCGGCCTTTACCACCGGTGTGGTATTGGCCTTTTTAGTTGCACCGCGCTTCGCAGCGTAGCGCTGAGCGGCCTTCTTGGCGTCGGCTTTTTTTCTACTCTCGTAGCTGGCACCACGAGAGTTCTTTGCTGAACCAAGAAGTTGCATCAGAGATGCCATTTTGGACATCTCAAATGCATATTCATTGGCGGCTGCAATGAAGTCGCCGCCGTGATACTGTGCACGCATGCGAGCTGCGTGCAAAATTTCTGTTCCGAGCATCTGGTGTGCTCTGAGATACTGCCCAAAAGGAACAGCATCTGTAGAAATTTTTATTCCACCCACCAATGTTATGGTGGATGAATTCGCATACATAATCATCTGTGCCTTAGCGGCAGCGCAGGTGATTACCATAAAAAGAGCTACTAAGATATACTTCTTCATACTCTTTATTTTTTTAGGTTTCACTCGTTATCACCATGCGGCGACGTAACTTAAAATCTAAAATCTGATGTTTTTCGATTGCAAACTTCATCATATCTACTCCGCAGCTGTTTGTCTGAGACAAAGCAGTTTCCCTAGCCCGCAGGCATTGTGCTCTTTATTTTCGGGAAGGAGGATTTGATTGGTTCGCATTCAAAAAGCAAAAGACTCAAAATCTTAAAACGAGAGAAATTTGTTAAACTTCAACTAAAAAAACAATTACCTAAGGCTCACACAAAAAACGAAAGTATTTTATCGTCATGCTTGATGCAAGATGGGTAATGTTTTTAAAAAAGAAGCTATATAAAATTCATATATACATTCTTAAAACATAATCCCTAGGTTAATCAATGTCAGTATAACCGATTTTTTGTGAAAAATCAAGTAAAAAACGGTATGTTTTGTCTAAAAATACTCTTGTGTGTGAAAAACGGTCACAACCTGAAAATTTGTGTTGTATTCTCGGATAAACAACGTATAATCGGTCAGAGTTTAACTATAATTTTTAAGGCAAAAAAGATGTTGGATATTAAATTTATTGCAGATAATACCGATTGGGTGAAAAAGAGCTTGGGACGAAAGGGTTTTCCGGCCGAGAAGGTGGACGAGCTGCTGGCGGCGTTTTATGAAATGAATAAGCTCAAAACTTCATCGCAGGCTTTGGCAGAAGAAAAAAACAAACTCAGTAACTCAATTAAATCCGCATCAAATGAGGAAAAACAGGCAATTATCGCTAAAAGTAAGGCGGTAGGCGAAGAATTTAAAAAAGAACAGGAACAATTAGCTGTTCTGGAAGAAAAATTCAACGATATGATGCTCAGAATGCCGAACTATCCGAGTGAGGAAAGTCCGGACGGACCTGATGATTCGGCAAATGTGGTGCGGCGCAAAGTCGGTGAAATTCCGCACTTTGATTTTCAGCCGAAAGACCATATTGAACTTATGGAAATCAATGACTGGAGCGAAATGGAGCGAATCGCTAAAGTTTCCGGATCCCGTACCTATGCAATTAAGAATGATTTGGCGCAGCTGGAGCTGGCTATTCATATGTTGGTGATGGATAAATTGCGCGAACACGGTTTTACACTGATTACGGTACCGGCACTTTCTAAGGAAAAGCCGCTGTTTAATCAGGGATATTTGCCGTTTGCTCGTGATGAAATTTATTATATGCCGGCCGATGATTTATATTTGTCGGGTACGGCAGAGCTGATTTTAAACTCGCTCCGAGCCGATGAAATGCTGACGGAGGCTGATTTGCCGGTGTTGTATGCCGGATTTTCACCGTGTTTCCGCCGCGAAGCCGGTGCCGCCGGCAAGGATACCCGCGGTTTGGTACGCGTGCACCAATTTTTCAAAACCGAGCAGTTCGTGATTTGTAAAAATGATATGGCAGAGAGCGAAAAATGGCATAAAACTTTGTTGCAGATTTCGGAAGAAGTTTTGCAGGATTTGGAATTGCCGTATCAGGTTTTGGAAGTTTGCACCGGCGATATGGGTGCTCCGAAATATCGTCAATATGATTTGGAGGCGTGGGTGCCGTCGCAGAATTGTTATCGCGAAACACACTCTTGCTCGAATATTACGGAATGGCAGGCTCGCCGCACCAATTTGCGCTATCGCGGCAATGACGGCAAAGTTCGTTTTTGCCATACACTGAATAACACCGGCATTGCCACACCGCGAGCGTTGGTGCCGTTTATTGAAAATCATCAGCAGGCAGACGGTACGGTGCGGATTCCGGTAAAATTGCAACCGTACTTGGGCGGCAAAAAATTTATAGGTAAAAATGCAAAATAAAATTGCGCAAATACTTGAATTTATGAAAATTTTGGACAAGGTGTGCTTGGTTAAGCGAGCCACCTTGCTTTCTGACGGAACAAGCGAAACAGATTCTTCACACAGCTTTAAGTTGGCTTGGCTGCTGATGTTGGTATATCCGTACTTAAAACACGAATACAATTTTACGCGGCTTTTGGAGTTGGCGCTGGTGCATGATATTGCTGAGGCGGAAATCGGCGATTGTCCGAAGGCGGTGCAGCGGGCGAATCCGGAGGCTAAAAAGCTTAAAGACGCAAATGAACTGGCGGCAATGCAGAAATATAAAGAGGTTTTACCGGCGGAAATCGGCGGAAGAATCTTTGAGTTGTGGCGTGAATATGAAGATAAAAAAACAGCCGAATCGCGTTTGGTGACAGCACTTGATAAGATTGATGCAAATTTGCAGGCCAATCAGCATAAAAACGGTGATGTGCGCTATTGGTTGGAGTGTGAAGACGGCGCTCAATATTTAACCATTAACACCGAAAAAAAGCAGGTGGTGGCGGTTTTGGATGAGCCGATTATCGAAAAATTGGAAGATGCCGTGATTAAATTGTCGCTTGATAATCTGGTAAAATGCGGTATAAAAATTTAACTGTTCGGTAAAATACAGATGAGGCAACATTATGCTGTTAACAACGCAACGCAAAATCAAAAAATGGATGATACGTCTGTTGTGGCTTGTGTTTTGCGGATTCATAATTTGGGCCAATTATAATCGTTTTAATCATAATAACTTCGCCAATTATGAAAAAGCCGTGGATTTCGGCAGAGTGCGTGAAGTAGAAGATGTGGTGCAACCGGTTATTGCGGCGGTGTTTTATCGTAATGATAGGGCAAAACACAAATCTCTGACCAGCTATTTGAGCCACTGGGATCGTAACCGTATTCAGAATCCGAAAATGTTGGCGGTTCCGAAACAAATTACACCGGAAAGCAAACGGGTTATATCTAAACTATATACTGAAATAAACAGAGCAGGAAAGTATGATCAAATTTTGCTGATTTATAACGGTTCATTTACTGAAAAAGAGCATTTGGCGTTGCTGAAACAACAGTTTAAAACAGCTGCCGTAACATTATTTCCGATTGATAAAAATGAAGCTGAGTTCGAAAAGAAAGCAGAAAAAGCACTCAATACCGATAAAATGCTGGTAGTAGCACTACTGGAACTGAATGAGGATGAGCAGGATAAATTTTTGTTTGATGAAATGATATATTTGGCGCAAAAAAAATCGTATAAAATACGTGTTTTTGATGAAGTTGATACGCAACTGGCACAGGCGCAGGAAGAAAATTATGCGTCTTGGTTTGAAACAGAAAACGGAAATAAAATATCGGAGCTGCAACGGCAGAAAAATAATTTAGTTAAATATAAAGAACATTATGGTGCAGTTATCCTGAATTATTTTACTCATAATTTGGCGTTGTCCCCTGAGATGCCAATATTTTGGCCGGATAAAACGGCGCAGACATACCGTTTATTTGATCGTGGTGCGGTATATATTCGGTTTTTCGGCACAAATGGAAAAGAAATATTCTCGCGGGCTAAAATCGGCAAAAATAAGGGAATTATCGTAGCGGTTATAGAGTTGGCGCGTAAGGCGATAATAAAAGTCAAGCATCGTATAGCATCTTATAAAATATATATTTTGACTGAATTGGAAAAAATTGAAAAGGATATAAATACCCCATTGATTAATTATTTGGAAACAGATGACGGTGTATATATTCAATACCATGGTCACAATGCATTGTTGGCGGCAGATGAACGTCCGCAAGATGAGAGAGCATTGATGACTGCTTTGCGGATTAGAGCCAAAGTGCCGGATTCTGCCGCGGATTCGGATATAGATTATTATAAGTTCAAAACAGTGGAGATACAAAATGAAAATTAACGGATTTAAAATCAAATATTCTGCAGCGGATATTAAAAAGCGCGTAACTCAGCAAATGCGGCGAATAGAGCTGATTGACAGAGAACACGAATCGTATAAAAATTTATCGACCGGCGATAAAAAAGCACTTAAATATTTGGTTAATGCCGCGCGGATTATCAATGATGTCGCTTTAGAAATGGATCATCCAATGAATTTGGTGCAAAAGCAAGCATTGGAAGTTGCTGCCGAAAAGAGTCCGTATGCTGCAAATACTCTTAAATTGTTTAATTCGCTGAATGGTGTAGCTGGCTCAAACGGTGTTGATAAGGAGCCGGTAGAAATTTTTGAGGGAATTCATCAATACGAAGGACGCAATTTTTATCCGACGGATTTGAATGCAAAAGAATTGGCTCAGATTATCAATAAAATGCTGGACGAAGGTAAATCCGATGAAGTTCGTAAGATTTTAAGCGCGCGCACGATGGTGCGCCGAGACGGGGAATATTTGAAAGCAATCGATTATACAGAGTATTTTGCCGATGAATTTTCTGAGATAGCCAATGAGCTGGAATGTGCAGCTCATTTTACTGACGATAAATTGTTCAAGGATTATCTCGGTTGGCAGGCACAAGCTTTGTTGCAAAATAACGAAGAGATGGACGTTTTGGCAGATAAACATTGGGCAGAAATGCAAGATACTCCGCTGGAATTTACTTTAAGCCGCGAAAATTATGATGATAAACTAACGTCAAAATTATTCTCGGATAAAAAGCTATGTGCTAAGTTGGAGAGATTTAAGATTAATCCGGTGCCGAAAGATATGCTCGGTATTCGAGTCGGGATTGTCAATCGTAAGGGTACGGAATTGTTGCTGAAGTTCAAAGAAGAAATGGTTAAGTTGGCAAAATTGATGCCGTACAGTGATAAATATGAGCAAAATGTCGGCGGCAAAAACGGGCTGAAGCAAACGATGGTTGATGTTGATATTGTCGCGCTGAGCGGGGATTATGCTTTGTGCCGCGGCGGTATTACTCTGGCGCAGAATTTGCCGAACAACGATAAGCCGAGTCTGATGCGGGGCGGCGGCAGGCGTAATGTATATCATCGCCAGGTGCGGTATGACGGCGAATCGGAAAAAACCAAGAAAATACTAGATAAATTGGTTATACCTGAGTTGCATAAATATTATAACAACGAATATGATCATCTATTTACAATCGGTCACGAAAACGGACATTCTTTGGGACCTGACAGCACGTATCAGACTGCGCTCGGCATTTATCATCATATTATTGAGGAGCATAAAGCCGATATGATCTCGGCGGCGATGATGCCGGAATACGTAAAGTCCGGTATTATCTCAGAGGAAGAACTAAAAGCCATTTATGTCACGTGGGTTGTTAAACGTCATTTTATGAAAGCATATCCGCAGGATAAAGAAGCGCACCGCATGGCAGATTTAATCGAATATAATTATTTGCATGATTATGGTGCGTTTTGGTTTGATGAAGATAGAAAATTGCATATCGATTTTGCAAAAATGAAGTCGGGTTCTCGCAGCCTGCTCAAAAAAATTATTGAGGTTCAGCTCTCGAAATCTCCTGAATTTGCAAAAGAATTTGTTGATAAATGGACCGAATGGGGAGAAATGTTACAATATATTGCGGAATTTAAACAAAGTTTAGGAATTAGACCTTATATTGACATTGTAAGCTATTTTTAATCAAGTGCAGATTTAAGGAAAAGATAATGCAGAAAATGTTATTGATTGTGGCTATTATGCTCATTTCTTCGTGTTCGGTTTTTGTGGCAGAACATTTGGGTGATGAGCGGGCTAAACTTGTTAGTTACGGCAAAGAGAGGGTAATCTGCGCTGATAATTCTCCGGAACATATCGGAACAACGAAACTTTAATAAGTATTAATAAAGCAAAGGCACCGTATACGGTGCCTTTTTTGATGCAAGATATTGTTTTTATTCAACGGCGTAAATATCGCGAATGATCCACTTGCCATTGTTTTGTCCGAGAACATAGATAATTGTTCCCTGACATAAACCGAACCAACCGCCGTTGCACGAACTTTCGGTATATATTTCCGTAGTTCTGTTCGGTAAGACTTTTTTGTTGATAAATTTATAATTCATTTCGGTTGGACGTTCTACGGTCGGATCTGTCATGAAGATAAAAGCAGGCAAGTTTTGTCTGCTGCAAGTTTCCATATCCGGTTTTAAAGTACACTTAATTGCATTTTCCACGCTGCATAACATATCGTTTAAGCCTTCCGAACATTCGGCAGTCAATTCATTTGCGTTGAACGAATAAACGTCATCCGGTAGTTTTTCTTCTGCCTGAGGTATCGGAGTACTTTCGGTTTGAGCAATAACCGGCTCGGTTTTGTTTTTTCGGGTGAGAGTGAGACTCCAAACAAACAACCCCAACATCAAAATGATAACAATGATTTTTTTTATCATATTTTTATTCCTTTACTTAAAAATGATATTCTATCCCAAAAGAATATTCCAAAGCGTGATTATACCCTTTCAGATGATCAAATTCTATATGCCTGCAAATTATGCGGGTTTGCCAATGGTTGTTCCACGCATATTTTACACCACCGCCGAATCGATAGCCGTAACCGTGTTCGCGATGATTATCAGCTGCCGAAAATTTGGTTTTATAAATATATTCTCCGATACCGGCGGTTGCCGCCAAAGAAAAGTTTCCGTAAACCGGAAGAAAGGCAAGTATATCAAGACCATAAGCCTGATAGCGAGTTTTTAAGCTATATTCACTCACACGATTGGTGTCTTGCGTGCTTTGTCCGACAAACAATTCGGTAGCAAAATATTTACTGTAATCAGAACCTAAGCGCAAATAACCTGTATGATGCTGCGGGCGAACGCCAAAGGCATTGGTGCGGCTGTAAGCATAATCAATACCTATGTACGGCTTATAATCATAGCTGTCAGCTGATGCGGTATTACTGCCGATTGCAGTTAAAAGTGCAGTTGTTAAAAGAATGGTAATCTTTTTCATTTATCTTTCCTTGTATGTTAAACAGCTTCATTATAATCGTCTTATAAAAAAAATAAAGTATTTTATAAAAGTTATTGTGAATGAAGTTTTTTTGTGATAACATAATGCAATATTAAGGGGATTGTTATGGATACTAGAAAAACACAAACCGGACGGTCAATGATTGAGATGATGGGATACCTGATGGTTGCTATGGGAATTATTATTGCCGTGGGGCGGATTGTAAGCAGTGCATTTGATACGCATAAATACAGTGTTGCTTCGCTGCAATTAACGGAATTGGTGGGGACAATGGTGCGTTCTTCGGCAATTGACGTTGACTATACTGAAGTTGTCAATAAAGTAAAAGAAGGTAAACGAGAGCTGATCCCGAACAGTTTCCGAGTGGTTGGTTCCGGTAGTAGCACTAAGATTTATCATGCTTTCGGCGGAACGACTGAGGTTGGAATTTTTGATGACAATCCGGAGAGATTTTTTGTGCGCTATAACAATCTTTCTAAAAAACAATGTGTTGAACTGGCTTTGAAGGATTGGCATCGTAATCAATATGCTGATTTGTTTGCGGTTGCCGTCGGTACGTGGACTTGGTATTGGCAGACGTATGGTTCGGGCGATAATTTATCCAGTGCATTGAACTTCTCAAGTAATGAAACTTGTTCTGGTAAAGTATGCCGTCTACCAACTACCAGAGCCAAGCTTACCGGTGTCGGTGATAATGACGGACAGTGTACGGATGGCCGTAACAACACGGTTACTTGGGTGTTTAACTGACAACTTTATGTTATTAAGTAAGAATAAGTCTTGAAGTTATGTGTGATTGCTGTTAATTATTGTAAAACTATATCAGATAAAAGGAGATGTAAAATGACATCTATTGTATTACCACCGGATTATAAACCGTCAGCCGACGAAGAATATATGAATGAAATGCAGCTGGAATATTTTCGTCAGAAGCTGGAAAATTGGAAGAAAACTCTTGTTTCGCAATCTGTCGATACATTAGACGATTTGCGTCAGGGCGGGTTAAATCAGCCGGATGAAATTGACAGAGCATCAATGGAAACCGATAAATTTTTGGATTTGCGTACCAAAGACAGAATTCGTAAACTGATTACCAAAATTGACGAGGCTTTGGATAGAATCGAAGACGGCACGTACGGATATTGCGAAGAAACCGGAGAACCTATCGGTATCAGCCGTTTGGAGGCTCGTCCGGCAGCCACACTCTCTATTGAGGCTCAAGAGCGTCATGAACGTATGGAAAAGACTTTTGACGACGATAATGGCGCATAGTTTATGCAAAATTCGGAAAGCGTAAAAAATTTTATACTGGCATCCGGTTCGCCGCAACGCATAGCCTTATTGCGGCAAGTTGGGTATGAGCCAAAAAAAATTTGTCCGGCGGATATTGATGAAAATTGTCAGCCTCATGAGTTGCCTTTGCCTTATGTTCGGCGAATGGCTTTGGAAAAAGCAAGGCATGTGGCAACACTGTTTCCGCAAGAAAATGTGTTGGCTTGTGATACGGTGGTGGCCGTTGGGCAACGGATTTTACATAAAGCAAGAAATATTGATGAACAGCGTACATATATGGAATTGTTGTCCGGACGCATGCATCGTGTTATCAGTTCTGTATGTCTGATTACTGGCGACGGCAAAATTTTACAGCGGACGGTTACTACCAAAATCGCAATGAAGGTTTTGTCTCAAGATGATTTGGATGATTATTTGGCATGCGGTGAGTGGAAAGGTGTATGCGGTTACAAAATTGAAGGCAAATTGGCCTGTTATGTTACGCGGATGATCGGTTCATATTCAGGCGTTGTGGGGCTGCCGTTATATGAGACAGTGAACTTGTTAAAAGGAGTAGGGATAAAATGAAAGCGGAAAAAATAATTTATGACAGAAATGATGAAGCGTTTGGTATAGCTGTTTTTGACACCTCCGGATTGGCGGAAATAGATATATATAATGACCGTCGTGCCATTGAAGGAAACGTATATCTCGGCAAAATTGTGAAGAAAATCAATCTGGCCGATGACAGATATGGCTTTATTGTCGATATCGGAGATGGGCATGAAGCCTTTTTGAATGCATACGAACCATCTTTGAAAGAGGCAAATATGAACGAAGGGCAGAGCGTTGTGGTGCAAGTTTTGCAAGAAAAGCGTGCTGAAAAAGGAGCAAAAGTAGTGCGTAATGTACAAATTGTCGGTACTTTTTTGGTATATTGTCCGTTTAAGTATGATGTGGAATACTCTCGTAAAATCGAAGATGTGCAAAAGGCTGAGCAGTTGGCGCGTGCTGTGCGTGAGAAATGCAATTCTCAGGAAGGTTGGATATTGCGCACCATGTCAGTAGATGCCGATGAACAGCAGATTGTGGCGGAAATGGATGAGCTACGTGCCGTTTACGAGGATATTCGCAAGAAGGCAAGAACATTGACGGCGCCGTCATTGTTATTTGCCAAGGAAAATCCTTTGTTTGAATATATCCGCCGTTATCGCGACAGTTTGAAAGAAGTCGTTGTAGATACACCGAATTTGGTCGAAGCGGTTTCTAAAGTATTTGACGGTAATGTTAAACAGCAAAAAGACGGATTTGAGGAATACGGAGTTGATGATGCAATTATTGATGCATTGGAGCGTACGGTTAAGTTGAAAAGCGGCGGAAGTCTGCAAATTGAAGAAACTCGCGCTTGCGTGGCCATTGATGTGGACAGCGGCGGTATTCGCAATGTCGGCGATATCGATTCCCTAAATATTGAAGCCGCCAAAGAAATTGCCCGTCAGATTCGTCTGCGCAACCTTTCCGGTAAAATCATCATCGATTTTGCCGGTTCGTCGGAATATCGTTTTATGAAGAGCATTATTGATTGCTTGGAAGAAGAATTGGCCGATGACGCTTGCCGCAGCCGCGTTTTGGGATTGAGCCGCGCCGGTAATATAGAAATTTTGCGCCAACGTCGTCGTCCGAGTTTACGTGATTTATATACAGTGGAATGTCCAACTTGTCATGGTACAGGAAGAGTTGAACCATGAGCGAGATTATCAAAACGCATAAATGCCCGATTTGCGACAAATTATTTGTCGGAGAGGAGTATATGCCGTTTTGTTCAAAACGCTGTGCGGATGTCGATTTGAATCGTTGGTTCAATGGAAGCTATGCCGTGGCATCCGAGGATTTAGATGAATTGGAAACCGAAGAACTTGCCGAGGCTTTGGAAAATGCGGAAAAAGACGGAAAGTAACATAAAGTTAGAACGTGCGGAGGATAATGCTTTACGCTTATCCGTATCAGGCGACGTGCTGAACTATGATAATCCTGAATTTTTTGCGGAATTGGAGCGGCAGCTTGCAAAAAAAACGAAACAGTTGGTGTTGTGTGCCGATGATTTGGGCGAGTGGGATTCATCGTTGTTGGTGATTTTGTATGAGAGCATTCGTAAAGCTAAAACAGCAGGAGCAGAATGCGATTTATCCGCGTTGCCGCAAAATTTGCGGGATTTGATGCGTCTGGCATTTGCCGACGACCGCAAGCCGACACATGGCAGTTCTGTCGGTTTGCCGTTTTTGGAAAATCTGGGTAAGGCTACGCTGGATTGTTTGCAAAAAACCTCAAATGTTATGAATTTTTTGGGACAGATATGCGCTTCTGTCGGCAGATGGATTGGTTTTCGCTCGATTATGCGGCGTGTTGATTTTATGGCGGTGCTGGAAGATTGCGGTCCGAGAGCAGTGGGAATTGTATCATTAATCAGCTTTCTGGTCGGGTTGATATTGGCCTTTGTCGGGGCTATTCAGTTGGAAACGTTTGGTGCGCAGATTTATGTTGCAAGTTTGGTTACTATCGGTATGTGCCGCATTATGGGTGCGATTATGGTAGGTATTATTATGGCCGGTCGCACCGGTTCGTCTTATGCCGCTACTATCGGTACCATGCAGGTAAATGAGGAATTGGATGCTCTGCAAACTATGGGCTTTTCTAAAATAGATTTTCTGGTGTTGCCGCGATTATTGGCGTTGCTGATAGCTATGCCTATATTGACGATGTTGGCCGATATTATGGGAATGATCGGCGGTGCATTTGTCGGGGTGTTTATGATGGATTTGCCGTATCAGGAATATTGGAAATATGCTATTAATGCTTTCAATTTGAAAAATTTTTTGGTAGGTGTTTTTCATGGTTTCTGTTTTGGTATTATTATTGCGGTTTGCGGCTGTTACAGCGGTCTTAATTGCGGACGTAATGCCGACAGTGTGGGTATCGCCACCACACAATCCGTAGTCAGAGCCATTGTTTGGATGATTGTCGCTACCGGTATTATCACGGTTATTTGCATGGAGTTGGGGCTATGAGTAAACCGGTTGCTATTGATGTTAAGGGGTTGGACGTCGGTTACGGCGATTATGTGTTGTTGCATGATGCCGATTATCAAGTAAATAAAGGCGATATTTTTATCATTATGGGCGGCAGCGGTTGCGGCAAGAGCAGTATGCTGCGTGTTCTTACGGGGCTTATTCCACCGCTGAAAGGCTCGGTGGTGATTAATGGGGTTGATATTGCCACGGCTTCGGTTGCTGAAGTGCAGAAAATCCGTGAAAAATCCGGTATTTTGTATCAGAGCGGAGCGCTGTTCAGCTCAATGACTTTGGCGGAAAATATTATGTTGCCGATGCAACAATATACCGATTATTCACCAGCGACTATGCGTGAATTGGCACACTTAAAACTGGCGTTAGTGGGGTTAACCGGATTTGATGATTTTTATCCTTCCGAAATCAGCGGCGGCATGAAAAAACGTGCGGGTTTGGCGCGGGCTTTGGCTCTCGATCCGGATATTGTGTATTTTGATGAGCCGTCGGCCGGATTGGATCCGATAAGTTCACGTAATTTGGATGATTTGATTATTGAAATAAACCGCAGTTTGGGTACAACCATTGTGGTCGTTACTCACGAACTGGCCTCGATTTTTGCCATTGGTACCAATTCCATTTTTTTGGATGCCTCCACCAAAACCATTATGGCAAAGGGCGCCCCTAATGAATTGCTAAAAAACCCGCCAAACGAGGCAGTATATAAATTCTTAACGCGAGGAGAGAAGAAAAAATGAATAAAACATATAAACTTACCGGATTGTTTGTCTTAATTGGTATAATTTGTTTTTCCGGTATTATTGGTTATTTTATTAAACAAAAATATTCGGCAAGAAGCGAAGATATGCTGATTATGTATTTTGACGAATCGGTGCGCGGTTTGAGTGTCGGCTCGCCGGTGGTGTTGCAAGGTGTGGAAGTCGGAAAGGTGGCTAAAATCCGCTTAATAACAAATCTGGAAAAGGGAACATTCAAAACTCCGGTTTATATGATTTTTAACGACGATGGTTCCACTCCGGAACGGAGCAGAGAAGAATATGAAGTCCTTTTAAAAAATTTAATTGAAAAAGGGTTGAGAGCACGCTTAATTACATCTAACTTTTTAACCGGACAGCTGATGATTGAATTGGTAATGCTTCCGAACGATAAACCGGTTTATCGCGGCAGCGGTAAATATCCGGAAATTCCGACCGTATACTCATCTTTTGCACAAATCTCTAAGGATTTGGAGGATGTTCCTTTGCAAGATACCATTATTCGTGTCGGCCACTTGATTGATAATATTGATGAAAGTATTCCGATTATCCTGAAAGATATTTCGCAAACAGCATCTACCATCAAAGCAACGGCACCGGATGTCATGAAAAATTTAAGTGATCTGGCTGAGAGCTTGAATAAGAATATTCCGTCGTTATTGGCTAATCTTAGTGATGTGTCAAAAAAAGTGAATTCGCTTATGGATGAAAAAACGGGAAGTGCCGGTAGGACATTGGAGAATATGAATAAAACTTTGGAAGATATTTCCAAAGCCAGTCGTTCGCTCAAAAATCTGACCGATTATTTGGAACGCCATCCGGAAGCCGTTATTCAGGGAAAGGAGAAATAAAATGAAAAAAATATGGTTGATTTGTATGTTCGTTTTGCTGAATGCCTGCAGTTTCCGTTCGCCGCAATCACAATTTTACGTTATGAACAGTGACGGTATTGATGCTCTTTCCTCTAAAAATATGAGTGTGGCGGTAACAAAAGTTAAAGTGCCGGATATGTTGGATAAGTCGCAGATGTTGATTTATGACAAAGATTCGGCAGAAGTGCAAATTCTGGAATTTCATCGCTGGGCAGAAATATTGCCGGATACCATCCAGACAACTGCAGTCAACGATTTAATTGCATATTTGCCGAATGCATATATTAAACGCACTTATTTTCACGATGCTTCTTTGCAATACAGTGTTAATATTGAAATCAACAATTTGAAAGCCTATACCGACGATAAGGTTGTGTTGACGGCGTGGTGGAAAATTAGCGATAAGAGCGGTAAAGTCTTGAAACGCGAACAGCGGACATATATAGCAAAAGTGCAAAAATCCGGAGTACCGGCATTGGTTGAAGCGCAAGCTGAAACCGTGCATCAGATGACGCGAGATATTTCCGAGCATTTATTACGGCTATAATTAATCAGCGCAGATATGTGTAATAACGCAACGCAAACGAGCAAGAGCGTTGAGTACCGCAATTACAAGCGTCGGCAGCTTGAGCCGCAGTGAATGGTGTCGGAATCATGGCATCATTTGGTTTGGCAACATTGAACAGTATTGGTGCAGGCTTTTTCACAAACTTTTTGCTGCCGTTGTCCAAAGTGATTTCAACAATTTCCTCTTTCGGCTCTTCTTCTATATCGCGCAATGCAGTGTCAATTCCCTGTTCGTTAATTGAGCCCAGTGCTTCTGCTATGAGCCCGCTTTCTTCATCTCCCCAATCTAAGAGCGACAATGCTTCACATACCTCTTTTTTGAGACCTTGATAAGCGATCTTAAATGTCGGGAATGATTTGTTATTGTTGATAATCGGAGTAGATGAAGCAACCACAATGCCTCCGCCGTAAACATTGATAAATTTACCGTCTTGCACCAAAAAGTCAGGCATGGTGTTTGATTGTGCCATCAGGCGCATAATATCTGTTTGGGTTTCGGTGTATATGGCATAAGTTGTGCGCACATTATCAACCAATTGCGAAATTTGGTTTACGGTACGGTTCAAATCACGATTAAAAGTATAGCGATCAACAGCCCAGAAAGCCAACCGTGAAAATAACAGCAAGAATATGCACACAAAAGTAAAAATGAATAATCTTTTCAGTTTTTTATAATTGTGGTCATAGAATTCTAAAAATTTCTCAAGGTTGGTCTCAGGTTCTTGTCTTCTGAACATAGCTTGCTCTCCAAATTATACCAAACGGCCATGGCAATGCTTAAACTTTTTACCGCTACCGCACGGGCAAGGATCATTACGGCCGACATCAGAGAAAATATCTTTATCGATTTCTTCGTCTGCGGTGATGGCTCCGTCATGGAATGTCGACATTTTGCGATTTTGTTCTTTGTTCATGGCACGTTGCATCTGTTGTTCAGAATCTGTTTGGATCACTGTATGGCAAATAACAATTGTAACACGCTCTTTAAGAATATCCAATAATTCGGAAAACATGTTGAATGCTTCTTTTTTATATTCATTGAGAGGATCTTTTTGACCGTAAGCGCGCAGTACAATGGTATGGCGCATTAAATCCAACGCGGCAATATGATCTTTCCACAATTGATCGAGAACTTGTAATAAGATACTTTTTTGTACCATTTTAACGGCTTGCGGCGGCAAACTTTGTTCACGCTCCGCTAAACGATTATCAACCTCGGCTAAAATGAGTTCTTGCATTTTATCGCTGTCAATATCAGGATTGTTGCACCAAGTTGCCAGCGGCATGCTGAAACTTGTTGTAGATTGAATATCTTGTTTTAAGCCATCAATATTCCACTCTTCGGTAGAAGTTCCGTATGGAATATGGGCACGAATAATACCTTCTAAGTATTCATCGCGCATATCCTTGATGATATCGGATACATCCTCTTGCTCCATAATTTCACGGCGCTCGGTGTAAATAATTTTGCGTTGCTCATTCATAACGTTATCATACTTGAGCAAATCTTTTCGAATATCAAAGTTGCGTTCTTCTACTTTTTTCTGTGCTTTTTCCAAAGCTTTGCTAATCCATGGGTGAACGAGTGCTTCGCCTTCCGGCAAGCCCAATCGATGCAAGACTGTAGAAATCTTTTCGGAACCGAAAATGCGCATCAAGTCATCCTCCATTGAGAGGAAAAATTTGGAAGTACCCGGATCGCCCTGACGACCGGAACGGCCGCGTAATTGATTGTCGATACGGCGGCTTTCGTGGCGCTCGGTACCGACAATATAAAGACCGCCTGCTTTGAGCACTTTTTCCTTATCGGCCGCAACCTCGGCTTCGATTTCCTTTTTGATTTGAGCGATTTGCTCTGCAGTTTCTTCTCCTGTAAGTTTCTCTTTAAGTTTCATGTCAGGGTTGCCACCGAGCTGAATATCTGTACCGCGGCCGGCCATATTGGTAGCAATGGTAATTGCTCCGGAGACACCAGCCTGTGCCACGATGGCAGCTTCACGTTCGTGATGGCGGGCGTTCAAAACTTCAAATTTGAGGTTAGGAGCTGCTTTGTGCAACAGCTCGGCTACCACTTCGGATTTTTCTACCGAAGTTGTGCCCACTAAAACAGGCTGCCCGCGGTCATGACTATCAATAATGGTATTAATTATGGCCTTATACTTTTCATTTGCGGTGCGATAAATTTCATCCTGTAAATCTTCACGAATGACCGGCTTATTGGTTGGAATTTCCACACAGGTTAAATTATATATATCAAAAAATTCATTTTCTTCGGTCATGGCAGTACCGGTCATACCGGCTAATTTGGGATACAGACGGAAGTAGTTCTGGAAAGTAATGGAGGCCAGTGTCTGATTTTCTGATTGGATTTCCACACCTTCTTTTGCTTCTAATGCCTGATGCAATCCGTCGCTGAAACGGCGACCTTCCATAATGCGTCCCGTAAATTCATCAACAATAACCACTTTACCGTCTTTGACAATGTAGTCAACGTCACGTTGGAATAATTTGTGTGCGCGCAGAGCGTTGTTTACGTGTTGCACCAGGTTAACGTTACCGATGTCGTACAAAGCACCGTCGGTAATCAAGCCGGCACCGCGGAGTAGTTGCTCAATATGCTCCATTCCGGATTCTGTGAGCGTTACAGTGCGGCGTTTTTCATCTTTTTCATAGTCACTTTCGCTTAGGAAAGGCACTAACTTTGTTACTTTAACATAAGTATCGGAAGAATCTTCAGCCTGTCCGGAAATAATCAGCGGAGTACGTGCCTCATCAATTAGAATCGAATCGACTTCGTCGACGATGGCATAATTAAAATCACGCTGCACCCGCTCGGCTAAACTGAATTTCATATTATCGCGCAAATAATCAAAGCCGAGTTCATTATTGGTACCGTAAACAATATCTGCACTGTAGGCAGTACGGCGCTCGTTATCGTTTTTGCCGTGTACAATATAATCTACTGTTAGGCCTAAAAAGCGATAAATCTGCCCCATCCATTCAGCATCGCGTTTTGCCAAATAGTCATTTACCGTAACGATATGTACACCTTTGCCCTCAATAGCGTTTAAGTATGCGGCGAGTGTTGCTACGAGCGTTTTACCCTCTCCGGTTTTCATTTCGGCAATCATACCTTTATGCAAAACTATACCGCCGATGATTTGCACATCATAATGGCGTTGTCCCAAGACCCGTTTTGCCGTTTCGCGTACGGCAGCAAATGCTTCCGGTAAAATATCATCAAGTGTTTCGCCTTTTTTGAGGCGTTCACGAAATTCATCGGTTTTTGCTTTAAGCTGTTCATCGGTTAATTTGATAAAGTCCGGCTCCAAGGCGTTTATTTGATTTACGATTTTATATTGTTTCTTTACAAAACGATCATTGGCACTGCCAAAAATTTTACGAGCGATTTTTCCTAACATGTGTATTCCTTACGATATTATGTTTTATAATACTTAGTTTGATTAAATCGTAAAGTCAATACTCTGCGCAAAAGTTATAAACTTATATTGAAATTTAAAATATTAAGGGTATAGTGGATGTGATTTGTTTAATTAGGAGGAAATCAAATGCAAAAAAAATATATTATCGCAACGTCTGCGGCTATCATTGTGTTAATCGCCGGCGCTTTAACGTATAAGGTTCATGCCGAAAAAAACAGCGGTGTTGCCGCAATTGTGGACGGAGAGGTTATTCCGGTTTCTGAACTCAGAGATGTTTATGAAAAGAATCCGCAAATAAAAACTCAGGTTTCGTTCGAGGATTTTTATAATCAGGCACTCGATGTGGCAGTAAACAGTAAACTGGCTTCGCGTGCAGCGGCAGCAGCTAAAGTTGAAGAAACCCCTCTTTATAAAGAAAAGTTGGCTGAGATGAAAGATGAATTGGCTCGTCAGGTCTATGTGGAGCAAAGAGTTGAAGAACGCATTACCGATGAAGCTGTAAAAAAAGTTTATGATGACTATGTAGCTAAGTTTGAAAGCGAAAAAGAAGTTAAAGCTAAACATATTTTGGTTGATTCCGAAGCTACGGCAAAAGAAATTATCGCCAAGTTGGATGCAAAAGAAGCTACCTTTGATGAACTTGCCCTTAAATATTCAAAAGATCAGTCTGATTTAGGGTACTTTACATCAAAAGTTATGGTGCCTGAATTTTCGGCAGCCGCATTTGCTCAAGAAAAAGGCACATATTCTAAGCAACCGGTTAAGACAGAATTTGGTTATCATGTGATTCTTGTTGAAGACATCCGTGATACCAAGCCTTTGGAATTGAATGCGGTTTCAGAGCAGATTAAAATTAATCTGAGCCAGCAAGCAGTAGCAGAAATCATTAAAGAGTTGAATGACAATGCTAAAGTTGAAAAATTTGATCTTAAAGGTAAGAAAATCGAAGCTAAATAGTTTCCAAAGTTTCGTTTAAATATAAAAATTCCCGATAAGCATAGCAATATCGGGAATTTTTATTATATGGAACTGAGTATTACTTCCCTTCCAAAATAGCCTTAAACAGTTCATGTACGCTCGGTATATGATTGTGTGCATACATCGGATCAGAGGAAAAACGGTAAACATTATGACCGGCAAACGCCAGATTATTTTGGATATCTCCACCGTGTCCGATATTCATCAATGTACGATGAATGCAATAAGTGCGCGGGTCAGGAATTTTGCCGGTGGAACCGTTTTCGCGTGACCAGCTGGAAAATTGGCATTGTGAAAGGCAGCCCACACATTCGGAACGTTCTTTTTGCATTTCTATCCATTCATCCGGTGTCAGAAATACCAAAGTCGAATCCGGCGTTTCTTTTATCATTGAATATCCTTCGGATCGCTGTTCTTCTACCTGTTTTTTATCAGCCGGATTGATGTAAACTGCTTTGTGCGGAGCAATCGGCAACAAAAAAGTCATCTCATCTGTAGCTGTTTCACTATATGGTATTTCGGCCTTTTTACGACGCATCAAATTACTTAAAAAGTTGTTTTTGATGGCAGATGAGAAAAAGCCGGTGGGGCTGAATTTTTGTAAAATAACATCGCCTTTTTTAGCGTGCATCATCAGCAGTTTCCATGCATCGCTTATCGGGCTTTCTTTGGTTATCATCGGACGAGTGCCAAACTGGAAGGCAACATTGCCCAATTCCGGATTATTTATATAATCTTGCCAATCACTTAAACTCCATACACCGCCGGCAATAATAATTGGCAAATTTTTGAGCCCCAGTTCGGTTAAGACCTTACGCAGAGCAACTAAGCGTTCGTACGGACGCTCCGGAGCCAGTGGATTTTCGGCGTTGGATAAGCCGTTATGTCCTCCGGCCAACCATGGGTCTTCGTATACTACACCACCGAGATATTCAGCATAATTCTTAAACGAGCGCTTCCACAAGACAGTCATTGCCCGAGCAGAAGAAATAATCGGATAGTAATAAACGTTATGTTCGGAAGCAATTTTACCTAAATTATACGGCAGACCGGCACCGCAGGTTACACCATGAATTAAGCCTTCGGCTCCTTCCAAAACTCGCACAATTACTTCCTGAGAATCCGCCATTTCCCATAGCATATTAATATGAATACGACCGTTACCGTTAGCAATTTCATGTGCTATTTGAGCTTGACTTATACCACCTTTGACTGCGTACTCTACCATTTCGCGGTGGCGTTTGGCGCGGATTTTTTCATGGAAAATTTCCGGTATTATAGTCCCTTCCAGCGAAATTTCAGTCGGGCTGACCATGGATATGGTTCCTACACCTCCTTCTTTAGCCCAAGAACCCGAGCTTTTGCCATCGGTGCCGTTAATACCTTTACCGCCTTCAATCAGCGGATATACCATAGCCCCAGAAATATTGAGTTTATTTAATGCTTTCATTGTTTTGTGCCTCTTTTGTGTTTTTGCCATACAACGTTACTTTCCGAACCAATTCGGAATATAAATAAAATATAATCACTTTTTGTTTATTTGAAAAGTAGGCACTTTTACGTTTCATAGTTACCTTAAGGAAACTATTGTGAAATTACGGAACTAATCTGAACCAATCCAATGGCATGCCGTTAACAACGGTAAATGCAATCAAAACGCAGATATAACCGTAAATCTGCAGCATACTTAGTATATTGTGGTATTTTTTATTAGGTATAATCGGAGTTATAAATGCTAAAAAATGATTAATACCGATAATAAATAAAACGACTAAAATCAGTTGTGTAAAAATGCCGCAAGAAATAAGCAACTCCTTAAATGTTGAAGCTATTTTATATAGAAAAGTAAAAAATAATGCGTATAACACTAATGAACTGTATAGTACATAATGCCGCATATTTTGAATCTGTTCTTTTTCTTGTTTGGTTTTGCTTAAATTTTCGGTAGCCAGTTCTTTTATGCTCAAACCACGTACGGTCTGTGGTTCTTCCTGTTGTTTTTTGTAATTCTCAACCTGCTCTTTACATTTTTCGGCAACAATACACAAACCACATCCTTTGGGTGTAAAATAAACGTGGTTTTTGTCTTTTTTGCATGGTTTAAGATGATCAAGCAAATATGCCAGATGAGTTTGCCATTCAAGTGCTGTAGGACGTTCTCCTCCTTTGGTAAAAGCACGCTCAAACAGATTCATAGTGTCTTTATCAAGATAATCGTGGATGCTGTACGGATTTGGCATCTGATAATTATCCGGCCAAAATCCGTAAGCATAATGATAACCGGCTATGCGTTCTTGAATCGAAAGCATATCACCGGTTTGACGCGGTGTACCGGAAAATGGATGAATGCCTTCGTTTAAAAGTTTGAATATGATTACGGCTAAAGCGAATTTATCCTGTTCTTCACCCATTTCTTTGCAAGTTAATTGCATTCCTTCGGGATAAATATATTCTTCACTTACAAATTCGGCAGGGTAGCGTGCTCCATTTTCACCACGAATGGAAAAACCGTCACAATCAAAAGCAACGACCAATTGATTTTTCTTGTAAACATAAACATTAGACGGCTTTAAATCTACAATATAATGGCCGCAAGCATGTAGTTTGGCAACAATGGTGGCAATGTTGAATGCGGCAAAAACACGAGCTTCGTAGCGTTCTGTCAGTCCAAGTTTTTGACGCACGGCCTTTTGAATCAAATGGTCTAATGACACGGCTTCGGTTGTATCGATTTGCGGCATCAAGTAGCCGACGCAATAACCTTGAGCATCTTCCAGCAGAGCAGTCGGCCATGTAATTTGGATATACTCTTTGCCTTTGTAATTAATGGCGGGAATGTTCGGACGATTAAGCAGCATTGCTTCCAATTTCCGGCGATTGGTGCCGCTGCGTTCTTTTTCATGGAAAATCTTGGCTACACTGTTTTGGTGTGAAGCATCGAGATAAATTTTGCCGGCAGCTCCTCCTTTATGCAAAAGCTCTCCTAAGAGTATTTTTTCGTTGTGTCCGTCCGGATAGAGGGCCAGATATGTTTGCTCAATTTCCGTCATTGCAGTTTTGCCCATAAAATTGTTTTATCATCAGCATTTAAGCGACGCGCTCTGACATCGTCCAAAGTATTTTTTAATGCTTTGGCAGCATAAGTTTGACGCGGTTCATTTTCGAGGTATTCTACTATAGGAATTAAAAATTTGTGATGAATTTTATAAAAGTCATCTGAAAACACAAAACCGGTTACACCGTCGGTCATCAGAAGTAATCGATCAACATTTTCAAACGGTATAAAACGCAAGCAATCTTGCCAGTCATCCATGGTGTAGAAATATGTTTCGCAAGAAAATGCGCCGTTTTCCGGTTCGGATATGATTAAATTGTCGTAAGATCCTGAGCCAAATGCGATACCTGCACCATCACCGATATGAAAAAATATACCATGATTGTTATGGCAAAAGAATCCGATTACGGTTGCCGAAAAATTAATCAGTTCATCAGTGCTTTTGCTCTTATTCAAACGATGCATAATTAATTTGCGGCGGGCAATATTAATTGCTTTGATAACGTTATCTCTTATATCTCTTAGGTTGGAGCGAATAAGTAAATCACACAAGGTTTGACAGATTATTTTGGCTCCGATTCTGGAATATTTAGCGGAACCTGCTCCGTCCGAAACAATTCCAACGGTTTTGTTTTTATCATGCTTATAACAGCTGTAATCCTGACACGGCAAATTATTAGCTTTATGTAAAGCCCCGCGAACGGAAACGGATAGAAGCCGAATGTTGCTGCTGTTTTTAGGCATCTTTCTACTTTTCATTCCATTCAGTTATATCATCAAGATAATTGTTAGCATTCGGAGCCGCCTTAGAAATGCAGGAAACACTGCGGCTGAGCCACAGGAAAAATTCAGTAAATTTCAATCCGGTTAAGCGTTTAGGCGGAAGCAAAGAGAATTTTGCCAGCTTTTCCAGATTTGCGCCCTGAGTTCCGATAGCATGAATAACGACTTTTTTGTTTTTTTGTGCATAACGGCATATTTCTGCCGAATCTTCCCAGCCGTAGTCAGTCGGTTCCCCGTCACTGATGAGAAATATCCACGGTCGCTTGGAAGTTACGCCGCAACTGTCATAAAGGCACTTTTGCTCCTCAATTTTTTGCAAAGCCATTTCCATAGCTTTACCCAACGGAGTCAAGCCGCCGGCCTCCATCTCCGGTGCCGTGAAATTCATGGCATCAATCCAATCGGATTCTACCTTAACTTCATCTTTGCCGAAGGCTTTGATGATGAGCAGCTGGACACGAGAACTAGCATCAATGTCTTCTTTAAGCTCTTTTTCAAGTGCTACCAATCCAGCATTGAGTTGCTTAATCGGTTCGCCACGCATGGAGCCCGAACAATCAAGCACCAAAACACACGGGGTGCGTTCGTTGGCATTGTCGGCAAATTCTACGTAAGGAATGCGCTCTATAGTATTTTTATCTGCCATTTAATTGCTCCTGTTCATGCGGATAACTGTGCGGAAAACCGCTGCCCTTAACCGGATACGGCTGTGAATAACGTCCGCATGCAGTAAGATTGGCAGCTATAAATGCCGCCAGTAAAATCAGCATAATAAATTTATATGGATTTTGCATTTATTAACCTTTTTTTTGAATGTTTTGATTATATTTAACATATTATCGGATAAAAGTTAAAGACATTTTATTTTTTTCGTAGAAAGTTGTTAATTAATGTATAAGATTTTGAGAATATTGCCTGTTTTGTTTTTATTTTTCGGAAGCATCGCTGTTGCTGATGCCAAAATTAATTTGTTTCCGCAGCCGCGATACATGCCGTCTTTGAGTTTTTATGACGATAACGGCAATGCATATAAGCTGAAGGAATTTCATTCGGATTTACTGATGGCAGTGGTGTGGTCCAGAAGTTGCGGACCGTGTCTGAAAGATTTATTGCATTTGGGGCGTTTTGTGCAACAGACCAGAGATAAGGGAATAGAAGTAATTTTAATTTCTCCGGAAAAAGAATGGAAAAATGTTGCGGAAAAAAGAGCTTTTTTGAAACGTCTTGGTGCGAATAATATGGTCAGTTTTAATGACAGAAAAGCCAATTTCCGCGACGGTATGGGAATTTCGGTTACACCTACGGCAATTTTAGTGAATAAAAACGGCGAAGAAATTGGGCAGATCACTGGTTCAATTCAGTGGGAAGATCCTGATGTTATTGATTATATGCTGAAGCTGAAAAAAGATGTTTCAGAAAAACTTAATCAGGGCAAAGCCGCCGATCAGCAAAACTAAAAACAGTACCGACAGCCAGCCGAGATTATTTTCAATAAATAATCTCATTTTTTCTCCGTAAGCTTTTAACAGCCAGGCAATCACAAAAAATCTCAGACCGCGGGCAATGATTGAGGCAATGGTAAATACCGCAAGATTAAGGTGCACTACTCCGCTGGCAATTGTTATGATTTTATAAGGAAATGGAGTGATGCCGGCACCGAAAACAATCCAAGCTCCGTACTCTGTATAAAGATCCTTAAATTTATTGAATTTTTCCAAATATCCGTAAAAATCCAGAAGCGGTTCGGCAATCAGCTGAAAAAAATAAAAACCGATAATATATCCGAGATAAGCACCGATAACACTGGATATAGTACAGACACCGGCAATTTTCCATGCTTGCTTCGGAGCAGCCAGAATCATCGGTATGAGCATAATATCCGGAGGAATCGGAAAAAACGAGCTTTCTATGAAAGAAACAGCAGCCAACCAAAAAAGTGCGTGTTGGGCTGTTGAAAGGTGTATAACTTCGTCATAAATACGGCGAATGAATCGGCTGAAAAACATTGTTTCCCTTCAGTGTTGCAATTCTTTTGCAATACTAAGGCAAAAATTTTTGAATTTCATCTGTATCCTGTTGTCTGTCCACATAAAAAATATGCGAATGAGATAAATTATGGCGTGCGGCAATAAATTCCGGTGTATATTCAATCCATACAGCGTGCGGTTGATTTTTTTGCAAATATAATGAGGCAGCATCAATATTGTGCACTTCAAAATAAGAGATATTACGAGCCGCCAGCCACTCGTGCAGTTTATCAGATTGTGATGAAAACTTGTCCAACAACATTAATTGCGGAGTTTTGTTACCAAAACTGTAACTTTCAATTATCTCCGTAAGTTTGTGAAAATCAAGCGGCATGCTCAAATAATGTGCAATTCTCGGACTGTATTCAAACGATTCATTGTGCGACTTCATGACAATAACCGGATATTTATCGGAAGTAATTTCCTGTTCCAGGCTTTTGAACGAATTTATTGTGCTGCGGTTGCTGTTGCATAAATTAAGTATCATGGCGTCAGGTGGTAATTCGCGGGCATAGCGCAAGAATTGATAAATATTATCGGAGGTAAATGTTTGCACCGATTGATGGGTAAATATATCATTGAATGCCGATTGCATGCCGCGTTGTGCGTCAAAATAAAAAATATTACTAATATTCGTTTGCAACATAATATCTTCCTTTTATTGTGAGTGATGAGGAAAATATAATTGCGAATCGATAAAATTAAAGGTTGTGCTGTAAAAAATAGGCATCAACGGTGTTTTGCAACAACATGGCAATAGTCATGGGACCGACACCGCCCGGAACCGGAGTGATGGCCGCAGCAGATGCAGCAACACTTTCAAAATCTATATCGCCGCATATTTTGCCTTTTTCGCGGTTGATGCCGACATCAATTAGAATCGAATCGGTTTTTATCCAATCATTTTTTACTAATCCGGCGACTCCGCAGGCTGCTACCAAAATGTCGGCCTTACGCGTAAGTTCTTTAATATCGCGGGTGTGAATATGGGTAATAGTCACCGTACATTCTTGATTGAGCAGCAATGTTGCTAGTGGACGCCCCACAATTAGTGAAGCACCGATTATAACTACATTTTTTCCGCATAAATCGGAACATACAGATTCAATCAAAGTCATTATTCCGAGTGGAGTTGCGGCAATAAAATACGGCTTCTCGTTGTTTTGCAGCATTCCCGTATTGTAGGGATTAAAACCGTCGACATCTTTAAGGGGAGATATGGCATTAATGACGCGGTTGGTGTTGATATGCTCTGGTAGCGGCAACTGGACAATGATGCCATTGACGGAAGAATCATCATTGCATTGCCGAATAAGTTGCAGTAAGTCAGTCTCCTTAGTATTTTCTTCAAGATGATAAAGTTGAGTTTTCATTCCGATTTGGGCTGCTGCTTTTTGTTTGTTGCGAACGTAGATTAAACTGGAATCGTCGTTTCCTACCAAGATTATGGCCAATTTTGGTTTTGTCGATAAAAGAAGAATTTTTTGTTGCAAGTCGGTGCGAATCTGTGTGGCAATTGCGCGTCCATCGATAATTTTAGCGGTCATCTTTTTTTCCTTTAATCAAGCTATTTAATTTTTCTGTCAGTTGCGGTGTCAGTGTTTGAGCTACAAAAAACCTCTTAAAGTGAGTTGTCGCGCCGCTTATCAGTTCAATGTTTTGTTTCGGTATATCTAATTCTTTAGACAGCATGCGTATAATTTCTTTATTTGCTTTCCCTTTTTCGGGCTGAGTGGTTACACTTGCTTTCAAATAAGTTGAATCGTCAGTGTATAGAAACAATCCACCGAACCCGCATGTCGCAGCATTCGGTGTCAGTTTTATGCGGATATAAAATCCGTTTTTTGCCGCTTCAAAAAAAGACATTTTACATATATCGGTCAATCCATTTGGTTAAGTTGGATATAAATTGATATATAAAAATAATTATCAGAAGCAAAACATAAGGTGCAACATCGTATCCGGAAACAGGCGGTACCTTTTTGCGAATCGCTTTATATACAGGTTCGGTCAGGTTTTTGAGTATTTCCATAAATTTCTCGGCATATTTGTTATGTACCGAAAGCAATTTATAATGCAGCATCCAATAAAGTATGATATCTACGGCCACAACTTTGAAATACAAATCGATTACAATACTCAGAATATTCAACAGTGGCAGTACAAATAATCCGACTATTCCCATTTTTTTACTCCTTAATTAATGTTTTTCATCGTCAGAAGATGATTCTTCTGCTTTTTCTAACACAAGAAATCTGTTCTTGTCAAATCTTCTTTTGTTATAGGTACCGCGCAATTTGGCAATGCGTTCGCCAATGTCTTCAGTCAAAACGTTTGCCGTAGGTTTGCTGTTTTCGGTAGAAACTTCGGTAGAAGTCGTAAGCTCTGCCGGTATATTTACTTCAAAACGCAATTCTAACAGCATAATTCTTTTAAGCCAATTTTCAGCATTGAAAGATTCGGTTAAATCGTTGTCATCCTCGTGGTCGATATCAAGACTTGAACGTTCTTTGGGACTAAAATTATAATTATACCCTAAACTTTGCAACGATTTCAGCATCTTATAAATCGGTTTGGCGCGCTCGTATTCATCGCGATCAATTTCCACATCAGGTGTGTCCCGCGTATAGTTCCGGATTAGATCGCGGATTTCACGTAAACGGGTAATGTTTAGACGCAGCTCTTCCAAGCGTTCGGTCGCATCGGGAGAAGCTACGCGCAGCAAGCAGAACGCAGTAAAAAGCGTAAATTCGTAGCGTTCAACCATTTCCAAAAATTCGGTACGCTCCTGATAATCTTCACGAGAAACATATCCATCATTCATGTGTTTTATAATATTGGCGGCATTCTCCAGAATATCAAAGTGGGTTTGTTCGGGAGATTCGTAAACACAACTCAGCGCTAATTCTTTTGCCAACATTTTCATTATCTGTGTTTTGGTATAAGTTTTGTTGCTGAACTCAACCTCATAGTCGTTCGGAGCCAACATAACTTCACGAACAACTGTGCAGGCATTTTGCCGGCTGATACTCGGAAAGCAATTTTCTGCGGCATCGTACAGAGCATCAAAATGTGTACAATTTTCGTAACGCCCCATGATTTAACGTTCCTCAAAGATGACTTTAGCCTGTTCCAACCAAAAAATATGGTCGATAACCCAATTGCTGATTTGTTCTATTTTTTCTATTTCAACTCCCAACGCGATACCAATTTTGCCGATAAACAGCGTTTCTTCATCAGATAAGATATTATCAACGTGGGAAAGCATACACATTTCGCGTATAAGTTCCATTGCCAGATGGCGGTTTTTGATGATTTTCACATCCTGGAGCAATTTTTTTTCATCCTTAAAATCGGCAATGATTTCCAAATTATCAATACCTTGAGTTTGTGCTGCTTCTTTAATGAAAGTTACTTCATCTTTAGCGGTAAAGCCGTCTGCGTTCGCCAAATGCAACAAGACTCTGAAAAACACAATTTTTTCCTCAAGAGTGGCAGAATTCAGATAAGACGGTAAGATATTATTTATACTGGACATACGGATACTTTCTCCTTACAGATATTAACATAAAGTGCATTGTACGATAAAACAATTTAAAAAAATATAAATTTTCTCATTGTATATTATTTTGCGTAATTATCGGTGCAATCCGCAAAAAAGATTTGAAATTTTGCGGATAATGTCTTAAAAATTGATATAATGAAAACATAAGGAAATATAAAGTGTCTGAAAAATATTTTATCAAAACTTTCGGTTGTCAGATGAATGTGTATGATTCATCGCGTATAGCCGACATGCTTAAAAATGAAGGGTATGAGGAAACAAACAAACAAGCCGAGGCAGATATTGTTTTATTTAATACCTGCCATATCAGAGAAAAAGCGGCGGAAAAACTGTTTTCCGATTTGGGACGGGCGCATCTGATTCAGCTTGAGCGAGAAGAAATCGGTAAGCATACCGTTATCGGGGTTGTCGGTTGTGTGGTGCAAGCTGAAGATGTGCAGATTATCAAACGCGCACCGTATGTCGATTTTGCGTTGGGACCGCTGATGTATCATAAGATTCCGGAAGTGCTGCGCAAAATTAAGGCGGATAAAAAACACAAAAGCGTAGTTAATACGGACTTTCCGGCCGAAAGTAAGTTTGATTTCCTGCCGGAAAACAAAGCTCAAGGAGCTTGTTCGTATTTGGCAATTCAGGAAGGATGCAATAATTTTTGCACTTATTGTGTGGTTCCGTATACACGCGGAGTGGAGTATTCACGGCCGGTGGCGGAAGTGATTAATGAAGCCAAACGGCTTTTGGCAACCGGCACATTGGAAATAAATCTTTTGGGACAGAATGTAAATTCTTATCACGGTGAAGATGAAAACGGTAAGGAACGGGATTTGGCTTATTTACTGCATCGGGTTGCCGAACTCGAGGGGATAAAGCGCATTCGCTATACAACATCTTATCCGGCGGATATGAATGATGATTTGATTGCATGCCATAGAGATATTGAGTTTTTAATGCCTTATTTGCATTTGCCGATTCAATCTGGTTCAGACCGGATTTTGAAGGCGATGAACAGACGGCATACTTCGGGCGATTATCTACGAATCGTGGAAAAACTCAAAAAAGCCAATCCGAATATTGGGATGTCGTCGGACTTTATTGTCGGATTTCCGGGGGAGAGCGATGATGATTTTCAGAAAACGCTCGATGTGGTAGACGAGGTGAAGTATATTCAGGCGTTTTCGTTCAAATACAGCCGCAGAGCGGGAACTCCGGCGGCGGTTATGGAGAATCAGGTTGAAGAAAAAGTCAAAAAAGAACGTTTGGAAATTTTGCAGAATCTTTTGTTTGATTACCAAACTAAATTTAATCAAAGCTGTGTCGGTAAGGTTATGCCGGTGCTCTTGGAACAAAAAGGACGGCACAAAGGACAGCTTATCGGGCGCACTCCGTATATGCAGAACTTGCATATTGAAACAAACGGTGATAATATTAATAAAATAATTGACGTAAAAATTGTGGAAGCGACCACCAATTCGCTGACCGGAAAGGAGATTTAAGATGGCGGAAATTTGTTTTGAATTGTTTAACAATCAACTGGTGCAACAGCTTGTCGGCGAGGCAGACAGCAATCTGCGGCTGATTGAGAAAATGCTCAATGTAGAGATTTTAAGCTTTGGCAATCAGATCACGGTTAAAGGCAATACTAGCGATGTGGAAAATGCCAAAACCGCAATTGAAATTCTTTATAACAAAGTCAGCCGCGGGGTTGATGTGGGTGAGCAAGAAGTAAAAGCAGCTGTAAGAATGAGCGGTGATGTGCACACTGAAGATGATAAGCAAAATCTGACCGATATTGTGCTCAAAACCAAAAAACGCTATATTTATCCGCGTTCGGCCAACCAAGCTAAATATATTCAGGAAATGATGAAAAATGAATTGGTGTTCGGCTTGGGACCGGCCGGTACCGGTAAAACTTATTTGGCGGTTGCTCTGGCGGTTTCAATGATGTTGGAAGGCACAATTGATAAAATTATTTTGTCGCGTCCGGCGGTGGAAGCAGGTGAAAATTTGGGTTTTTTGCCAGGTGATTTGAAAGAAAAAGTTGATCCTTATTTACGTCCGCTGTATGATGCGCTGTATGAAATGCTACCGGCTGAGCAGGTTGATAAAAAGTTGGCTTTGGGCGAAATTGAAATTGCACCTCTTGCTTTTATGCGCGGCAGAACTCTCGCCAATTCGTTTATTATTTTAGATGAGGCGCAGAATACAACTCCAATGCAAATGAAAATGTTTTTAACTCGTTTAGGCGAAAATTCCCGCATGGTGGTTAATGGCGATTTAAGTCAAGTGGATTTGCCGAGCGGCGTGATTTCCGGCTTGCGTGACGCGTTGAGCACGTTGAAACATGTTGATAACATTTCTTCGGTGACGTTTTCGTCCGAAGATGTGGTTCGTCATGGCTTGGTGGCTAAAATAGTTAAAGCCTACGAAGAAAAAAGTAAACGCACCAGAGAAGCGGCTCAATACGAAAATGTCTGAGGTTGTTTTGGAAACGGTTGTTGACGACGAGCGGTGGTCGGCGACGATTGCAAATATTGAACAGGTGGCGGAAAATGTTAAGGAAGCTGCCTTCGGATATTTGCAAGCACACGAGAATTTGGAATTTTTAAATGGCAAAAAACCACTTAAAATCAGCGTTTGTCTTAGCGATGACGCAACGGTACATCAGCTTAACAAAGAATTTCGCGGTATGGATAAGCCAACTAATGTTCTATCATTTGCTAATTTGGATTTTTCCGGATTTGCGGCAGATAACGAGCCGTATGATGAAATTGAACTAGGCGATATTATTGCAGCATACGAAACCATGATACGAGAAGCAGAAGAGCAGGGTGTAAGTCTGTATGCTCATTTTTGCCATTTGTTGACGCACGGTTTTCTGCATCTCTCCGGCTATGACCACCAAACACCGGTAGAGGCAACGTATATGGAAAATTTGGAAAGAGAAATCTTGCAATCAATGGGAATTGCAAATCCGTATGAGGGGGAGTAATGGTACGGAAAGCAGCAGTCACAACTATAGAGAAAAACAAAGCTGAAAAGAAAATGTCTGTCTCTGAAACTCGTAAGTCGAAAGCAAAAAATAAGGCAATAAAAAAAACAGTCAATAAAAATCTGACTGAGACAGAAGAAAAAACAGAAAATCTCGATTTATCACAGGAAGAAAAAGCCGTAAGAATTGTGCTTAAATATCCGAAAACGGCAGCTTTTGTTCTCGGTGCATTGCTGACAGCTGCGTTGCCGCCGTATTATCAATTTTGGACAATGTTTTTAGCTTTTTCCGGATTGATGTTTCTGATTTGCGGAACGAACAGATTACGTAAATTATGTGAGCTTGGCTATTGGTTTGGTTTTGGCTATTTTGCAGTCGGATTTTATTGGATAGGTAATGCTTTGCTGATAGATGTGATGCAGACGGGGTGGCTATATCCGATAGTTTTGCTTCTGAACGGTGCGTTTTTTGGATTGTTTACAATTTTGCCCGCTGCCGTTACTAAGTACGGACGTAATATTGTGTCTAAGATGTTATTGTTTGCGGCTGTTTGGTGTTTATCGACCGAGTGGTTGCGCAGTTTTTTGCTGACCGGTTTTCCATGGAATCCGATAAGTTCCGTACTTGGTTTTAGCGTGCCGATGATGCAGATATTATCGGTTTTGGGTACGTACGGGACTTCTTTGCTTTTAGTGTTGACGGCGGTGTGCCCGACGATTTGGCTGGTAGATCCGAGAAAATATAATACGGTGATGTTGTTTTTGCCGGTGGCAGTTTGTTTGGGATTGTGGCAATTCGGTGAATACATATTGGATATCCGACCGAGTGTTCCCGACGGAAATTCAATTATGGTAAGGTTAGTGCAACCAAGTATTCCTCAGACACTAAAGTGGAATCGAGAAGTGCTGGAAGATAATTTGCAAACATATGTCAACTTGAGCAGACAAAAGGATATCGGGTATGTTGATTTTACGATTTGGGGAGAAACCGCATACCCATTTGATTTGCGCTATGATGAAAAGCATAAGCGCAAAATTGCGGCAGCGGTACCGACATACGGTTATTTGATTACTGGCTTTTTAAGACATGTCAATGATGGTTATGATTATACACCATATAACTCGTTTGGAGTGATTAATAAAAAAGGAGAGCTTGTCGACTGGTATGATAAAAATCATTTGGTGCCTTTTGGTGAGTATATTCCGCTCAGAAAATATTTACCGGAATGGGTGCGGCCGATTGCCAATACAGTGGCGGAGTTTGGACGCGGCGAGAAATACAAAACATTGCGAATTGGAAATTATCCGATGTTTGCACCGCTGATTTGTTATGAAGTGATTTTTTCCGATGAGGTTATCGGCAGAGAAGGAGAACATCCGACTTGGGCTGTGGTTTTGACTAATGACGGATGGTATGGAGTGAGCTCCGGTCCATATCAGCATTTGGTAGCAGCACAGATGCGTGCGATTGAAGAAGGGATAACAATTGTGCGCAGTGCCAACAGCGGGATAAGTGCGTTAATCAGTGCTTATGGTGAAATCAGAGCGCAAATACCGCTTGGAGAGCGCGCTGCAATAGATGCATTGGTTAAGCCGGAAGAAGCACATAGCACAGTGTTTAGCCGTTATGGTAATAGGATTCCGCTGGCAATGAGTATGATGCTGATTTTATTGGCATTAATGCTTTCATTTGTGCCGGCATTGCAAAAAAATAAATAATTTCTTGAATTTTTAAACGTTTGATTTAATATAAAATCCGTCGACGAGAGGTCGTCGGCGGAGTATCGAAACTCCTCAGGTAGAAAATAACTCCTCTTTGGTGGGGAGCCGGCTGAATATATTGAATAAGCCGGACTGACTATCTGCAGTTTCGAACTCCCGACCACTTTTGAGTGGTCTTTTTGTTTTCACTTAACAAAATGGGAGTTCTGGAAAATGTGTTTACATAATTTGTTCAGCAAAGAAGTCTTGGCGGAAATTTATCCGCAGCTTATACAATTTCGACTGGAGCGTCAGCTCAGTCTCGAAGAGTTGCAAGCCGCGACTCATCTTAATCTTAAGATACTAAAGCGCGTAGAAAAAGGCAAATGTTTACCTTTCAGTTGTTATCGTCGTTTGCTGAAATTTTACGGTAAGAAAATGCACATAGTGTTTGTTGATATATAAATTAACGGCTGCCATACCGGCAGCCGTATTCATGAAAATACTCTTAAGTTTATTATATCAACGGTTAATGTCTGTGATGGTGATGTCCTCCGTGATGATGATGGTGGTGATGGAACAATGCGCTACCTATTACTACTCCGGTAAAACCGGCCAACAAGCCTGTAGCAACCGGATCATAATAGTAAGAGCGCGGAGCAGCAGTTTGACGTACTACAACGGTTTGCGGCGGTTGTTGAACCACTACCTGTTGTGGTTGCACATAAACAGGTTGAGGTTGAATAATCTGCGTTGCAGACGGTTGAGTGTAAATTTGTTGTCTGACTACATTGTTTTGGTCAACAACGATAATTGTTTCCGCATTGGCCAGCATCGGGCTGAAGATAAGCGAAAAAGCAATTACAAACATTAATTTCTTCATTTTTTCCTCCTTAAATTAAGTTTATAATTTATATGTAATTTAAAATGAGAAAAAATGCAATAAAATAAATATACATTCAGGTATGTATAATTAAAAAAATTATAAATGACTGATTTTACAATATAAAAAATATAATTTTATTTATTATTTAATACAGCCTTATTTTATAATAATGGCTTCGTAGGTATAAACAATCTCGGTTTCGTCCGGATTTTCAGTTGGTAGAATTTCACAAACCAATAAATTTTTTTCATTTTTCAGCAGTTCAAAAACTTCATTGTCGACTTTTTCAAGAGTAAAAGCATCATTTTTCATGCGATAAAGCTCGATGGTGTTGTTTTCGGGATTAAGGCGGACAATCGGATCCTCCGGCGCAATATCACGTGCGTATAATATCAGCATTACCTCGTTTTCTTCACTGATTAAAAAATCAAACGTGTTAATATCAAAATTCATAAGCGCCTCCGTCGAGAATAAATTATTTTAGTGGAATTTTAGGATATTTAGGTTAATATTTATATAATAAGGAATGAAATGACGCGTTATATTGATTGGATGTTGAAATTATTAAAATGGCCGGCGGCACTTTTTTTATTGCTGTCGGTACCTGCGTTGTTACAATCATATAATTATTTTAATTTTATGACTGTAAAATTTTATGCCATGGGAGCGGGAGTATTGTTTTATGCCGCGACCTTGGTGGTTGCCGGCTATAATACTTGTCATACGATGCAAGTGCTTTCGCATGAATTAACGCATACGTTTTTTGCTTATTTGACGTTGCATGATGCCGGACGCGTGCGCATAAATCCGGACGGCAGCGGCGGTTCCATGATAGTGAAAGGCGGAGGAAATTGGTTAATTACTTTGTCACCTTATTTCTTTCCGTTATTTGCATTTTTATATATGTTGGTAATGCCGACGTTGCTGCGGATGTCTGACGGACATTGGTTGGTTTACGGTGTGTACGGATATTTTATTGCCTACTATTGGGTTACAGTTCTGGAACAAGTGCATCCACAGCAAACAGATATAATTAAAGAAGGATATATTTTTTCAGCCATATTGATAGTCGGAGCTAATTTATATACAACGGGAATGATGTTTGCGTTTACCAGTAAATCATGGAACGGAATCGATATTTATCTGCGTCTTGTAATGAAGCTCAATATTGAATATATGCAGCGTTTAGTGGTTTTAATAACTGATAATTTTTAGTTCATTCAGGTCGGTATTCATTTCCACCTCAGCACCTATAGGCAGTACATGGCGCGAGACAGTGTGTCCGAAGTTAAAATCAGCTATGGCTGGAAGCTTTGTGTGATACAAAAAATCATTCAGACATTCATCTATGGTACCATCTTCAGCATCGGTTCTTACATTGGTGAATTGCCCGAAAACTATACCGCGAAGTTTGGAAAAATGCGGTTGCTGCTTGAGTTGTTGCAACATCAAGTCTATTTTATATACCGGCTCGTTGACTTCTTCAATCAGCAATATTTTATTGCGTAAATCTGGAAAATATGGGGTTCCGGCCATGCGTGTCAATACCGTGAGATTACAGCACAGTAATTTACCGGAAGCATTGCCAGAGCGGAGTGTTTTGCCGGAAATTATTTTAAATTTTTCATTATTGAGCAGTTTTTGTAAATCACTTTGAATTAGCGAATCTAGTTTACCGGATTTAAAGTCATAGGCCATGACAAATCCATTGTAGGAAACAATGCCGCTGTTTTGAAAAAGAGCGATTTGCAGAGCAGCATTGTCGCAGAAGCCAATGATGGGTTTGGGGTTGTAGAATGCCGTTTCATAATCAATATACGGCAGGATTCTGGTACCGCCGGCGGCGGCGCGGACACAAAACAATGCTTTGATGGAGGTATCTGCAAACGCAGCGTTGATATCAGCAGCGCGGTCTTCATCAGTTCCGGCCATATAGCGATTGACGTACAGTAAATGTTTGCCGAGTATCGGTTTTAATCCCAAATTTTCTAAATATTTTACGGCGGCGGCAATTTTTTCAAAATCACCAATTTGTCCGCAAGGCGCGACTATTGCCACCTTATCGCCTGATTTTACAATCGGCATAATTTACAATTCCTCCATAAGTTTTTTGCATAAATCAGTCAAAGAGTTATCACGGGCTCCCATAATAACAATTCGATCTCCGGGTCTGGCCAATTCTTTTATTTTGGCAGTTGCCGCAGCTTTGTCAGCCACAAAATAAGCGTTGTGTTTGCCCAATTTATGTACGTGGTTAATTAAATCTTCTGAGGAAATATCTTTGGTTACGGTTCCGCCGACAAAGAAAATTTCCGGCATAATCAGAATATCATCGTTGTTCATGCTGTTCACAAATTCTGCCATAATTTCTTTGCCGAGAGCGCGCATCGGTCCGAAACCATGCGGCTGAAACATTATGATGAGGCGACCATCATACTGGCGCAAGGCTCTTACCGATGATTTGACCTTGTCGGGATTGTGCGCAAAGTCGTCAATAATAGTTATATCTTTGGTCCTGCCGATTATTTCCAAACGACGTTTGGTACCGTGAAAATCTTGCAAAATAGTGGCAGCAGTGTGAGTATCAATGCCCATTTCGGAGCAGGCTGCAATTGCCGCTAACGCATTTGCTACGTTAAATTCACCGATGAGATTGAGTGTGTAAGTAGTACCGTTAAAATCATATTGAGTACCGTTAGGTAGCGGTTTGATATTTGTTGCATAAAAATCGGCATCATTATTTTTGGTAGAAAATGTCAGACACGGCTTATTATGTGCCAAATGTCGACACAGTTCGTAATCATCGTTGATGATTATGCTCCGAGATGCGCGATTGGCGAAATTTTGAAACATAGTCATCAATTCTTCAAGTGTTTTATGGTCTTCAGAAATATTAGTTACTAGTGCAATATACGGATTGTATAAATCAATTGAACCATTACTCTCGTCTGCTTCAACCACACAAATATCACCTTTGTTGTATATCATGTTGGAGATAGTAAATTTATCTTCATAATCACGCAATAAGCCGCCGTTAATCATACAAGGTTTTTTTGCCGCTTTATCCAAAACAAAACCGATCATTGCTGTGGTGGTGGTTTTGCCGCTAGTTCCGCCCACAGCTATGCCGTATCTATAATTGTTGAAAATTTCTGAAAGCAATTGCGGACGTGTTTTTATCGGTATGTTTTTTTGTTTGGCGGTTTCAATATCCGGTATGGTATCTTCAACTGCAGTGGAGGCGCAAATCCAGTCCAAATCATCGCTGATACCGGAACCGTCCTGAGGGAAAATGACTATACCCATTTTTTCCATGGCCTGTTTGATGTCTAAGTCGCGACCCAAGTCAAAATTGCGGTCGGAACCTTGTACATCATATCCCGACAATTTCAAAACTTGAGCCAGAGAACTCATACCACTGCCGGAAATTCCGCAAAAACTTACTTTGACCATTGCTTAGTCCCCCTATAAATCATTAATCAGTTCGTTCAGATTTTCTTCCTGCTCCTGTCGGCACACCGTTGTATTTTCGTAATTAAGCACGATAAAACTGCGTGTATCTTCATTAACAAAAACAGAAAGAGTTACTTTAATCGCGTCATTGCCGAAAGTTGCAAATAAAAAAGTTTTTTCATCTTTTAAATCTTGCAAAAAAGTATCATTACCGATTTCGGATGCAGGCATATTTTGACTTTTATTCGGTTGATAATGTTCTTTGGCATTGCCGTATTTTTTGGAAAGTGCCGCAAAATATTCATGGTACAGTTGCAAAACTTTTTCGGCATTCGGTGTATCATCGAGCAGCGGAGATTGTGCATATATCATTTGCAGGTGATTTTGTTCTCCGAAAATAGCAATTATACTTTTGAATGCTGCACGTTGTTGTCGCGGGTTTTCTACCAAATATGCACCGGTTCGGTTTTCAATAGTGCTCGCTCTAAGTTTAAAGCCGTCGGCTTCGGTTTGTTCTTTGGATATGCCCCAAGTCAGTCCGAAAGGCGCTTTTAATTCTATATTTTCGCCAACTTTGGATTCTTTTTCGGTGGATTTCGTTGCAATTTGCTGTGATGCAGCGGTTGAAGTGAACTCAGGCAGCGGAGAATTTTTCAATAGCTCTTTTTGTTCTTGTCTGATTTTTTCGCTTTTTTCAAACAATTCATGAGTTTCCTCAGATAATACATCGGTATGGTCTTTTTGCTTTATTAAGAGTGAAGCATCGCTGCGCAGTTTTTCCTCTTCGGCACGGTACCGATCCTGCTCGTCCAGTTCATTGATATATTGTGTCATAAAATTGTTATCTTTATCTTCAGATTCCGTTGCCGTATCTTCATATAATTCTTCTTCGGTTTCTTCGGCGTTTGACGCGTCGACGGCTGTTTCGCTATGTTGGGCAGAAATATCGTTGTCAGCGGTATTCGGTGTCTCTTCGGCGGCAATGTTGTCGTTCATAAGTTCTTCCAAATCTACTTGCGCCACGCTTTTCAGCGGAAACAAAACCGCTAAAATTCCGCAAATTCTCACAATTAAACTTTGCATAAATTATTCCTTTGATAACCGCAAAAATAAATTGAAACCTTTTCTTCTTTGCGCTATTTTAACATTAAAATACAAATAATTTATTAAATACGGTATGTTTTTTTGAAATGGAAAAGGATAATATACAAAGGCTACTGATAAATATCGGACGGCAAATGGTTCGCGACAAAGGAACAGAAGCGTTGACAGTACGTAAGCTTTCCGATGCTTCCGGTTGTTCTGTTGGGGCGATTTATAATCAGTTTTCCAATATGGATAACTTCATAGTTATTCAGAATTTTATGACTCTGGAAGATCTTTATACCAAGCTTCGCAATATTCCGTCAAGCAGCGATGCTTTTACTGATACAAATATTTTGGTTCAGGCATTTGTGGATTTTGTGCTTGAAAACAAAAATTTATGGTACTTGCTGTTTAATTTTCATCTGACACACCCGGACAAAGTGTATTCGGTTTATTATTTGCGCAAAGTGGTAGATATTATTAATCTCATTAATAATGTGCTGGTAAAAAGTGTACCGAATATGGAAAGACCGGAGCGAATGCTGTCTTCACAAATTTTATGGTTGTGTTTGTTTGCCTTAAGCTCATTTTTAGCCAAAGATGTGTTGGAACCGTTCGGTAAGGCAGATAAAAAGACAATCTGTCATATTCTGGTGAATACATATATTGCCGGTTTGACCGTGTTGGAAAAATAAAGCTTATTAACGTCCGCCGTCAGAGCGGAATTCCTGCAAAAATTTCTGTTCCTGCGCATCGGTCCACAAATTGCGGCGTTGCGCCCACTTGCGTTTGGCGTTGGCGGCACGACGCTTAAAATCAAAGGCTTTAGCGAGATACTCATCTGCGGTTTTTGTGTCAAACAGCTCCTCACGGCAAATTCTGACGGCATCTTCGCAAAAAGAGCGTTTGCTTTCATTTGATTGAATCGGACCAAGATATTTTTCTTTTTTCAGCATCGCCAGAGCTTCTTCAACTTTGTTGAGTTTTTGCACCGGATCGCCGAATGGATCATCAATCTGGTTTTGAAGAAGGATTAAATCATCTTTTAATTCTTCCGCCATTTCTTTTTTCAGATAGTCTCTGGCAATTTTGGCATTGGGAAATCCGGTTTTTACCTTAGCTTTTTGAAAGGCTCCGGCAATGATTTTTTTATAGAGTTCCGAAGTACCGTCGCCGCGATGAAAATATGCTTCTTTTGAAATAAGCCGCAATGCGGCATCATCATATTTTTCGGTATAATCCAAACGCTTTTCCAAGGCTTGACAATAAGCAAAATGGGCACGCGGGTGAACACGGAAAATTTCGTTCAGAACATAGTCAAATGCTTGTGCTTTTTCTGCGTTGCCGACGTCGGCATCCATAATTTCATACGGTCGCGCATCAATAATTGGCCATGCTCTGTCTTCTTCAGAATTATTTTTAAATTCCTGCATTGCGGTCATAAATTTGTTGTTTAAGGCCCAAAAATGTTTCAAACGTACTTCATCAAGCGTGGACATGGCGCTCTCCTTACAGTTTTTTTACCATTTTCATAAAGGTAATCCCTTGTTCATCAAACGGTTCGCCTTCGGCTTTATAACCCATTTTCTCATAAAAGCCGACCACAAACAGCATAGCGTGCATCACGATTTTTTTGTATCCGGCTTCGCGGGCGCGTTTTTCGGCATAAGCCACCAGTTCACGTCCCACGCCTTCGCCTTGATAAATGGTATCTACCGCCACCTGCATCAGGCGGATGGTTTCGTCATCAACCGGAGCCAAAATCAAGCCGCCGACCAAGCGGTTATCAAGCATTTCAACACAGCCGATATGCAAATATTTAGCCTCTTCGGGGCGAAACGAATCGAGAAATTTTAAGCCGAGCGGCTCCAGCAAAATTTTGTAACGCAACTCAACCAATTCGTTATAGCGCGAGGAACCGAAATCTATATCAATCATTTTGCGCATGGCAAACCTCCTTAATTTATATATTGCTCATTAAAACATATTTTTCAATGTTTGGCAATAGTTAAAGCGCAATTATATTGGCAGAGCACGATAAAAAGGAAGTATCCCTGCAAATGTGATACTTCCTTTTTTGTTGCGGAATGTTTGGCGATAATTATTGATAAACCCGAAAAAATACATTATGTTGTGGGCAAGATTTTTGAAATAGGAAAGATTATGACAGATTTAAGTTTGATACGAAATTTTGCGATTATTGCCCATATTGACCACGGAAAGTCGACTCTCGCCGACCGCATTATCGAATATTGCGGCGGATTGCAAAGACGCGAAATGACCGAGCAAGTGCTGGATTCAATGGATATTGAACGCGAGCGCGGGATTACGATTAAGGCTCAGACGGTGCGGCTTGAATATAAGGCAAAAGACGGTAAAACTTATTTATTGAATCTGATTGATACGCCGGGACATGTCGATTTTACTTACGAAGTGTCGCGTTCGCTTGCTTCGTGTGAAGGTTCGGTGTTAGTGGTGGATGCTACGCAGGGAGTGGAGGCGCAGACGTTGGCCAATGTGTATTTGGCGCTCGATAATAACCACGAAATCGTGACGGCGCTCAATAAAATCGATTTGCCGTCGGCTGATGTGTCACGGGTTAAACAGCAAATTGAAGATGTTATCGGTTTGGATACTTCAAACGCGGTGGAGGTTTCCGGCAAAACCGGCGTCGGTGTCGAGGATTTGTTGGAGGCGGTCGTTAAATATCTGCCGGCACCGACCGGAGAAGAAAATGCGCCGACCAAGGCTCTCTTAATCGACAGTTGGTATGATTCCTATTTGGGTGTGGTTATTTTAGTGCGGATTAAAGACGGTACTTTACGCAAAAAACAAAATATTCGCCTGATGTCGACCGGCTTGGATTACGTAATTGATAAAATCGGGGTGTTTACGCCGAAAATGAAAGATGTTGATGTGCTTCACGCGGGCGAAGTAGGGTTTATTACCGCCAGTATTAAGAGTGTGGATGATTGCAAAATCGGTGATACGATTACCGATAATCGCCAACCTTGCACCGAAATGCTCGCCGGATTTAAGCCGTCGGTTTCTGTGGTGTTTTGCTCGATTTTTCCGGTGGACAGCAGCCAATATGACGCGTTGCGCGATGCTCTGGCCAAGCTTAAACTCAATGATGCCAGCATTGAATATCAGCCGGAAAATTCCGGCGCGCTCGGTTTAGGCTTCCGCTGCGGCTTTTTAGGCTTACTGCATATGGAGATTATTCAGGAGCGAATCGGACGGGAGTTTGACTTGGATATCATTACGACCGCGCCGTCGGTGGCGTATAAGCTGTATATGACTAACGGTGTTGAAATGACACTTGATAATCCGGCGGATATGCCGGATCCGTCGACGATTAAGCTGATTGAAGAACCGATGGTGCGTGCAACTATTATGGTGCCGGATGAGTATTTGGGATCGATTTTGAAACTTTGCACTGAGCGCCGCGGCACGCAAGAAAATTTAACCTATGTCGGCAATCGGGCAATGGTGGTGTATAAAATTCCGCTGAGCGAAATCGTGTTTGATTTTTATGATCGTTTAAAATCGATTTCCAGCGGTTATGCCAGCTTTAATTATGAGCTTATCGGCTATGCGCCGGCGGATTTGGTAAAAGTTCAGATTTTGATTAACGAAGAGCCGGTCGATGCTTTGGCATTTTTATGCAATCGCACCGAGGCAGAGGCTCGCGGGAGACAGATTTGCGGACGGCTGAAAGACTTGATTCCGCGGCATTTATTTAAAATTCCGTTGCAAGCTTCTATCGGCGGACGCATTGTGGCACGCGAAACCATCTCGCCGATGCGTAAAGATGTTACCGCCAAATGTTACGGCGGCGATGTAACACGCAAGCGCAAGTTGCTTGATAATCAAAAGAAAGGTAAACAGCGTATGCGCCAGTTTGGCAAGGTGGAAGTGCCGCAGTCGGCATTTATCGAAGCCTTAAGAATCGACGATAATTAATCTAAAGTCAAAGTTTCATCTTTATATTTGTTAAGTATCTGATTAAGGCGTAAGTTGTTGACGGGGATATTGTTGCCGATTTTTTGAATGTCATTGCGGTATTCTTCAATAATGTTGTCATAGCTAAGCTCTTCTTTTGTTTTGTACAAAGGTTGGTATGAGGTAGTTTCTGAAGGCAATATTTCGGTGTTTTTCACCGGTTTTGCTTCTTCTGTTTCAATAATCGGTTCCGCCGGCGTTCCGGTTTGAGGAATCATCGGTTCTTGCGCCGGTCGCGGCTGGGGCTGAGCTTGTATTGTAGGTGTATTGTCATCGACGGTTGTTCGCAATTGAACAGATTCTGATTTATCTGATTTTGCAGGGACCGCCGCCTGTTTATTTTCCGGAATGGCAGGTTCGGTTGTGCGGCTTTTCAGTACAGTCGTTTTCTGTATATACACATTCGGAAGTTTTTCCGGTCTGTTCATTTTATCAAGCGTTTTTTGCGGAATAAAAATTCCGGTCGATTGTGCCATGGCAAAGGATATATATGTTATTGTCAGTATAATGATTAAAAATATTTTCATCTCAACCTCTCCATGACTATACAACAAATAATCTTAACGTATATTTAAGGCTTAAAAGATAAATTATAAGTATGTTGAAAAGATGGACTACATTTTTGTTGATGCTGTGTTTGGCAAAATTGAGTATATCAAGTGCGGCAATTGCTGCTGATGCTGATTTTTGCGTGAGCCGAGCGCAGGAAATGCCGTTGATAAAAATTCGCTATAATTTTGGATCTCTTACTCTCGACAATACCAAAAATACAAAACAAATTACATATGTTTGTAAAGATAAGGCAGCTGCCGGATGTTTTGCGAGAAATCAAGGTAGATATGCTACCAGTGCAAAAAGAAATAAAGTAAATATCGGGAATAAGACATGTATTATTCTATCGGTTTTGGTTGAGTTCGATTTTTCGGGTGCAACCATTTATGTTACCAGTGAATATTCCGGTTGTAAAGCAAGAGCCGTGTTGCGGCATGAAGAACAGCATTTTATGATATGGAAAAAAGCAAACGAGGAATTGATAAAAGAACTTAAAGTTGCATTAAAAAAGGCTGCCCTTCAGGATGTGCGCGATTGTAACAGTAAAGATGGGTGTTCAGCGCAAATTGATTATGTAGTGTATAATCTGACGAAATCATTATATGATAAATGGGCTAAGTATTCGGAGACAAACAATGCACGTTTAGATGAAGTGGATCACGACGGAAAAAACGAGTTTGCATTTAGAGTTTGCGATCCGTATACCTTAGAAATATTTTAATAAGTTTCGGTAACAAACTTGTTTTGCATGGTGTCTATTTGCCGCAATAAAACGGGGTTGGTAACATCAAGACCTTTACCAATGCGACGCAAATCGGCATTATAAGAATCAAACAGCTGTTGAAATTGGAGATCAATTTTGGGGTTATGGCTGGGTACTGCTAAAATTCGGCGGTTATGATTGGCATCGACGTTTAAGCGATTGTAGGTGAGAAGATGCCGGTGTTCACTGTCAAAAAATGAGATGTAATAATTTCCTCTGAGGCTTGTGCGGAAAGCGGAAATTTGAGGATTGGAAGCAAGCCAAAATAGCGGATCGGTCGCTTCTATAATTGATATCGGTTTGCTTTTAGAGATTGTATTAAAAAAATTGGCAAAAATTTGTTTGCGCCTTTTGTATTCTTTGCGGCTTTTTACAATATCGTTACTGATTTGATTATTGAGCTGATAATTGGCAAATTTATAGGCCGGAGATTGTTCTTCCCAACTTGACTGAAGGTGCTGCATTTGTCGGGTATCTTTATTGAGAGCAGTCATTTCGATTTCCAGTAGTTTTTTGAGCTCATCCGGTCGCATGGAATAAGAACGGACAATCTTTTCTTTATACTTGTTTAATCGTTGTTTGCGGTAGGGTTGTTTGGCTAAAATTCTATCAACCGGAGCTTCAGAAAATTGTGCCATTATATTCTGTTGCCGGATATTTCTTGCGGCAAAAGAGGATTGCGGTTGTCCAATCAAAGAGGAGGAAAGTTGCGGAGGTTCGATTAGCGGTGAAGAATATTGCACACTGTTTGGCCGCGGTTTTGTTGTCAGCGGCGGAATTTTTTCGGTTTTGGTCATTTGATTTAGGCTGCTGTTGGGTATATAAATATCCTGTGTGTTGTTATGAGTGCCGCGTCGAGCATTCGCAATTGCCGCGTAACCGCAGAAAATAAAACATAACCAGATAAAAAAACGTATTTTCATGGTGTAAAGTATAAAATAAAAGTCTTAACGTTGACTTAATATTTTTGTTGTATGATGTGCTTATGAAAATTGGTAATTTGTGCTATAAGTATTTTCCGATAATCTTCGGTTTGTTCTGGGGTGCGTATGCGCATGCGGAGTCGTTTGCTTCCGCCATGCGGTTATGTAAGAAAGAGTTCACCGATAATCCGCCGCAAATTACGATAAAATATAATTACGGAAAATTGAAAACGGATCATACCAAAACATCACAACAATTGCGTGAAATTATGAATAAAGGGTATAATGGTGAGCCTGAACGTAAACTCAATGGCTTAACACAACTCTCGCCGTATGTATTGGTGGAGAGTGATATAGTTCTTTCCGTAATTGGCTCGTATAATTGCTATTATCCGCAAAAAGTCAGCGTAACTGTCGGATATAATCCGGTTTTATATATCCGTAACGATATACAAGAGGGTAGTTGCCGCTATAATATTACATTACGTCATGAGCAGACGCATTTTGATATCGGCTACTTAAGTATGGAATATTTTCTGCATAAATTGAAGGTATCAGTACCGAAAACGCTAGAAAATGCAGGTGTTATCGTTAAATCGCGCAAAAAAGAAAAAAATACGCGAAAAACTTTAGCAGAATTGAATAATCGCTATAAAACGCAAATAAGCCATATATTTAACAGATTCGTGCAAGATATGATGGAGCATCAGTTGCGTATTGATACAGCGGAAAGTTACGATATCGAAGGGAAGTATTGTCGCTAATGGTTTTAGGCGCAAAGTTTATAAAGCATACCCAGACATTCTTCAATATTATCCGATGCATAATCAATATATTCTGTACCTTTGTCATTTGGCTTGCCGTGGCAGATGCGCATGGTGGTCATACCGGCCTTCTTGGCAAATTCCAGATTGGAATAACTGTCATCGATAAATAAGCAATCTTCCGGAACGATTTCGGCTTTAGCGCAAAATTTGAGATAAACATCAGCACTGGCATTCTTTTTGAAAGCACCGAACTCCTCTACGGAATAAAAACGCTCCTTAAAGAAATCATATAATCCGATATGTTTTAAAATTGCTTCACATGCACTATGTGAGCTAGTGGAAAAAATATATTGAGGACATTCCAACATCTGGAGACGCGGAAGCAAATCATGATAAGGCTTAATAGGACTTAAGTTATGTTCTTTTCTTTTGTGATAGGCATCAAATAAATCTTTGGCCGGAATATCATACTTCTGCATAAGCAATTCGCCACCATCGCGATAGGTGCGATATGATTCCGTAACCATGGCTTTGGCGGTATCAAAGTCAATCGGTAATTTTAAGTCTTCAATAGCGGCTCTTGCCATTATGGTATCCATCAAATCATGAAATTCGGGAGTTTCACGATATAATGTATTGTCCAAGTCCCAAACTATAACTTTGTATTTCATTTTTTCCTCTGTTATTTAAATCTCAGTGAAGATAGCATATTTTTAAAAAACGTCAAGCATTTAAACATCAGGGATTGAAAGCGTTTGAAGTTTGAATATATCGACTTTGGCAAAGGAGGAAAAATGTGGCGTTTGATTGTTCTAAGTATATGGTGTTCGGTTTCGATTTTTTCCAAAACGGAAATTTACTTTAAGCCGCCGGCTGAGCAGATAATCGAATGGTTGAAAGATGCTGAGTTTCCTGCACTTAGACTATATTTCTATGACGATGAAGATATTGTATCCTAAAGTTTGGCTTCAACTAATGGTATAATGGTTGCAATCACGGCATTAATATCAAGTTCGGAAGTGTCGATAATAACGGCATCTTCTGCCGGTTTTAACGGAGCTGTCGAGCGTTTACTGTCGCGTTCATCGCGTGCTATCATATCTTGTAATACTTTGTCATAAGATGTTATTATGCCTTTTTGTAAAAACTCTTTGTAGCGGCGCATCGCTCTGACTTCAGTGGTAGCCGTAATAAACAATTTAAGGTTAGCATGAGGGCAGATTACGGTACCGGTATCACGTCCGTCATATACAGCTCCGCTAGCTGGTGAACCATCAGCAAAAACCGGATTCAGCGCAAAGTTTTGTTGCATCATCAAGAGAGCCGATCGTACTTCGGGATAGGCAGATACAACCGAAGCAGCATTACTGCCGATATCAGAGCGAAAATCAGGATGTACGGATAGTTCCATCATCTGAGGGAAGGTTAAATTGCGTGCAATTGCAACGGCCGCTTCCTGATTTTGCAAATCAGTTCCTGTTAAAACCATCTGTAAACCTACGGCTCGGTACACCATACCGGTATCAAAGTAAGCCAGTTTGTATTTGGCAGACAAATAAGAAGATATGGTTCCTTTTCCGGCGGCCGCCGGTCCGTCAATGGTTATAATCATTCTAAACAGCCTCGTTAGTTTTATATAATTTATCTTTCTTTAACACATATTATGTCATAATGGCAACCGAAAATGTACTTATGCAATGATTTTTATTGTCGAACGGGAGATTGCAATAATGAAATTTTTAATTGCGGACGATCATGAACTGTTTTTACAGGGATTGGAATTTATTTTGCATCAGGAATATCCGCAAACAGAAATTACGGCAGCAAAAAGTTATACGGATATTTTTTCCATATTATCCGCGCAAAAAGGTTTTGATTTGATTTTGACAGATTTGGCTATGCCTGGAAATGATTGGCTCGATGCCATCAGTAAGATTCACAGTATGTGTCCAGATATACCTATTGTTATTATCTCTGCGGTTTTTGAGCGTGAGATATTGCAAAAAACATATGATCTCGGTGTTTCCGGTTATGTCTCTAAAGCATTTCCGAAAAACTTGATAATCGGCGCCATCAATTTAGTATTGGCCGGAGGTGTGTATATTCCGCCGGAGATTTTACAGATGAGCCTTAAATCGTCTTCGGAATCGGTGAGACAAATAGCAGCAGATTTGAGTGAGCCAACTGCTAAAGCAGCTAATTTAAGTAATATTACACCGCGGCAAAAAGAAGTTTTAAGTTGTATGGCAGATGGTTTGCAAAATAAGCAAATTGCTTATAATCTTGGGCTCAGCGAAGGAACCGTTAAAATTCATATTACACAGCTGATGCGCACATTAGGAGTATCAAACCGGACAGCGGCAGTCAGAAAAGCCGTTGATCTTGGCTTATTGAAGGTAACAAAGTGAGAGGCGATAATGGTAAAACTAAATGAACTTCCCCCGTATATGCAGCTTTTTGCAAATAAAGTTTATGCAAACAAAATATTATCCGGAGTGTTTGATGATTCAAGAATTGCAGCTGTTCGCAGCTGTTGGTCGGCGAATAAAATAGTCAAGGATATGCTTAAGGATATTACCAAGAACGCACATGTACTGCAAATAGGTTTGACATTCGGAAACGAAATATTGCAGGTGTATAATAAAGTCGCCCAAAAAGGTAAGTTGGATATATTTGATGTATCTGAAACGCAAATTGGGATGGCGCGGATGCGTTATAAAGATACGGATATTACCATTATGAATTATAATGCCGCGTTGCCATGGGATGAAAAATATGATGTGGTAATTTGCTATAATTTGCTACGTGAACTGCCGCCGGAAACCAGATGTAAGGTAATGGATAATGCTTTGTCCAGCCTGACAAACGGAGGAAAAGCAATTTTTGTGGATTATGCCGAGCCCGAATGGTGGCATCCGCTTAAATGGCCGTTGTTTTTATATAACAGACTTTATCGGCCGTTTGCGGAGAGCTTATGGAAAAATCCTTTGGAAAATTTTTGTTCGTTGAAAGATGAATATCGTTGGCATCATAGCTATTATTGCGGCAGACTCTATCAAAAAACGGTGGCGGTGCGAAAAATTTTGAGCAGTGAAGATGTGGTTAAATTGACTAAACTGTTTCATGGTAAATAAGAGAATTTAAATTAGAAAAAACGTGAAAATTATGCTCTGCACCTTTGAGGGTATGCAGTAAATCAACAATCGTTTTATATTTAAGACTCTTTTATGTTGCAAAAATAAATCATGCGGTTTATAGTCATAGCAATTTTGTAACTCATGTTATGTAGGAAGAAAATAATGGCAAATGAAACAAATATCCATAGAGAATCCCGATTGGCTAAGTTAAAAACCCTGCAGGAAAAAGGCTATAATCCGTACCCTTATCGCTTTGTACCGACTGCGTATGCGGCGGAATTGCACGAAAAATATAAGGATTTGGAAGCGGGAATCGATACCGAGGACCGCGTAACCGTTGCCGGACGCGCTATGGCCGTGCGCAACAGCGGTATGTTTGTGGATATTAAAGATAAAACCGGCAAAATCCAAGCGTTTTGCTACAAAAAAATTCTTCCCGAAGACAATATGGAAATATTAAAATGCGTTGATGTCGGTGATATCGTCGGTGTGAGTGGATTTGTCCGTCGCACTCCGCGAGGTGAATTAACCATTGCTGCAGAAAAGTTTGATATTATCTCTAAGTCGTTGCAACCATTGCCGGAAAAATTCCACGGTTTGACCGATATTGATGCTCGGTATCGTCAGCGTTATGTCGATTTTATTATGAATGAAGACAGTAAAGAGATATTTAAAAAACGCTGCCAAGTTACCTCGGCGGTGCGTCGTTATTTTGAGAATCATGACTTTTTAGAAGTTGAAACACCAATGTTGCATCCGATTATGGGCGGTGCCAATGCTAAACCGTTTATTACCCACTACAATGCACTTGATACCGATATGTATTTGCGCATTGCTCCGGAATTATACTTAAAGAAGTTGGTAGTCGGCGGATTTGATCGCGTGTTTGAAATCGGTCGCAACTTCCGCAACGAAGGCATTGATAAAAAGCATAATCCGGAATTTACCGCTCTGGAAGCCTATATGGCTTATGCCGACTACAATGATATGGCTAATTTAATCGAAGAGCTGATTCGTTATATCACTAAAGAAGTTTTGGGCGGAAGTACATTGCCTTTGGGTGATAAAGAAATTGATATTTCCAAGCCATTCCGTCGCATTTCGATTATAGATTTAATAAAAGAGAAAACCGGTATAGATCTTTTGCAGGCAAAAACTTTGGAAGAAGCACAAGCTATGGCCAAATCTATCGGTGTTGATGCCGGCGCTTGCACTTGTTGGGGTAAAGTGGTACAGGAAGTCTTTGATGAAAGAGTTGAAGAGACATTGATTGAACCGACTTTTGTTATGGATATGCCGCGTGATATTTCGCCGCTGGCTAAAACCCACCGCAGTAATCCGCGTTTGGTTGAACACTTTGATGCCTATATCGGTACCATCGAAGTTGGTTGTGCTTATTCGGAATTATCCAATCCTCTCGAACAACGCGAGCGCTTTGAAGCCGAAGTTGCAGCTCGCGGCAATGGCGATGATGAAGCACAAATGCTTGATGAAGATTTTATTTGCGCATTGGAAAACGGTTTCCCGCCTTCCGGTGGTATGGGTATGGGTGTTGACCGCTTTTCTATGTTGCTCTCTGGTGCCGATACCATTCGCGACGTTATTGCCTTCCCTACATTGCGTAAAAAAGACTGAGCGGAGAATATTTTATGAAAAAGGGCATTATTATTATTTGTGTTCTGTCAGCAATTATATTGCTGGAAATATTTGCTTTGTTTAAAAAGTCAGAAAATCCCGAACCGGTAAAGTTTGCTTTGGATTCTCAGGAATATGATCTGCCGGTGCACTCTAAAATCGCACCTCTGCCGTTCGAAACTGATTTTGTCGAACAGATTGATGCACAAGCTGATGCAATTATCAATGAGTTTGATAACGATTTTGGTATCCATTTAGCGCAAATTTTTGATCGCCTTGCGCTAGAGCAACAAAAAATCACGGAAAAAAAAGTCGCGCAACAGCAGAAATTTGATGAATTTCGGCAAACAATGGCAGCTGATCCGGTGAATGTCCGCGGGGTTTATTTGGGCAGTAACTGGTGTGAGGTTGACGGGGTTAAAGGAGTTTGCGCAAACGGAGTCTACAAATTAGGGAAGTACTGTATAGCCTGTTTCGAGGGCTTTTGTGCCGGCACTGCCTGTAATGATGAAGGCAAAAAAGTAGAAGAAAATATCGCTGCGCATGAAGTTGACGAGCTAGACGAGTCTTTGAAAACAAGAGCTTCCGAGATTGTACCTGAAACAAGTATTGAAAGAGTTGAGACTGAACCTGAGGAAAAAATCAATGATGAGATTGTAAGCAATGAAATATCTAATAACAAAATATCAGATATTGAAAATGAACCGAATCAGAAAATCGCACCGATAAGTGAGACCGAGTCTATGGTTGCAATTGCTACGGGTGATGCTGACTTAGCCTCAGAAGTGCAGAAAAAAGTATCTGAAAAGGAAAATACTGCGGAAAAAGCGGTAAAGACAGCAGAAAAAGAAAATAAAGTTTTAGTTGCGGTGGTAATAGATGATATCGGACTGAGTGTGCCGTTTACCAATCAGATAGCCAACATAAAATATCCGCTTACAGTATCATTTTTGCCGTATGGAGCATCAGATAAAGCACAGGTCAAAAAATTGAAAAGCGCTGGATTTGAAGTTATGTTGCATGCTCCGATGATGCCGAGAGTTCCGGCTGATTTGGCACCGGTGACACTTTCTCCGAAAATGAGTAAGGATGAAATTCAAGAAAAATTACTTAAAATGATGGATCGTTTCGAAGGTACCGGTATGCGCGGCATCAACAATCACATGGGTAGTGCTTTTACGGAAAACCGTGAGGCCATGGCCGCGGTTATGGAAGTTTTGCAAGAACACGGAATGTATTTTTTGGATTCCAAAACCACATCACGCTCGGTCGGTCGAGCAATCAGTAAAGAGTACGGAGTACCGTATGTGGCTCGCGATGTATTTTTGGATAACGAACGGCGATACGACTATATTATGGGGCAATTCAAAGCAACGGAGAGAGTTGCAAAAAGCAAGGGTTATGCGATTGCCATCGGACATCCTTATCCGCAGACGTTGCAAGCGCTGAAAGACTGGCTGATAGATAGCGAAAAGCGCGGAATAAAAATTGTTCCGCTGTCGGATTTGGTATCAAAAAACAATTAAATAACAAAAAAAGTTATTTTTAGATAAAAAAGTTCTTGACGTTTGTAAAAAATATCGGTATATATGCGAATGTTCACGAAATATGGTCCCATCGTCTAATGGTTAGGACATCACCCTTTCACGGTGGCAATATGGGTTCGAGTCCCGTTGGGATCACCAATACAAACAACAGCCTACAAAATGGCTGTTTTTTTCTTTTTAAATCAATCACTTAACCAAGTTCGAATGTTATATTTTTGAAAATAGCAGTTTTGGGAAATTTTACGAACTCGTTATAGCAACAATGTAATAAAATCAAGCATTTAAGCAGTTGGAGTACGGTATGGTTGATGTCCGCATTTAATTCGGTCTAAGTAACAACTTTTCACTGATTTGGGATTTGAAGATAATACAAACCTCTGTTAAATTTGCAAAGGTCTAGCTTTAATATTGTTTGCATTTTTGTACCAACGGCTTTACTTTTAGAAAAACTCATATTATTCTTTGATAAATTGGGATTGGATAGAGATATGACTGATATAAAAACAAACTTCCATACATGGTTAACTCAAAGCAAAGATAATCAGTCCAAAACTACACCATTAACAGCTAACGAATACATTAATAGATTAAACAGGTTAAGCAAGAGATTATATGATAAAGAAGGCTTGCAATATATATCTGATAATATTTATATACTTAGACTTTTATTTATGGATAGCTCCAATTGGGTTAATATACCTTCCGAGGATTTGGATGATGTTATAGTTTACTTATATAATTATAAACAAAAAAATCGTAACTTTAATGACCATTACAACCAATTTTTCCACTCTTTAAGAAAGCACTTAAACGAACCTTTATCTTTTTCTTCAAAGCATCCTTACTTCTTTTTTGATATATTGAGAAATACTGAAGAATACATGAAGCTATCAGATTGGGTAAAACATGTATTTGTAACAGAAAAGTCCTTAAAATATTTATCTTGGCTATATATAAATAAGACAGAAAAAAGAAAAATAGCCGCGGCTTTATCTAAGTTCAGTACTTTTTTAGTAAAAACCAGAGTTGTTAGTCAGGGAACTATAAGCTTGTTAAATCGATTTTCAATATGGAAACTAAGAAAAAATATAGTTTCTACAGTCGTTAAGATTGATGAAGCAAATGGTATAGAGGGTCGTAATTTTTATTCTCGATATGTTGAAGGAAAGGCTGAAAAATTACTGTCCATGAAGGAAGCTAAATATATTTTGGGTTGTTCCGATGAGATATTTCGCAATTTATTAAAAAATGGCAAGCTGCATTTTAAATCAAATTCTAATATGATTGATACAGAAAATATGCGTAGATTTTTAAGAAGAAAGCATATTAGGCGCAGTGTAGGAACATTGTCAAAAGTAGATGAAGATAAAAATCCGGAAAATTGGCTACAAATGAAAGAAGCTGTCGCATTAACCGGTAACACTGCATCATATATACGATGGCAAGTAAAAAAAGGTCGAGTCGCATATATACGCTATAGCTTAAAGAAATTTAAGTATTTCAAACCAGATTTGTTGAAAATTTAGCAAAATAAAAAACATTTCATCAACACAAATAACAAAACAAATATAATAATTAAATATTTGTTTTATTGCATTTTTATATATTTTTTATTTACGTTTAAAGTTGGTTTACAATGATTTTACAATTGATCATATTTGTCATAAGTTGAGCTTGTTCGTGAGACGGGCCCGTCCTGCGATTTGTTTTTAACCAAATCAAAGGAGATTTAAAAATGTCAAACGACAAAAACACAAAAATTATTAGTGCAACACAATTAAAGGCTGCGATCAGAGCTTATAAGTTAAAAGGATTGATTATTCATCTACCTCCTAAAGCTTATAAAAAACACGCAAGTCAAACGGTGAGAAGCACCATTGAATCATTATGTAAAGATTTTGTTTTAACACCTTTTTTAAGAGAAATTCCAAAGCGTCCGGGGGCACACCCTGGTAAAGGTTTGCCAAGTAAAAGAGATACGATTGAAGCTTTATATGGTTTGAACCGTTATCGCACTGATCAAATTGAAGCTTTAGAAAAAAAATGGGTGCGTAAAGCGATTAAATATGCATTGAAAAATAATGAAAAAGCAGGTCCGGCTTTGGCGTTACGTTTAAAGCGTGAAAATGCAAAACATTATGAAAAAGTTTTAGCCGCTAAGAAAAAAGAAGCAAAGATTGCGGCCCTTGCAGAAAGAATGTCAAAAGCTGTTGTGGCTGATGAAAGCTTACCGTATGCCGGTGCTATCATTGACTTAACACAGCCGGAAGTGTCGAAAGATTTAAATTCTGTTGCTCTTCCTTTGGCTGAAAATGCTTTGGTCTTTATTGCCGTCTACCCAAAGGACATGCTGAAGGCTTTGAAGTTAATTGAAGATTTGAAATTCACATACGTAGATAATATTGTGTGGGACCGAGATGTTCAGTTACCAACGGGTACCTGGAGCAAAAATCAGCACACAAATATTCTGATTGCACTCAAAGGGCAGCCTACCGAACCGGTAAATGAGTTTCAGCTTGAATCTGTGCATTTTGATCACAAGACTGCAGAGCTTTTATCTGTGCCTGATTACTACTTTAGCATGATGGAAGAGATGTGTCCGGGTGAACAGTATTTAGAAGTGTTTTCTTGCCGTCAATTCAGCGACAAGTGGCATGTATTGAAAATTAACAAAGAAGAAAAGGAAAACTAATTATGACAAAACTTAATTTGAATAATGTGGTTGTAACCGGCCATGATTTTGAACGCTACACTGCTATTTGCTGCAGTGGAGGCATAGGAACCACAAAAACCAAGTATGTTGGCTATGAGATGGTTTGCGGTTGTGAACTTTTATTGGATAGGTGGCGCTTTTGTAGCGCCATCAATCCTCAAGTTGGCGAAGGCTTGATATGTGGCGATTTTACAAAAAATATTGAGAAAATTGCTAAGTTGCATATTCAGCGTGGAGCAAAAGGGTTAGTGATAACGTTGCCTTGTCAATCTATGAGCTTGGCCGGCGGTCAACATCTTGATGATCCATTGACTTGGCTGTTTTTAGATGCCTTAGAGTTGTGCAAAACAATTTATAAGCTCTCACCTGCACATTTGGAATGGGTTAAGTGGGAAAACTGTCCGTACTTCATATCAGATAAGCAAGATCCAATCATCACGAACCGTTTGGATGGCAAAACAATTTTGCAAACCATAACGGAGGTGATGAACCGCTTAGATATGGATGTTAATGCTAAGGTATTGAATGCCTGCTTTTATGACACTGCTCAGAGCCGTAAACGAGGAATTATTCTTTGCAGAAAATTAAAACGTTGGGAGATGCCGGAGCCGTCAGAATTGCCTTTAACATGTGGTGAAGTTATCGGAGACAGAACCAAGTTTGAATATCTTGATTCATCGCACAGACGTTCGGCAACCAATGAATTTCAACGCATCGGCTATGTTTCTCCGGTACAAGAAGCTTTCATCCGTAAAATTAAATCAGGTATGTCAGCGTTCAAGTGTATGGATAGAAGCTTGATAGTTAACCCTGATGGGATGCCAAGTCAAGCTCAACATATCAATAGCTCCTACGGACGCAACTCTTACAATCATCCAACACATACCATTACGCAAGGTAGCGATTCATTATGTGGGGATTGGACTTTACATCCGGGTGAAGATTTAGGCAATGGGGAATACAGTGATCCGCGTCCGTATTCAATCGCTGAAATCTTTGCTTTAACAGGGTTAGATGATAATTTTATCAAAGCTATTCCGACTTGGGCGCGTAGTAATGATAAATTGTTACGTCAGTTATGTGGCGAGGCACTGATGCCGAACTTGTTGGCCCATTGCTTAAGCACTCTTAATAAATAATTATATAGGGGGAGTGTAACGGCTCCCCTTTTCTTTTAACCTTTGCTAAATAAGCAGAGGTTTATTTTTTAGATGATAACATTGTCTTTAGCAAACCTGAGCTCAATTTGACCGGATTGCATAAAAGGTAGTAATTTACTGATATCTACGTATTTGAGATAAGTTTTTCTTGAATAAAATACCACCGATTGTTTGGTTTTATTACGTTTGAGATAGTCAAGAAGCTTGTTCATACAGTCTTTTTCATAAGATTTTATTCCGGAAGTTTCAAAAAAGACATCAACAACGTGCAAATTCTTTCTTTTACAATATTGAAGCATCTCGGCGAATTGTCTTGCTACCTCATTCACACCACCACAGGAAAACAAAACAGCCTCCCGCGGATTTATGGTTTCTGTTATCGGATTATTCATATTTTTAGGTCCTACGTTAAATTTTATATTTAAGTAGAACTGCCGGATATATCCCGTTTTGCCACAAATCGCACCATCACAGCCGGATTTGGTTTTGATTGGTAGTTGCAAGAGAAAAGATAAAATGAGTGTTTTGGGGCGGTTTAAATGGCTTTTAGGTTTGAGCTAATAGTCGGAGCACATATCTGTGTAAAGTAGCTCGCTCAACGCCGAAAAGTTTTGCTATTTTTGCAAATTGTTCGCATATATATGATGAAGTAAAGAATCAAGAAGACTTAAAACGCACAATAAATGATTTTTTAACCTGCTGATATTATGATGGTTTTTATAATGATACAAAGGAGAATGTTATGATAACCGAAAACAGATGGCAACATATTTTAGGCGTGGCGCGAAAAGCTAAAATATTAGCAGGCAAATTAAAGCCGGATAGTGCGCAGTATGCAGAGGATATGTTTTTGCTCGGTGTTATGCACGATTTGGGCTACGAATTTATGGAAAGTAACGCTTCCCATGCGGCGGTCGGCGGAGAAATACTCAAACGCTCCGGTTATCAATATTGGCAGGAAGTGACTCTGCACGGTGATGAAACGGTTGAAAATATGACCGATGAGCTGTTTATTTTGAACTGTGCCGATATGATGACGGGGCCGAGCGGCGAGGATTTTACTTTTGAAGAAAGACTGGAAGAAATTGCTTCCAGATTTGGCAAAGATGCCGCTCCGTATAAAAAGTGCGTGATTGAAGTACAAAAACTAAAGGCCGATAAGAGGTATCATTTTATTATTGGGGGATAAATGGAAAAGAATTTATTACAAAAGACACTTTACGAAATTAATCAACAAAAACAAGTTGCCGGTTACAAAACTATCGAAAGCGACGATGGGTTTATTATAGTGTGGAATCATCCGGCACTATATTACTACAGTAAAGCTCATTGTAACACTCTAACTGAGCAAAATTACATATTTTTCAAGAAGAATTATCCTTTTCAAGCCCTAGGTATTGCCGCTAATCATAGAAGTTCTCTAGAAAACGTGCATTCTGATTTGATATTCAACGGTACATCAGATACCATGTTACTTGAACAATCAGTGCATTTGACGGAAGACAGTAGATATAAAATCAAGCTGGTTGAAAATAAAGAGGATATTAAGATTTTTGCTCAAATTGCCAGTGAAGTGTTTAATCACCCTGAAATTTGCGAAAATTTAACAGAATCTTTAACCGCGGATTTAAAAGTTATGAATTGCCATAAATACATTGGATATGAGGGCAACGAAGCCGCTGGAATTATTGAACTTTCGGAAGGTGAAGAAGCTGTTTTTATTTCTTGGGCTGCCGTAAGAAAAAATTTTAGACGGAAAGGTTTATGTCACGCCATGCTCGCATATGCGATAAATCGAGAAATTAAAAAAAATTTTACTAAATTCGTTTTAGTATCCTCGTCGGAAGGTAAAATTGTTTATCAATTGTTAGGTTTTAAAGATTTTGCTTTAAGATATAACTATACTCTGGAATGTAAAAAGGATTGATAATGACTGATGATTGTATAAAAAAGGCAAAAGTTGCTGATTGGCCGGATTTAATGATGATTTTTGACCGCTCCTTGCGATCAACCGATGATTTATCTGATGATGATTGGAAAAAGCTCTATGAGCGTGTGATAACCTATTCATATCCGAATTTTGATACATATATCTATCAAAAAGATGGCAAAAGCGTAGCTTATATCAGTTATTGGAAAGAAAAGAAACTGATTAAAATGCTGTATGTTCTGCCGGAATATATTAATCAAGGTATTGGGCAGAAGTTAATTAAACACGTGATAGATACATATAATGAGCCTATGACAATCGGTGTCAAAGCCGGTAACGATATTGCAATGCATATTTACACCAAATTCGGTTTTCAAATCATTAAAGAGGAAGAATATGATGCTTCCGGCATTTATTATCCGCATTATGTTTTGGAGCGGAAAATCTAAGAAATGATTTGGCTTGGATACTTTTTTACGATTCTTAACTACGCTTGCTATTGCTTGAGTCGCTTTATGAAGCATAAAAAAATGATGCTATTGTTAGATTTATTAGCAAAAGTTTTTACAGCATTAGGTTTATATTTTTTAGATTCATTGAGTGGAGCCTATATTTTTATGGCGGTATTTTTTATGCTTATAGTCGCCAATATAAAAGAAAGATTGAATAAACAATGGATGCTTGGTTATATTTTCTTTCAAAGTTTGTATCTTGCTATTTTGTTTTATACCTATGTTGGCATTTCTTCAATTTTGGTTGTAACAACGGTATCAATAACACTTTTTTGTATTTGGTGGCTGCCACCGCAACAAATGCGCGTTATCGGTGGATTAAATTGTTTTACTTATCTAGCATATCAAATAAGTATAAAAAATTGGGCTGGTTTATTGGAAATATTGGTTATTTTAAGTAATTTATTCTCATTTTTAAAATATAAAAAGTCAGATAATATATAGAGCTGTTTATGGACTTTTAAATTTATCATATCCCTTTAAATCTAACCTTTTGACATCAGAAATAAAAGAAGTTGTTCCAAGTGTAATCACGGGCAAATGATACCTTTTTGCAAAGTTCAAAGCTTCTAATAATGAATTTGCGTAGGTGGCTTGTATACCTTTTTGCTTGAGTATATCAATTTGCCTTTGAGTAAAAATATAGTGCGGATTTGATGACTTTGTTAAGATAATCTTTTCAGATATGTTCGCCATAATTTCAGCAACACCCAGAAAATCTTTATCATCCGGAATACCGATAATTGTTACGACCCTAGAAAAATTCAAATTTTTCAAGGTTTCTTTTACACTTTCGGCATTAATGCGATTGATACAAGCATCAAGCATTATAAATGGTTCAGAACTAATGATTTCTTGTCGCCCCGGCCAACTCATAGCAACCAGCTTCTTTTTTATATTATCGAGATTTATCTTTGGCAAAATTTGCTCGCAAATTGCTAATGCCAAAGCACAATTTTTCGCTTGATGTACGCCGAGCAGTGGTATTTTAATTTCCGGATATTTATTGTGTTTCGTTACCACATCAAACACCATTCCCGATTTTGAAAATTTGATATTTTCCGCCCAAAAATCTTTACCATATTCTAACAAACGGTACTTTTTTTGTTCTGCTTGATTGCGTATAATTTCTAAAACCTCAGCTTTTTGTTCTGCTGTTGCTACGATTTTAACATCATTTGTAATAGTGCAAACTTTATCTTTAGCAATTTCTTTAAGTGTTTTTCCAAGTTCTCTTGTGTGTTCTAAGAAAATTGTATTTATGACAGCATACTGATGTTTTATATTTGTGACGTCATCATATTTCGCCCCTTTGCCATGTTCAACAACATTAAATTCCGTATGGTTTTGATTAAAATATGTTAGAGCAATTGCTGCCTGAATACCGATAGGACTGATATATTCCTGAAAAGCCAATGTTTGTTCAATTTTATCAAAATTCGGTTTAATTTTTTCAACACATTTAATAAAATCAATATCTGATATTTGCTTGCCGTTAATCCTAAACCGTTCACAAAAATCGCTGATATGCGGACTAGTCATTAAGCCGACATTGTATTTTGTTTGTAAAATTTCCGAAATCATATAAGCGACCGAACCTTTACCTTTGCTTCCGGTAACCGTAATTGCCGGTGTTTTCGAAAGTTTTTGCAAAATTTCTTTAGAATATTGAGGATGTCTCTTGAGTGCATCTTTATCTTCAAAAACAAGATGCTTCTCAGCCTTCAAATACGACTGGTATATATAGTTTTCCGCCTCATCTTTAGTCTGCATCAAAGTCTCCCTTAATGGTTTTTATGACAGCACCGGCAACATTTATTCCGGTTGCTTTTTCAATGCCTTCCATTCCGGCGGTCACATTTATTTCGCAAAAATACGGTTTGTTTGCGCCAAAAAGCAAGTCGAGGCCTATAAAATCTAAACCAGTCTGCTTATAGATATCTTGTGCGATAGTTTGAAACTCCGGTATTATTTCTATTTTATGAACAGATGAACCGAGAGCAACATTTGCTCTGAAATCATTATTAGATATTCGCTCCATTCCGGCAATTACTTCTCCCTTGACACAATACAGGCGCATATCATGCCCATAACTTTCTTCAATAAATTCTTCGAAAAGCCATTCCTTGGTTGGCAAAAAAGATTGAGATAAAGGAAGGTAGTCCTCTTTATTTTTAATCAAAAATATTTCTTGTCCCATAGAACTTTCAAGCCCTTTGGCAACAAAAGGTAATTTTAAGCGGTCTGCCAACATTTCAAAAGGCAAATCAGAGAGACCGGCAATATATTTTGGTTTTTCAAAACAGTCAGATTCAATATTTTTCAATTGTTCAAGTTTATTGATGTAAAGATTTAACGGTTTGACAGCATTATAACTTTTTTTGCCCAATTTGTTTAAATTGTCCTTAATTTTCCCATATTTGTAACGATTAATTACAAAATCACGCATAGAAAGTAAAGTTTCGCTATTATAACATCCATCCTGAGTTACGTAAGAATCGTAAATACCTATTAATTTTAAATCAATATTTTGTTTTTCAGATTCCTCCAATAAACGTTTACAAGTATAAGCGTTCCCCATATTGTTATATTTTTCAATCAGATATCCTCTTAATTTCATCTATTTTTCCTTTAATAGTTCAGACCAGTCAAGAGCCGATAAATTTTGAATGATTTGCTGCAATGCAGTTATTAAAGTAGTAAATTGTTCTTGATTATTTGGATTTCTGTATTCAGCATTGATTTCAAGTTGCAAGCAGGCTGTATCCGTAGTTTCCGATATACCTTTTGTAACTGTATTTTGACCACCAGCCGAAAAAACTTTATTTTTCCAAACAGATTTTTTAGGTGTTTCCAATTTTGCGAAATTTTGATAAAATGCCGACATTACAATGTCTTCAATTATTTTGATACCATGTAATGAAGTTAAATCCTCTTGTTTTTCCTGTTCTGATTTATCCGGTGACGGAGCTGTACCAATCTCAACGGCATATTCACGACTTGCTGCCGAACCATGTAAATCAAGTAAAACATAAATTGTCGTATTTTTTAAGTATTCTTTCAAAGCACTTTGATAATCATTAGTATTCGGCGCATCAAAATTTGGGTCTTTTTCTACAAAGCAAGTATTATAAATTAAATGACAACCGGTAGTTTGTTGTAAATAAAGCGCTATTCCTCCCGTCCATAAGTCAGCCCACTTCTTTTGCCCGTTGCGAAAATGATTTACTGCATGTGGAGCAGAAAGCATAATCGGAATCTTTCCATAGATTATCTTGTAACTGTCGCTTAAAGTCCCATCATAGTTGTTAACGCTAAAATTTTTTTCATATAATTCAATTTGTTTAAGCAGATTTGGCATTCTAATATTCCGGTAAGTTTAATGCTTTAAAATTTATATTCCCTTTTATATTACCATCAATAAAATTAAAAAATAATTATCTTAATAGTAAATAAGTATTTTTTTCATTTAAATACCAACTTACGCACGGGGCTTGGTATTATTTTTTTCTTTTAAATACAAGGGCTTGATTCCCGTTACTGCAAATCGTAGCAAAAAATTACGCACGGGAGCTCATTTTTTGGCGTACATTCAAAAAGATACACTGCATAATATAAATAGTTAATGAGTAATAACACTATTTATGAAAGGAAAATACCATGCAAAAACAATTTGAACAATACTTACAATCAAAGAATTACAGGCCGACAACTTCTATTGATTATCCGGCACGTTTAGAAAGACTTTGTCGTAAAGAAAAAATCTCTTATGAACATCTTGCACAACATATCTATGAAATTATGCCTCAATATGAAAATACCGGTAAAAAGTCATCTTATGGCAAGAGAAGCCATTCATCAGTAATCAATGCTTTACGTCGTTTTGCTGAATTTTTATCAGAAACCAACATTCAAGTAGAAGGAGCCAACTAAGATAAATTAATACAAACACCAAAGCTCGTTTTTTGGCCCTATACGTATAGATTTATTTTTTACTATAAACTAACCAGTAGAAATGAATCTTGATTGTATAGGGCCATTTTTTAAGACCATACCAATATTATATAATTTTTACATATTTACAATGATTTATAACAGCATTTTATTTTTGATAAATGATTGAAGGACAGGTATAGAGTATTTTTAACAGGTATGTTCCATTAATACTTCCTGCACTTTATCAAATAAATGTTTATCTATAATGGTTGGATATTTATGAGGATAAAGAGTTTGATTCCAACGCTGCATACCAATATAAAATTTATTCTTAAGCATGTCATTAATACATGTTTCAGAAACAAGCGCACCATTCCTGTTTTTTAATCCCAATGTATGTGCTAATTCTGTTAATGTCTTAATGGAATAACTACCGGTAGAATATTCTTTAAATAATTTAGTGATTATTGGTGCTTTTATAGTGTCAACAACGACATCAGCATAACCAGAAGCATCTCTGACATTTTTATAGCCAATAGGAGCTAAATACATACAACGACCATTACTAATAAAGTGTTGTTGTGAAGCTTTTATATTACGTGATAAGCTATTTATATAGTAATATTTCATTAAAAACATAGCATTAATACGTACTCTCATTTCTGTATTATAGTTATTTTTATCAATTATAAAGTCTTGTTTAAGAATATGTATTATTAACTTTCCCATAGTAATATAAGGTTCCAAAGTTTGTAAATCTCTTACATCTTGAAAAATATCATAAAAATCATTACAAACGACATGAATTCTACCTTTTTGTGTGTTTATAAAGGATAACATATTAAATAAAGATTTTTTTAAACCTCTTTTAGAACAAACAGCTAAATTATAGACTTTTATAATTTTGAGACTTTTATCACTGCAATAGTTAACTAAAACATCAATAATATTTTTACTAACACTTTTTCTTGCTACATAATAAATTACAGCTCTTTCTTTTGTTTTTGCTTGGTTAGAATCATTATCAATCCATTCTTCAAGCCAATTTTCAACATTTTTCATATTTTTACTCCAAATCAATAAAATTAATAAAGTTTTTAACATCAGATACAGTTTATGCTCTGATATCATTGATTTGTCGTGATATTGGAAAAATGTAAAACCATTAATGAAAAATTTTAAAATTATTTTTCCATTTCTAATTTTTTGATGTTTGTAACTTGTATTTTTGCATAACATAAGTCAAAAATCATCAAGACACATTTTTTGACCATAGGACTCAATATTTATCTTTGGTATAGGTTTAGTTATAAAAATCAAATATGCTTGTTTATGGGTTGTTTATGACTCAATGGACAGCGTTTTATTTTAGCAAATCAGAATAGTAGAAATAATAATAGTCAGAAAAGCTTATTTTAGATACCCGCAACAAACTTTACCATTTAATATTAAACAGTATATTAGATGGAATAATACGGTCATACCAATCTGTCTTATCAAATGTCTTTATATCTTTTAAGCAGTAGTATATAACCTCATTATCTTTAACTTTTTCAATATAGTAAGTCTTAGGCGATAAAGATAAATCCAAACACGCACTATCTAACGCTTTTTCTATCAATTCATCACTATACCGAACACAATGTAATAATATATGGAAATGGTAATTATAACCGTCATGTTGTCCTTTTTCAGCAAATGCATAGAAACGTACATGCCTACCAGTCCAACGAGAACCTACTAAGTGCTGTTCAAACCTAGCCATAAACCGACGTAAATGATTTCTAGATACATCAAGCTCAGGACTTCTCATATTCACAGGAAATTGTATGGTAAGAAAATGTGTAGGCTTAAAATGTGCTATCCAATCATATATATGTTTACGCTTAATCTCATACTTATTTTTCATATCACGTACATATACTTTTTTAGATTTTTCTTCTTGCAATGGGGTATCAGGTTTATCATTGACAGCAGCAGAAACATTTTCATTAACTTCATTGCATTTTTGATACTTGGCAATTAATGACACTTTTTGATGCTTAACTACTTCTTGATTATGACGTAAATATTGTAAAAACATCTCAGTAACTTTATTCATTTAAGTAATTCCTTTTTTTATTATAAAATATTTTACTTTTAATAATGTACTGATTGATTGCTCCTATCGGTGTTACCTCATCGCAACTCAACAGATACTACTGCAGGAATGGGAACACTTGATAAGCATTCCACAAAAAAAAGCAGCACAAGAGATGGGTTTTCAGCCTTTCACAAATTACTTAGCTTTTAAGCACCATCTGAATCACTAGAACAAAAATTTTGATGGTTTCTGCTTATATAAATTTCCAAAACTAAAAAAATAATCTGAACGAAGCCGGAACATTTATAGATAAAATGCATTATAAACCGTATGAATGAAATAGCTAATAGCCTTCTACTGGAAAAGACTAAGGTTGATTTTATTCTCACACGTAAAAAGCGCCAAAATAAGCTTTTTTTGAAAATCAAGAGTCAGCCAGACACACCACCGCATTATATTTATATAAAAAAATATAATAAACACGCATACCCCTGGGCCGCTTAAGCTATTTTTTAAAAGTATGAACCTCTGCTGAATCGACAGAGGTTGAGATAATCAGACCAAAAATTAGAAATGGAAATTTATTTTTAAAAAATTTTGTAGAATTGCATCAACATCAGACTTCTATAATGCATGACTGATACTTATAGCCAACTCAAAGATGAGTTATCAGTTTTGTATCCCGGTGTTACGGATGCAGAACTAAATGAAATGACAGATAGACTGGTAGAATTTTTTGTTATCGGTACCAAAGCATTTTATGAAAATGGAAAAAATTTAATAAACGGTTTTACAAATAAAAATAATCTCGACATACCAGTAAATGAAAAAGTTAATAATTAAAAAAGGAAAAACAATATGAAAAATAATAATTTTAATAAAAACGCTATAATAGTAGCTTCTTGTCCGAGAAATATTTCAAAAAGAGTGGTTACTATAGAAAAACAACTTGATTATTGTCGTCATTACTGTTCTGTAAATGGTTTTCAAGTGCTAAAAGAGTTTTCATTTTGTACAAGTGATAGTGAAAGAGGAATAAAAACAATGAAAGAAATAATAAATTTTGTGCATAATCACACGCAGAAAATATCAATTATTTCATATAATATGCGACGTATACAGGGTAATTCTACTCAATTAACAGAATTAGATAATCTACGCTTACAAGGAAAATTAGAATTACATTTTTTGAAAGAAAATAGAATATTTAAACTCGATAATCCCGTCCATACTATAATTTAAGTGATTTTGATTTTTGGTTATGATTAAAGAGTAAATTAAATTTGATATAATATATTGAATCTTCATTATAAATTTTAATAGAATATCGTTAGAAAGTGATGTTTTTTAGTGTTTTTCTTGTTAATTGCACGTTATAATAGAAATATGATAAAAACATCACTTAGAGGATAGATAAAATGGCTAAAGTATATAGATATGCAAAAGCTGCACCATGCACTCAAGCTGTAATATTTGCTCGTGTTTCTACCAAAGAACAGGAACCTGGAGCTTCGTTGGATGCACAAAAAGCGGCTATGGAAGATTATTGCGTCAAAAAAGGTCTCAAAATTGTAAATAAATACAGGGTTATTGAGAGTTCAACAAATGGCAAACGTGTAGTGTTTCATGAAATGCTTGATTTTGTGCGTAAACAGAAGAATAAAACAGCCATTGTTGTGCATTGTATTGATCGTTTTCAACGTCGTTTCAATGAATGTGTAGAAGTTGAGACGCTGCTTCTTGATGATAAAATTGATATACATTTTTGTAAAGAAGACTTGATCCTAACTAAAAATAGTTCTTCTGCAGATATTATGCGTTGGGATATGGGTATTTTATCAGGTAAAATGTATGTTGCAAACCTACGAGATAATGTCAACCGTGGTATGGAATATAAATGGTCCAATGGTGAATATCAAACGAAATCTCCTGTCGGATATTTAAATATTCCGAAAACCAAAACAACACCGGCAAATATTATTTTAGATCCGGAACGTGCACCTTTAGTCAAAAAGATGTTTGAAATGTATGCGACTGGTTGTTATTCTATTAAAAGCTTGCAACAATTTGCAAAAGAAATGAATTTATGCTCGATTAGAAGTAAAAATCATAAACCTTTAGGGCGTGAAACTATCTGGAATACATTAAAGAATCCGTTTTATTACGGAGAGATGAAAATTCGTGGTGAAATAATGCCTCATAAATACGAGCCAATTATCTCAAAAGCCTTATTTGAACAAGTACAAGAAGTATTATCAGGTAAAAATACATGTGTACCGACAAGAGAATATGGAGGCATATCATTTGCATTTCGTAAGTTGATAAAATGTGCAGAATGTGGCGGTACCATATCATCAGAACAGCATTTTAAGAAAAGCGGTAGAAAATATACATATTTACGTTGCACACATCCAAAAGGCTGCTGTCATCAAGGTTTGGTCAGTGAATTGCAACTTTTAAAACAGCTTGATGATGAAGTATTTAGCAAAATCCGGTTAAATGCCAATATTATTGATTTGCTCAAAAAATGTGTTCAGAAAAAGATGATGGAAGATTCAGAAGCTAATGCAGTAATGAAAAGACAGATTACTAATGAATTAAACCAACTTGAAGCACGAGAGCAGAGAGTTAAGGACTGTTTTTTCAATGGTGACATAACGCGTGATGAATGGAACGAAGAAAAGGCCAATATTGCAAGTAAAAGAGAAGAATTACAACATACTGCGGAAAAATACGCAGATATTAGCAGAGACATACAATATACAGTTAATGAAGTTTTGGATATCGCTGCTTGTGCATCAGAAATTATGAAAAAAGCAAATCCGGAGCAACAAAATAATTTGCTTGGTCTTATACTTGATGAATGCTACTTAGACGGCGAGAGACTAATATATAAACTCAAAAAACCGTTTGATATGCTGATAAATCTGAAAAATAGCGACAATTGGTTTGAGTTTGATAAATCCGATGTACCGGAATACGAAAGCCTCGCCAACCAAGTGCAAATGTATAAAATCAAAGCAGAAGTGAATGTGGCAGAGTAAATTTTGAAAAGAAAGATTAGACACATCTTGATTTTAACCATAAGCAAACCCTATATGATTGATATGATAAAATTTATAGGGGAAACTTATGCAAAAACTAAAAGTTAACTTAAACTACTGCTATGGTATAAAAAATTTAGAATATGAATTTGATTTTGAAAATGGCAAAAATTATTTGCTTTATGCTCCTAATGGAATGATGAAAACTTCTTTTACAAAAACATTTGCGGTTCTTTCTCATGGGAAAAAACCAAGTGACGAAGCTTTTAACAGACCTACATCATGTTCGGTTTTAGATGAAAATAATAATTCAATTATTCCTAATGATATTTTTGTTATTAACAGCTATGAAGATGAGTATTTATCACCAAATAGTGCAAAATTAATGGTAAAAAAAGATTTGAAAAAATCTTATGATGAAGTCATTGAAAAAATAAAGCAAAACCAACAAATGTTGGAAAATTCTATTAAAGAGTATTTTTACAATGATAATTTAGATGTTGCAAAAGAAATTACCTCTGTTTATGGAAAAAATTCTAATGACTTTTTAGAAGTAATATCCCAAACACCTGAAAAGGATTTATTTGAACAAAATAAAATATCTTTGGATTTCAAGGAAGTTTCCTACACTGTTCTTTTCGACGAAAACATTGAAAAATTTTGTTCTGATCCTAAAAATATTGAAAAAATTGAAGATTATAGTAAATGCTATGACGAATTGTTGAAGGCTTCTCCTATCTTTAAAAGAGGTATTTTCAGTCAATATAATGCAGAGGCAACAATTGCAAATTTAAATGAAAATAGATTTTTTGAAGCACAACATGAAGTAGTATTAAATGGAATAGATCACCCTATCGCATCAATTCAAGAATTACAAACTATTGTTCAAAATGAAAGGAATAAAATTTTTACAGATGATAAATTAAAAAAGAAATTTGATAAGATTGATAGTGAGTTAAATAAGCGCGCCTTATCTAAATTCAGAGGAATTATAGAGGCGCATCCGGATATTATACCGTTATTAAAAGATTTTAATCTTTTTAAGAGAATGGTATTGGGTATGGCTTTATCATCCTATCAAGAACAAGTTATCTCTGTTATTAGTGAGTACAAAAAATCGAAATCCATTATAGAGAAAATAAAAGAAGATGCTAAAAATACCCGTTCTCAATGGGACAATGTTTTAGATATTTTTAAATCAAGATTTACTGTTCCTTTTAATATTGAAGTTCCTAATATGGAAAATGTTGTGTTGAACAATGAACTTCCAGAATTTATTTTTGAGTACAGAGATTTAGAAACAGATGAAAAAGTTCCTATTGCACGAAAAAATCTGGAGAAAATTTTAAGTCAAGGTGAAAAGCGGGCTTTATACTTGTTAAATATTATAAATGATTTGGAAGCTATTAAAAATCAAAATAGATCGGTATTAATTATAACAGATGATATTGCAGAATCTTTCGATTATAAAAACAAGTACGCTATTTTGGAATATGTGCAAGATTTAGCTTCAGATCCAAATTTAAATTTTATCATTTTAACACATAATTTTGACTTCTTCAGAACGTGTTCAGCTAGAATGAGGGAAATGATAAATCCACGTATGGTTTCTAGAGAAAAGGGTAAATTAAAAATTGAAAATCCGCGTTATGTTTTCAGAAATCCTTTTTCGGAAATAAAGCGTGGTATTTATCAAAACAATGATAACGATCTAATTACTGCAATTCCTTTTATTAGGAATCTAGTTGAATTTACTAGTAGTACTGAAGATGAAAATTATAAAAGGTTAACTTCATTATTGCATATCAAAAATGACACTTACAACATTACAATAAAAGAATTAGAAGAAATATTTGAAAGAGCTGTTACATTTGATCAAAAACTGAATTTTTCACAGGGGCGAGAAAATGAGAAGGTATATGACTTAATTATTAAAACAGCTAAAAATATCGTAAAAAAAGGTGAAACATCAATAGATTTAGATGGCAAAATCATATTGTCAATGGCTATCCGACTATTAGCAGAAAAATTTATGATAGGTGAAATTATTGCAGTTGATAAGTCTGGAAATATTTTAGAAGAAATTTATAAACATAATAATCAAACAGGAAAGCTACTAGGAAAATATAAAGAAATGTGTTCTGATCAAGCAGATAATATTCTGTTGATGAACAAAGTATCACTATTATCTTCAGAAAATATTCATATCAATTCATTTATGTTTGAACCTATAATCGATATGTCAATAAAATCTCTTGTTGATTTATTTGGACGAGTTTCTATTTTGGTATAATCTTATTTAAAGCTAGTGGTTTATAATCAGTTGAGTAAGAATCTTCGTGATTATAATAAGATGTGTTATTATTATAGATTGTAGCATCAATTATTTATTATGTTATATGAATTTTAATATTTAAGCAATTACTATACAATATCGTATTAATAGCCTATGGAGTATTATATGTATGTTGAGTGTTAGTTCCACAATTACAAATTTTTATCATATAATAGAAAATATTCTATCTTGTATTCTACAGAATGAAGGTTTTTCTAATATTCAAATGGATAAGAAATTTGATCTTGATGGCAAAATATACAGGCCAGATATTATTGCGGAGAGGGATTTAAAAAAATATGTTATAGAGATTAAACTGTCTAAAATTGTATCTCCAGATATAGTGAATGATGTTTATCAGAAATACAAAATCTTTCGAGATTATCACATTATTTTGGTTCTTCCGTTTGCTATGGATAATACCTATGAAAAAATAATTCCTAATATGGAAATTTGGGATGCAGCAGAGCTTACGAAATATATTGAAAACATCAGTAATGAAAAAGTTAAAGATGAAAAGTTGCAATCACTTTTTGCATTATATAGGGTAAATGATCTTCCATTTAAGCAATTTCAAAATTGTAAGAATAAAAGTGTAATTATTGAAGAGTCTTTATTGAATACTTTGAAATATATTAAAGAAGGCAGAAAAGATGCTTATAATTTCGAAGAATTTGCCATAGAATTTTTGAAATATGTATTTGCTGATGATATAGTTGAGCCTAGGCGTCGTCATAGAACAAGCTCAGGTGTTAATATATTTGATGCTATTGCAAGAATATCATCATTACGTTCAGAAAGTGATTTTTTCGACATTATAAAATCTCATTTTAATACTCGTTATGTAATTTTTGAATGTAAAAATTATAAAAAAAAGATTTCCCAGCGTGAAGTATTTATAACAACAAAGTACTTATGCAATAAAGCTCTTAGAAATGTAGCTATAATATTTACACGCAATGGAGAAAATGAGGGAGCTACTAAAATTAGGAAACAAGTATTGAGAGAGACTGGAAAGCTTATATTAGTTTTAGATGGTTCAGATATGGAACAAATGATAAAGGATAAAACAAATAGAGACTATATTTTACTTAATTATTTAGATAGGTTGATGATGCCGATGGATTAATATCTTCTATACATTGTTCCAGTTTGGTCTACATTATAATTAGCAGGTAAATTGACATTTTGTTATTAGCATAGAAGACAAAAATCAGTTCGTAAACTGCGAGCAAAGCATCACCAATCTGGAGAGGAGTTGCGTAGAATTGCGTAACTCCTTGTTTTTTATCAAGAATTTGCGGTTCGAGCGGTTTTAAAGACCCAAGTTGTATTGTTTCGCTGTCATTTGTCTGTAAGCCTTGATTTATAAGGGTTTGCTTCGGTTCGATTGATTTGCTTGCTCTTGCCATCAAAATGTTGCTATTAACAAATTCATCAAACGGAAACTTCAGTTTGTAACTCAATACGCCTTCGGTCAAAGTCAGGCTCTCAAATACAAATTTCAGCAACAATCTCTTTAATTCCAGATTCTGCGACCGCTCAAAGATATTTCCGGCTTGAGTTGCAATATCCAACAAACCTAAAAGTGTTTCATCAAAGCTATTATACTATTTTAAACTGGTACATTGCTTTTAATTAATAAAAAAATAGCTCATATTAATATTAAAACAGAGTATGATAATTACAGAACCTTCTGCGCTCAGAAAGACAGCCTAAAAATAAAATGCTCTGAAGCCAAAAAGAAAGTTGATTGGGCTCAAATGAAATTAAAAACCTTGCAGGAAAAAAGCTCAGATGTTGGTTTGGCTATAGAAAAAATTAATAACGCACTAAATTATATATTTTTTACATCAGGAAGATTTTCTGTGGAATTAAAAGAAAATAAATATTACTTAAAATCAAATGGAGAAAATGTATTACCTAAAAATATCTCTGTTGGGGAGCGTAATATTATTGCTCTATGCTATTTTTTCACACAAATCATGTCAAACAAAGATACCAATGCATTTTACCAAGATGAAAATTTAATCATTATAGATGACCCTGTATCAAGTTTTGATTTTGAAAATAAAGTGGGCATTATTTCATATCTACGTTATCAAATAGATTCAATTATTTTTGGTAATAAAAATAGTAGAGTTGTGGTTTTCTCTCATGATTTAGAAACAATATATCATCTAGAAAAAGTAGGTAGTGAGATATGCAATAAATCAAATAGTAATTCAAATGTTAAGAAATTTAAATTAGAAAATAAAGTTCTTAGACCTTGCCCAAAGGGAATATCTGGTGAATATGAATCACTTTTACGAAAAATATTTAATTTTGCAACAAATGAGGATAATGAAAGTTTAGAGATAGGTAATATTATAAGGCGCGTTCTTGAAGCATTTTCGTCTTTTGTATACAAAGAAGGTATAGAGAAAATATCATTAAATACGGATGTTTTAAGCGTTTTAGAAAATCACTCTAAATTTTTTGAAAATTTGATGTACAGATTGGTTTTACACGGAGAAAGCCATTATGAAGAGCAAATAAAATCTATGCATGATAATTTTAACTTTTATAAATTTATATCAGAAGATGAAAAAAGAGACATAGCAAAACATATTTTATGTTTTCTTTATTTGCTTAATAAGGCTCATTTGAAGGCATATCTGATTGATAAAAAAGCCGGTGATATTCAAAATGTGGAAGACACAATAAAAAAATGGCTGAAGGATATTCCAACGAATGATAAATTTGAGTCATAATTCAGTTCGTAAGTCGCGAGGTTAGCATCACCAATACAAACGGCAGGTATTAAAACTGCCGTTTTTTCTTTTTAAATCAATCGCTTATATAAGTTTGAATGTTTGTTTTTTGAAAACAGCACTAAAGGGAAATTTTACGAACTGGTTATGGCAACAATGCAATAAAATCAATAAGTTGGGCAATTCGTGTATAGCTTTTGTAATAAACAAAATTTTAAGTTGCTTCTTATTTAAAAATTATTACATAATTATTGATTTTGAAATTGTTTTGTGTTAGTATAAGGATAGTTCTAATGAAAAACGGAGATAGAAATATGAATACTGTAATACAGGCTCGTGTTGATGCAGAAAGCAAAAAACAAGCTGAAAAGATTCTAAAACAATTAGGTATAACTCTTAATGACGCGGTCAGAATGCTTGTTAATCAAATCATTCATAGCAGAGCATTGCCTTTTCAACCCAAATTACCGACTGAAGAAGAGTTTATTGCTCAAGCAATAGCTGATTCTGAGGAGGATATTAAAGCCGGGCGTGTTTATGGTCCTTTTAACAGTGTTGATGATTTGATTGTTGATTTAGAAAAGGACGATTAAATGCGGACTTTTGAGTATTCTAAACGATTTAAGCGTGATTATAGATTATGCCAAAAGCAAGGCAAAGATATGAATAAATTGCACGATGTATTACAAATATTGGCAAAGGGTGAGCCTGTACCGGCACAATATAAAGACCATGCCTTAAAAAGCAATTGGGCTGGACACAGAGATTTACATATTGAACCGGATTGGATACTTATATATAAAATACAAGGTGATGAAGTTGTGTTGCTTGCCGCTATCGGGACACATTCTCACGTCCTTTAACTTAATTCTGGTTTATAAAAAATGAAAATTTTAATCATCGGACCGCTTGGCGCAGGAAAATCAACACTTGCTTATGCTATAAATAAAAAGTATGGCTTATCTCGTTTAAATCTTGATGAAGTGCACCGCATTAAAGGCGGTGGGTATCGTGACGAAAATGAACAATTGGCGATTTTAAATGATTTTCTTAAAAGTAACGATAATTGGGTTATGGAAGGGTGCCAAAAAACGCTTTATGAAAAAGTTAAGCCGGATTTGATTATTGATATGCGGATTAGTCGCTTGCTAGCGATATGGCGATTTACTTTGCGTTTTCTGAAAGCAAAAGAGTTAATAGGTAAAAATGTTTCTCCAGAATTACCTGTGCAAGCTTACCATTACAGAAAAATAACTTTATCAAAAATTTTAGATTGGGATAGCGCAAACAAAGAAATTAACCAACAGATTGCTGATTATTTAAGAAACATAAAAATTCCGATTATCAAATGTAAAGGTTTTAGCGACTATCAAAAAGTTTTTGAGGTCATTGACAATTTCAGCTTGTAAGTTGCGAGGTTAGCATCACCAATAAAAAAAAACTCCTCTTTGGGGGTGTTTTTTGTAATAAGAAAACCCCCAGATAGTCTGGGGGTTCCGGAAAGCTTATAGCTTTACATCGTAAAACCTCCTTTATATACTGAGTTAGACAGTCTGACCACTGAAAAACAAAATAATATAAAGGAGGTTTTAAAATGAC
>JAFSWL010000012.1 GCA_017444525.1 Alphaproteobacteria bacterium
AAATAATCAACTGACATCTTTGCAAGGGGCACCGCAAGAAGTCGGCGGAAGTTTTCGGTGCGAAAATAATCAACTGACTTCGCTTGAAGGGGCACCGCAAAAAGTCGGCGGATATTTTTCGTGCCAAAATAATCAACTGACATCTTTGCAAGGAGCACCGCAAGAAGTCGGCGGAAGTTTTCTGTGCAACAATAATCAACTGACTTCGCTTGAAGGGGCACCGCAAGAAGTCGGCGGACATTTTTTGTGCCAAAATAATCAACTGACATCTTTGCAAGGGGCACCGCAAGAAGTCGGCGGTAAGATTAAGGTTGATATAAATATTTCAGCTCAATATAGTTTTAATGACGGCGAAATCAAGCTTGATGACTTGAAGAACTCACCGCTGTATCGGGAAGAAATTTTTATCAGTGAAAAGTCAAAAGAATTGCGGCGTAAAGTCTTGCGTACCATTGCTGCGGAAAATGTTTCTCCGGAAAAAGGCGTGGTCAACAAAAAACGTACAGCTGGCGAGAAGAATGCTATTAAGCAAATACTTGACGGCATCGGCAAAAGCATTGATAAATAAATATTCCGTATAATCAAAAACAGCGTGCGTTAATCTTTATTGAAACGCACGCTGTTTTTGTTTTTGTTGAGTAAAAGCAACTATTTCAACTTGGAGCGGATTTCCGGCGCATCGTTGTTAATTTGATGACGGATATTTTCCAGTGCTTTTTTCAAGCTGACCATTGAAGCTTTATATTTTACATTATAACTGCTATATCCCCAATACATTGCTTGAAATTCTTCGTCAGTTGCTTTGTCGGTGTAACGTTTGATGATATTTCTTTGCTTATCCATAATGGTTACTTCAACTTCTGTCGTATATTTGCTGTTTCCACAAGGAACGCCTAAAAATGTAGGTATAAACAAAGGTAACATTGTTAATGAGTAAAAACCGTTAGGGTCATTGTTCAAGTAGGTTATGCGCATCCTGATGTAACCTTTTTTCTCGCCGGTCTGTTCAATGATATTTTCCTGAACTTCTTTTATAAAAAGGTTGGCAGCGCTTTTTTTGCGAAGATCATTATATGTTCTTTTTTTAACAGAGTTTAGCCTTGAACGTCTGCGTTTATAGTCTGAGTCATTATCGTAATCATAATCGCTGTCATAATATTCCGTTTCTACGGTATATGACTGCTGATACATTGAGGTATCGGTTTCAATTTTTAATACTGGCAGCAGATTCTGATTCGGTTGGATTGTCGGATTTAAATCCTCATAGTCAACCGAACGGCATGAAGCCAATAAGGCCAAAGCTGCGGCAATAACATAAGTCTTTTTCATTTTCTGTTCCTCATAAAGAGGGGGCGAAGGACTAGTCTTCGTCACCCATCGGTTCGTCATCGCCAATCATCTCGGTCGTCAAATGGCCGGCATCGGCACGGATTTTCTTTTCGATTTCATCGGCAATTTGCGGATTCTGCTTTAAGAAATTCTTGGCATTTTCACGTCCTTGTCCGATTTTATCGCCATTATAAGAGAACCATGCTCCGGACTTTTCGATTATTCCGGATTTTACACCCAAATCAATGAGCTCGCCGGTTTTGGAAATGCCTTCTCCGTACATAATGTCGAAGTCGACGGTTTTGAACGGCGGAGCAACTTTGTTTTTAACGATTTTGACGCGAGTCTGCGAGCCGATAACATCGTCTTTGTCTTTGATAGCGCCGATGCGCCGAATATCCATACGCACCGAGGCATAGAACTTAAGCGCGTTACCGCCGGTAGTGGTTTCCGGATTTCCAAACATAACACCGATTTTCATACGGATTTGGTTGATAAAAATAATCAAAGTGTTAGAACGGGCAACGGTAGCGGTCAGCTTGCGTAAGGCCTGACTCATTAAACGAGCTTGCAACCCCATGTGCGAATCGCCCATTTCCCCTTCCAGTTCGGCCTTTGGCACTAGAGCGGCAACCGAATCGACCACCATAACATCAATGGCACCGGAGCGCACCAGAGTATCGGCAATTTCAAGTGCCTGTTCGCCGGAATCCGGTTGTGAAACCAATAAGTTCTCAACATCTACACCGATTTTCTTGGCATACGACGGGTCAAGAGCATGTTCAGCATCAATAAAAGCGCAGGTGCCGCCGGTTTTTTGGGCTTGAGCAATTACGCTTAAAGCTAAAGTAGTTTTACCGGAGCTTTCCGGACCGTAAATTTCCACAATGCGTCCTTTCGGCATACCGCCGATACCGAGGGCAATATCAATACCCAGCGAACCGGTGGAAATCGCTTCAATGTCAATGTTGGTATTTTGCCCCAAACGCATAATCGAACCTTTGCCGAAGGCACGTTCTATTTGGCTTAGGGCAGCATCTAACGCTTTATCTTTTTCCATGTTTTTTTCCTTATAAATAAGTTATTCTGACAATATTTATGATGTATTTTTTGCAAAAACTCAAACAAAGAATACATTTATCCGCTACATTGTATATTGTTCTGATTTTGTTCTGACTGCAACAGTTATTTTCAATTTTTCACAAATTTATCAAGGTTGTTTTTTGTCATATTTTTTCTAAAAAATACTTGACCGGAGAAAATTATCAGAGTATGATACAGACAATTACCAATATTTATATATTATGAAGAAAATTGTGACACTTTGTGTGTTTCTGCTTGGTGCACTCAGTGCGGAGGCAGGTAATGGTTTTTATGTGGGTGCGGGCGTAGCTTGTCAGTTTGTTCCGAATCTCGGCGGTACGCATTTTGCGGTGGCTCCGGCGGTTGACTTAGGTTTTAAATCTGATTACTTGATGGTTGGCGGCATGGCCTCATTTGATGGGGATATTATGCTGTCGGTTGACGTAAACAGTCGGCTGGAGTTGGTGGAAAATGTAAATATGTTTTTGGGTGGAGGATACGGTACGATTTATCGTAAATCTGAATACGTTGTAAACAATGAGATTTACAAGAGTTCCGGTTATGTCAGCTGGCCACATGCCAATATTGGGATGGAATTTGGTTTTAACGACAATGTCGGCCTGCATCTGATCGGTGCATTCGGTTACAGTCGATGTCCCAATTATTACGATGTCCACGGCTATCGTTACGACTATTACCATGATAATAATAACAATTGGCGCATTGCCGCACAGGTGCGTGCCTCAATTGTTTGGACATTTTGATAATAAGCCTTCTTCGGTTAGCTTCGAAGAAGGCTTATTGTTTAAAAAGCGTCGTAAAAACAAACGTGTCTTGACAATAATAAAATAATAACCTATGTTACCTCGCAGTGAAAGGATAACGATATGGATACAGTATTAACCGGTGACAGACCTACGGGACGCTTGCATTTGGGGCATTATGTGGGCTCGCTTAAGCGTCGCGTCGAATTGCAAAATAATAATCAGCCGAAAGAAATGTATGTGATGATTGCCGATGCGCAGGCACTTTCGGATAATTTTGACAATGTGGAAAAGGTACGCAGCAATATTTCGGAAGTGGCGCTTGATTATATGGCGTGCGGATTAAGTCCGGATAAAACAACTATTTTCATTCAGTCGCAAATATCGGAGTTGTGTGAACTCTCATTTTATTATATGAATCTGGTGACAGTGTCGCGCTTGCAACGCAATCCGACGGTGAAAAGTGAAATTTTGCTGCGCGGATTTAAGCAGAGTATTCCGGTCGGTTTCTTTACGTACCCTATCAGTCAAGCCGCTGATATTACAGCGTTTAAGGCTAATATTGTGCCGGTGGGAGAGGATCAACTGCCGATGATTGAACAAACACGTGAAATCGTGCGCTCGTTCAACACATTGTATAAAGAAGTTTTGGTTGAACCGAAGGCAGTTTTGCCGGAAAATGAAACTTGCTTGCGCTTGCCGGGGCTCGATGGTGCCAATAAGATGAGTAAATCGCTCGGCAACTGTATTTATTTGGCGGATTCCGCGGATGAAATAAGCCGCAAAATCAAGAGTATGTTTACCGATCCGACGCATTTAAGAGTGGAAGATGCAGGGCATACCGAAAATAATCCGGTGTTTACGTATTTGGATGCATTTTGTCGTGATGAGCACTTTACCGCTCTGTGGCCGGAATATCAAAATCTGGAAGAATTGAAAGCTCACTATCGCCGTGGCGGTTTGGGTGACAGCAAAGTTAAAAAATTCCTAAATGAGATTATTCAGGAAGAGTTGCGACCAATTCGGGAACGACGGGAAGAATTATCCAAGGATTTGGGCTATGTGTTTGATATGCTGAAAAAAGGCAGTGAACACGCACGTAAAAAAGCGGCTCAAACACTTGATGAAGTCAAAACCGCTATGGGAATTAATTATTACAAGTAAAGCCGTTTATTATTTGATGATTCTATCTTTGTAATCTTTCATCATTGACAGCAAATCCAACGGTTCCGATTGGAGAAAATAGCTTTTTGACATTGCATCGGCATTACAAAGCTTGTTGTTGCGCGGTACGGCATAATCTTTGCTGATTTTTCCCATGGGACCGCGTAAACTGAGTGCAAAAACCTGTTCTGAGGCCGGGTGCTTGGAATGAATGTCCGAACCATCGGTGTAATCGGAGCAAGTCAGGGAAAATTTGAAATTGCGATGGATGGAACCCATAATTTCGGAAGTTTCAATCAATTTAGCTTGTTCTTGCGGTGATATTGACATACTCATACCGATGAGGTCCATCATGCCATAGCCTTTGGAATGATGACCGTTGGCATCAAATTCATAAGCAGTAGCCAGCGTTTCGACGCGGTCTGCCGAGATTTCCTGCTGCGGTTTTTCCTTAATTTTTTTCCGCAATTTGTGAGCCATAACCGAACTTCGGCGATAATCATAAATTTCGAGCCGGAACGTAACTTTGTTCCAATCAGACACCGAAAAGGAATTTTTTGCGTCAGCTACCGGATAACACATGTAGAGCATTGCCTCTCTTTCCGGAATTTGTGCGGATTCATGAGGGGTTTGTTCCGCGGCATATCCGATTTTAATCCAGCGAAACTCAGGACCTTCTTTGCCGGCCGTTTTTCTTTTTTCGTGAAACTTCCACAATTTTTCAGCGACGGCATCTTGTGTTGACGGGAAAGTTTGGGCTTTATTTTCCGCATCGGATTCCAACGGTTGCTCCTTCGGCAATAAAGTTTCACGTTCTATGGTTAATCTGCGCGGTTCTCTGACTTTATACATTTGAAAAACTCCTTTTATCATGATGTAATTAAAGTTTAACATTTTTGGGGTTATTTGTCAAATTAATTTATGTGCGAAATTCAGATTATACTTGCGTTCACAAAAAAATAATAATATGAATTGCAAGCAAGGAGAATAGATATGCTCAAATTGGCTATAGAACTGCTTTATTTGCAGTATAATCAATGTATGGAAGCGATAAACAGCGACAAATTTTACAGCTATTATGCCGAAGAAAAAATCCGCCATTCGTTGCAAGTAGCCGGAGCCGGAAATTATTTGTTGCGTCATATCGAGTGGTTTAAAGACAAATCGGCAGAATATCTTGAGATGGTGCGTACGGCGATTTTGTTACACGATGTTTGCCGTTTTTCCGAAATTGCCGCGCTTTATCACGGAATTAAAGAGTATGACCACGGGGTTGCTGCTTATGAACTTTTGCAAAATACTCCGTTGTTCAATGATATTCGCATTCGTTTACCAATAAAACATCATGGTCATTTGATTGAGGATTTTTATGCCGATGCCGAGTATCAAAATTTATCGGATGAACTTAAAAAGGAAATCGAACAAATATGCTTTGTGGTGCGCGATGCCGATAAAATCGCCAATTTTAATATGTTGGCTCATGAACCTTATTTTTTGCCGCTGTTTATGGAAGTTGATCACAAAATAACCGATGCAGATTTGCAGATTTCGGAGCATATTGTACAAAGTGCTTTTAACGGAGGTACGGTGCCGAAACCGTTTAATACTTTGGGCGATCGCGCAGCTTCGTTGCTGTCGTGGTTTGTCGATATCAATTATCGGGCGGCTCTGGATTATTGCGATAAACTCGGGGCAACGGAATGGGTTTTCCAAATGTTTGAAAAATATTGCGGCAATCAGGAATTTAAGTAAAAATATGTTGCCTATGTCCGCGATTATTTCGAAAATCATGAGTTTATAAAATAATATGCTCTATTAAAGAAAAGTGTTGTTTTTTCAATAAGGTATAACCTATTGATTCACCGTCATTCTGAACAAACACTTTAGTGTCGTGTGAAGAATCCATTTCGTCTCAATGACGAAACAACACCTGCGGTGTTGTTGGATACTTCGGCTTTGCCTCAGTATGACTTAAAAACGACACTTTTCCTAAATTAAGCCAAATAATAAAAAAGCGCAACTTTTTGGGGTTGTGCTTTTCATTTTTATTCGTAATTTGCTATACCAGACGCGAATTGTCGATGGCAGCCTTAATGAATGCCACAAACAGTGGATGCGGGGCAAACGGGCGTGATTTTAATTCCGGATGGAATTGAACACCTATAAACCACGGGTGATCTGAATGTTCGACAATTTCCGGCAGAGCTCCGTCCGGTGAAGTGCCGACAATCGACATACCGGCTTTTTGCAGCATATCTTTATACTTAATGTTGACTTCATAGCGGTGGCGATGGCGCTCGGAAATTTTATTTGTGCCGTAAATTTGTGCAACTTTGGAGTTCGGTTTTAATATACATTCATAGGCACCTAGACGCATGGTGCCGCCCAAGTCGCCGTCTTTGTGACGAATTTGTTTGGCTCCGTCTTTGTCCCATTCGGTCATCAGGCCGATAACCGGTTCGCAATTCTCATCAAGTTCGGTGGTGTTGGCATTTTTAATACCGCACAGATTACGCATGGTTTCAATAACCGCCATTTGCATTCCAAAGCAAATTCCTAAAAACGGCACTTTATTTTCACGTGCGTATTGAATGGCGTTAATCATACCTTGAGTGCCGCGCAAACCAAATCCGCCCGGAACCAAAATTGCACTGACATCATTCAATACTTCGGCTGGATTTTGAGTTTCCAATGTTTCCGAATCCACCCACTTTATCCGTACTTTATACTTATTGGCAATACCGCCGTGAATCAGTGCTTCGTGCAATGATTTATAAGCCTCAAGCAACATCATATATTTGCCGACAACGGCGATTCTGACCTCGCCTTCCGGCGCACGTAAAATATCAATGATATGTTGCCATTTGCTCAAGTCGGTAGGCTGGGTATAATCAAGATTGAAGTGTTTGCAAACCTGACGGTCCATACCTTCGGCGGAATAGGCAAGCGGTACTTGATAAATGCTGGCGGCATCCATTGCCGTAATTACATTTTCTTCGCGGATATTGCAGAATAAAGCCAGTTTCTTTTTTTCATTTTCCGGAATTGCCATTTGAGTACGGCAGAGAATCATATCCGGCTGAATACCGTATTCCTGCAATTTCTTAACCGAGTGTTGTGTCGGTTTGGTTTTGAGTTCGCCGGCAGTTGGAATATACGGCAACAATGTCACATGTATGAACATGGTGCGCTCGCGTCCTAATTCATACGCAATTTGGCGAATGGTTTCCAAGTACGGCTGACCTTCAATATCGCCGACGGTGCCGCCGATTTCACATAATACAAAGTCTTCATCTGTAATGTCTGATAAGATAAAATCTTTTATTTCATTGGTTACATGAGGAATAACCTGAATGGTTGAACCCAAATAACAACCACGGCGTTCTTTTTCCAGAACTCGCTGATAGATTTTGCCTGTGGTTACGCTGTCGGTTCTTTTGGCCGGTACACCGGAAAAGCGTTCATAATGCCCCAAATCTAAATCGGCTTCGGTTCCGTCATCAGTTACAAATACTTCACCGTGTTGACAAGGGTTCATTGTTCCGGGGTCAACGTTCAGATACGGGTCGAGTTTGCGCAGACGTACTTTATAACCGCGAGCTTGTAAAATTGCGGCAAGCGAAGCAGAAGCCAAGCCTTTGCCAAGAGATGATACCACCCCGCCGGTAATAAAAATAAATTTTGAATTAGGGTTTAATTGAGTTTTTGACATTACGTTATTCCTTATCAAAGTCCTTAAAAAAGCGACAAAGGCACTTAATTGAAAGTGCCTTATGTCAATTTAAATTTGCAATTTCTTTACTCCGCTACCGGTACTTGCGGCTCTGCCGGAGTTTCTTGTGATGCGGTTGGCGCTTTCGATTGTTGTGCCGGTAAAGGTTCTTGCGCGGTTGGCAAAGAGGTCGAAACAACATCATCCACAATAGAAGTCTTTTTTACTTCGAGACGGCTGTAATAAATTGATATAGCCATGCTCAAAGCAAAGAATAGCGTGGCCAAAATAGCTGTGATGCGTGTCAAAATATTGCCTTTTCCGCGTGCACTGATTAAACCGCCTATGCTGTCGCCGCCACCCAGTCCGCTGAGTGCACCGCCGTTGGAGCGTTGCATCAAAATGACAGCTACCAAAAAGATGGCAACAATCAATTGTAAAACTAACAGTACGGAACTCATATGTTTATCCTTTCTTATTTAGAAGTGTTTTTTGCTATATTTATAAAATCGTCTGCTTTCAAGCTGGCTCCGCCGATGAGAGCTCCATCTACATCCGGCAATGAAAGTAACTCTGCTGCGTTGGACGGCTTAACCGAACCACCATAAAGAATACGCATTTTGCTCGCAGTGGCCTTACCTAATTTTTGAGTTAAGGCTTTGCGAATGGCTGCATGTACTTCCTCCACATCGGTTGCGGTAGGGGTTTTGCCAGTACCTATTGCCCAAATCGGTTCGTATGCAATGACAGTGTTTTTTGCAGTTGCATCTTCCGGCACAGAACCGTTGATTTCTTCCTGACAAACCTTAATAGTTTTGCCGGCATCGCGTTCTTCGCCGGTTTCGCCGATGCAAATAACGGTGTTTAATCCGGCTTGATGTGCGGCAACGGCCTTTTTATTAATCAATTCGTTAGATTCAAAATGATCAACGCGGCGTTCCGAGTGTCCGATTAAGGTATAGGAGCATCCCAAATCTTTGAGCATTAAAGGACTGATGTCACCGGTATGAGCTCCTTTTTCGGCAAAATGCACATCTTGTGCTCCCAGAGCAATTTTAGTGCCGCGCAAACATTTCTTTACCGCACCCAACAATGTAAACGGCGGGCAAATTAAAAAATCACAATCAAACTTACCGGATTTAGCTTGAGAGGCTACTGCTTTTGCTAACGCAATTCCTTCGTCTTGCAGACAGTTCATTTTCCAGTTTCCGGCAATCAACTTTTTACGAGCCATTTTAATTTCCTTTATATAAATCCACAAAAACTTGCATCCTTTTAGCATACTAAAAATTATTTTTCCACAAAAAAAACGGGTTACTCCCCATTTTATTATGTTGTATAAATTAATTTAAAAATTGCAATCACGAATTATGTATCTATAATAAACGGAAAGTGTAATTTTAAAAATAGGAAAAATGTGATGATTAACAAATTTGCAAAAATGCGAAACAGTTGGTTTACCAAAATTATTTTGACGGTAACCGCTTTGAGCTTTATGTCTTTGTTCGGTGTTTCCGGCTATATCAATTCGGCAGCGTCAAACAAAGCGGTAATTAAGGTTGATGATGTCGAAATCTCGCAGAGCGAATTTTCGTATTTGTTACAGCGTGAATTGGCAAAGCTGCGCGCAATCAACGGTGATTTCGGCGATGATGAAAATGGTGCCCAAAAAGCTATGGTGACTAATTTATTGGCAAAAGCAAAGCTCAATGATGCAATTTTGGAAAATACCATGAAAAAATATAATGTGGATTTTTCGCGTAATTTAATCGGACAGATTATTCATGCTATGCCGCAGTTCTTAAATAACGGAGTGTTTGATTCGCAGCTTTATCAATGGTTTTTGCGCGATTCCAACAAATCGGAAAATGAATTGATTCAGGATATCCGACGTAGTGTGGCTCGTCGGGTTTTGGTAGAGACTCCACTTGCCGGAACTAATGTACCGGAAATTTTATTGCAGCAGATGGCAAAAGTTCTCGGTCAGCGTCGTACTTTTAAATATGTGAGAATTAACAACAGCGATGCAAAAATTAATCGTCAGCCGACCGACGATGAGTTGAATCTATTTTATGATGATATGAGTGAAGAATTGATGATTCCGGAGAAGCGTGATATTACCGTGCTTTATATGTCAGAAGACGATTTGGCTGCCGGTATCGAAATTTCGGAAGAAGAAGTCGAGACTTATTATAAAGAACATAAGGATGATTATGAACAGCCGGAAAAAAGACAAGTATTGCAGATGGTTTTTGATGATGAGCAGGAAGCTAAAAATGCTGCCGATAAATTGGCCGCAGGGGAGGATTTTTCTGCAGTTGCCGCGCAATACGGACAGAAAGCTGAAGATATTGACTTGGGTTTTGTGGCTGAGAATGATGTAGCCGAAGAATTGGCAAAAGTTATTTTTGCTACCGGAAAGAACCAGATTTCTGCACCGGTACAAATTGCCGACAGTTGGCAGATTATTAAGGTCAGTGCAGTTCAAGCTCCATACAAAGTTGCCCGTGCCGATGCTAATCGTCAGATTATCGACGAACTGCGTCAGGAAAAGGCTTATGATGGTAGCTATGAATTGGTTGCGGCAATTGAAGATGCGTTCGGTGCCGGTAAGACTTTTGATGAAGTTGTGGCAGAAAATAATATCAAAACATATTCGGTAAAAGCACTTAACGAAGATGGCTCGGCCGAAGCTGCGGATAAAGTTATGTTACCGGTTATTGCTAATAAGGAAATAATTGATACAGCGTTTTCATATAATGAAGGAGAAATCAGTCAGGCTGTGGAAACTGATGAGGGAGTCGCTTTTATACGAGTCGATAAAATTTATGATGAGCATAAGCAACCGCGTGAGGAAGCTACAAATAAACTTATGGCAATGTGGTTGGAAAGTGAACGTCAATCCGTCACACAAAAGTTGCTTGAAGATATTCAGAGCAGTATTGAGGCCGGAGATGACTTGTCGGCAATTGCCGTGCAATATGGCTTAAGAGCAGTTAATACCCGTCCGGTTACTCGTGGTGAGAGTATTGATAAACTCTCGCTTACAAATATGAGAGAGTTGTTCTCGGCTACAAAAAATGAACCGGTGGTTATCGAACTCGGAGATGATTATGTAGTAGCAGAAACAACCAATATTTATGATGATTCCGTTTCTCTCAGCGCTCAAGATAAAACTCAGCTCAGACAGGTATTGTCTAACAACGTGGCTGAACAATTGGCGGAAGCTTTGCTGCAAGATTATGCCAGTAAGTACAAAGTTGAAGTACAATACGGTCGTATGGGATTGGGAGAATAATGCGTGTTGTTTTTATGGGGACGCCGGACTTTGCTGTGCCGGCGCTCCGTCGTCTGATGGCTGAGCATAAAGTGGTTTGTGTTTATACACGTGAACCCAAACCGGCTGGCCGAGGTAATAAATTAAATAAAACGCCGATACATTTGTTGGCGGAAGAAAACGGAATAGAAGTGCGTACTCCGAAGACACTGCGCAATGTCGAAGAACAACAGAAATTTGCCGATTTAAAAGCCGATGTGGCGGTGATTGCCGCCTATGGTTTGATTTTGCCAAAACCGATACTGGAGGCTTTTCCGCTCGGTTGTTTGAATATTCATGCTTCGTTGCTGCCGCGGTGGCGCGGGGCAGCACCGATTCAGCGTGCCATAGAGGCCGGAGACAAAGTCGGAGGTGTGACGATTATGCAGATGGCGGAAGGTTTGGATACCGGAGATATGTTGCATAAAGGTACGGTGGAAATCAGCGAAACTATGACCGGAGGTGAATTGCACGACGCGTTGGCGCAAATCGGGGCGGAATTGATTACCGAAGTGTTGGCAAATCCGGCAAAATACCCGCCGCAAGCGCAAAACGAGGCTGAAACTTGTTATGCGCAAAAACTTGATAAAGACGAATGTTTGCTCGATTTTAATTTGCCGCTTGAGATTCTATATAATAAGATTCGGGCTTTTAGTCCGTATCCGGCAATGTTTTTTGAGTATGCAGGCGAGCGGTTTAAGATTTTGCGCGCGGAAATGACGGAAAGTAAAGGAAATGCCGGCGAAATTTTGGAAGGAAAGAATGCATTGATAATTGCGGCAAGCGGAGGAGCCTTGAAAATTGTGCAGATTCAGCGGCAAGGCAAGCGAGCTATGACCACGGACGAGTTACTGCGCGGCTTTTGCTTCGAAAAAGGTGTGATTATTTAAATTTATTCTGCAGGCAAATCAACTTAAATAATCTTTTCAGCGCGGAACTGCAAAAACTTATCTTTGAATGTTTTATCTTTGGTGAGACTTTCAAAATTTGGCATATCAATAGCTTTAACTGTACGCTGAATCCGATAATTATGCAAGCAACGGCGAGCAGCCTCGAATACTTCTTCGTTTTTTTGGTCTTGGAATTGCGGTGAACTGCCGCGCCCAAACGAATCGCATTTGCAGGCACGCATAAAGTCAATCATTTGTTTGCCGTTGCGGAATTTATCGGTAATTTCTTCCAAAAAGCTGATGAAGCGGCCTTTGCGCATATTCGGAACACTATGAAATCTCATGTGATTTTTAGCTACCAAAAGAGCAAAATCGCGATATTTGTTCGGAACTTTCAAACGGTCACATATTTTCTCAATATGCTGGAGACCTGCTTTATCGTGGCCAATGTGGCGAGGCAGAATATCTATCGGAGTGTCAATTTTACCTATATCGTGAAGCAGCAAAGCAAATTTGATTTTCGGCGATAAATTGTAGCCTTGTTTTAAGACTAACATAGTATGTTCGCCGGAATTACCTTCAGGATGATAATCGGTGCGTTCCGGTATATCCCAAAGTTTATTGACTTCAGGCAGAACGACTCTGAGTGCACCGCATTCGCGCATGGTGCGGATAAACTTATCAAAATGTTCGGTTTTGAGAGCAGTTTCTATTTCTTTCCATATACGTTCGGGAGTGAGATGGCTGAGAATACCAGTACGTGTCATATCTCGCGCTAATTTCATGGTTTCCGGCGCAATCTCAAAATCGAGCTTTGCTGCGAATCGACACATTCTAAGCACACGAAGCGGATCTTCAATAAAATGCTCGGTATTGACATGGCGGATTATACGCTTTTTAATATCATCAATTCCGCCGACGAGGTCAATTATTTGGTTGTTTTCTTTATCATACATCAGAGCGTTACAGGTAAAATCGCGGCGTTGCATATCTTCTTCGGGTGTAATATCCGGCCCGAACACAAACTTGAAGTCGGTATGCTTGGCTCCGGTTTTGACTTCTTTGCGGGCAAGTGCATATTCATCATGGGTTATAGGGTGTAAAAATACCGGAAAATCCTTACCGACTCGGATAAAACCATTAGTTTCCATTTCCTTCGGAGTGGTACCGAATACCACATAATCGTAATCATGCGGAGAATCCCCTAAAACCATATCGCGGACGGCACCGCCGACTAAATAAATTTTCATATTTCACCTCATTTTTAGGAGAGTAACATATTTTAAGATTAAATTAAAGCAAAAAAATCCCCGTAAGACCGATTGTTGAAAGGTCTTAACGGGGTAATAAAATCAGAGATGTTCAAAATCACCGCACAAGTCGGCACTTGCAAGATCAAGTTTGAGATTGAGCTGCTGACCGCGGTGAATAATGTACTCTTCAACAGAAATCATGTGAGCCGGCATCGAGAAGAGCTGCGGCGGGTTGATTCCCTCTACAAAACGCATAGGCTGCTTAAGCAAGAAGTCCTTATACTCGGGCAATTCTTCCGAGATTGCATAATGGTGCTTGAGATTGTATTCACGCATTTCCATACGGTGCAGATATTCCGGATAATGCGCCAAAGCATTCTTCGCCACAGTGGCAGCCATCTCCTGCAATTTTGTTGTTGCAATTGTCGATTCGATATCTGATTTGATGCTGACAACAGCGACAAATCGATGATAATGCGCGTAAACACCGATAATCCGCTCACTTGGAAACCTGAGCGTGGTACGGCGAGTGCAGATGAAGTTTTCACCTAGGCGGGATATACACAACGAGCGGTTGTGATAATCCCATTCGCCTTGTAGCAATGCTCGCTGCGCTGACGGGGTTTCGGTCTGCAGATTCCATATTGTTACTTTGCCGGACTCCTGCTCAGCCATAACTCCAAGACAATTCATGTCTCGCTTTTTAAACGGATCAGCATAGAGCACAGCTGACGTGGCAATACTGCTTTGCGGCTGATTGCCGTTCTGGGCATATCGATAAGCACACTTTACGACCTTAATGGATACATCATTACCGAACTGATTGCGAAATTCTTTCAAAGACCAAATTTGGGGTTCTTTTTCTTTCTTTTTCTTTTTCATAAATATAAATTTTGGGATTGATAATAATCATAATAGTAAACACTTACCTTCTATAAGTACTCTTTTTTAGTGCGTTTGTCAATATTTTTTTGCGACAAAAATATGAACAAAAATTTAACAAAAAATATTGACAGATTATGAAAATTGTGATAGGACAATAATTGTCAAACCAAATTTTTTATATATTATGAGAGAAAACGAAAAAAATGAGATTATGAAGTGGGTAAAGATGATCGGTTTTGCCGTGCTCGGTATCATCGCGGTATGTCTGGCGTTTGGTTCATTCTTTGTGGTAGATGCCGGTGAGGCTGCCGTACTATCCCGCCTGGGTAAGGTTGAGCAGTTCAGTTATCAGCCCGGTGTATCGTTCAAGGCTCCGCTGATTTCCGGCGTAACCAAGTTCGATGTGCGAACCAGAACATTGAAGGAGAAGACGTCGTGCTATACTGCCGATATGCAGACGGCGGAGTTGGACTATACCATCACGTACAACGTACGCAAGGATAATGTCCATCTGCTCTATATGTTGGTCGGTAAGGATTACGAGGTCAAGAAAATAATCCCCGTCCTGAACGACGTCATCAAGAGCAATATCGGCCGTTGGCAGGCGCAAGAGCTTGTGAGCAATCGCGACTCCGCACGTGTTGATGTCAACATGGATCTCAAGGCCAAGATTGACAATCGATTCTTCGAGAACATTACTATTCAATTCAATAACATTGATTATAGTGATGCGTTTGAAAAGTCGATCGAGGCTAAGGTTATAGCCGGTCAGCAGGCAGAAAAAGCCATCAATGATACCCGTCGTATCAAGGAGGAGGCAGACCAGAAGGTAATTGCCGCCAAGGCTGATGCTGAGGCCATGACCATCAAGGCTGAGGCTCTGGCTCGTAACAAAGGCCTTACGGAGTATGAGGCTGTTCAGAAATGGGACGGCAAACTGCCAAACTATATGCTGGGCAACAGCGTGCCGATGATTAACCTAGGTAAGTAACTTCATTTAATCTTAAAGACCGCATCCCTGAAAAGGTGCGGTCTTTCGCTTTTTTAAAACGGGAAACCGTCAGCGATTAAACTGACGGTTTGAGTGCAAGGACAAATCATACATGCGGCCGAAGTATGCGACTATTTACGTAATCCTCGCTAAGCGAAAAAATTACGTAACAAGCTATAATCACGGCGGCAAATGGCCACGCAGCAATCAACGCACTATAAATATTAGTCAAATCCAGACCAATAATGAATGCGCACAACGTAATCAAGATAAGAATAACAATTCCGAAAGCTATTCTCAAGATGCTTAAAAATTTTTTAGTCTGTTTCATAATAATAAATTTTTTAATATAATTTTATAATAATATGTTCAATTCTCTCTTTACTTTCCGCAATGTATGTTGCTGTTTTGCGGATTTTATCAGCTTTGTTTTACCGGTAAATAAACCGTAAATGTGATTCCGTTATAGGCAGTTGATGAGACGGTTAAATTGCCGTGATGATGTAGCACAACCTGCTTAGCAATTGATAAGCCGAGACCTGTCCCCTTTATTTTCATATCCTTATGGATTTGCATACGGTAGAACTTTTCGGTCAAACGTGCCAAATCTTCTTTGTTTATTTTCGGACCTTTGTTGTTGAACGCAATACTGACAGCGCGTCCGGCTGCAATATTTTGACCGGATTTGGCCGGAATTTCCGGTACGGTTTTTAATTCTATTTTGACTTCTGAATTTTCCGGAGCGTATTTGACCGCATTATCCAATAAGTTTTGCAATACCTGATGAATTTGCTGATTGTCGCCGATAATTTTAGGTATATGGTTAAGCTCATTGACGTTTATACTGATAGAGCGTTGAAAAGCTTTGATTTTAAGGGCTTGTGTTATATCATCAATAACTTCATGCAAATCTATTCTATCTTTAAGCTCTTTGTTTTGTCCCATTTCCAAGCGTGATAATGAAAGCAAATCATCAATCAGAGTTGACATATATTCGGTTTGTTCTTTCATTATGCCTAAAAAGGCATCACGCGCGTCTTCGTCGTCATGCGCGGTGGTTTGCAGAGTTTCGATAAAACCGGAAATAACCGAAAGGGGGGTGCGTAGTTCATGACTGGCATTTGCCACAAAATCCGATTGCATTTTTTCCAAACTCAACGCTTTACTTGCATCATAAAATGAAACAACCGCAGCAGCACGGCCTTTCAGATGATGTGGGAGTTTGGTTATATGAGCATAGAAACGGCGATTGCTATATTCCGGAGCGTGAAATAATATACTTTCCGAATCGCTTCTGCCTTTTAACACTTTTTCAACGGCAGCGATAAATATGTTGGTGGAGAATAAACGGTCTATGCTGTGTGTTAGAATATTTTTACCTAAAAGCAATTCGGCGGCGCGATTGAAATTGGTTATGCCGCCTTCGCTGTCGAGCATCAGAATCGGGTCAGGTAATGTATCAAATACAGCAGCATCGGAAAGTGTTTGAGCTTCTAATGTGTCGTTTTTTAAAGCCCAAAGTTTGTGAACGGCGGTGATGGCTTGTGCCAGTTCGCGAGTATCTTTTTCAGAAAGTTTGATGACAGCTTCATCTGCAGTGCCTCCGGCTAAAGCCTGAATATAGCAACGTAATGCACCTAATTCGGAGCTTATTGGGAAAATCAGCAAAAGATTTGAAACAATGGTAACTGCAAAACAGAGTAGGGAAATTTTTGTCGAAATAAAACCAAAAAATGATAAACCGATAAAAATGACTGCAATAGGTACGGATAAAATAAACGCACGCCGTAAATATTGCGGATTTAAGTTTATCTTTTTTGTGTTAAGCCGTTTTGCCATTAGATTTATCCGTCTATAACCTTAATAAAATACTGGACTATGATTGGAAATATTGTAATATGCAATAAGTTTAAATTAATTTAAGATTTTAGAGTAAAATGTCAGAAAAAGAAGTTATTTCCCCCGGTATGTTGCAATATCTGGAAATTAAGAAATCTTATCCGGATTATTTGTTGTTCTATCGTATGGGCGATTTTTATGAGCTGTTTTTCGAAGATGCGTTCAAGGCTTCGAGTGCACTCAATATTACCTTAACCAAACGCGGACGGCTGCATGGTAAAGATATACCGATGTGCGGGGTGCCGTTTCACGCTTATGAAAATTATATGGCGAGACTGATTAAGGCAGGCTATAAAGTAGCAATCTGCGAGCAAATGGAAAATCCGGAAGATGCCCGTAAACGCGGATATAAATCTGTGGTAAGGCGTGAGGTAATTCGTTTGGTAACTTCCGGAACTCTGACCGAAGACACCCTTTTGGATGCACGGCGCAATAATTATTTGCTGTGTTTATGTAAATCTCTTAAAGGCTATGGAGCCGCTTGGATAGATTTATCTACCGGTGCTTTTTATACTCAAAACATTGATGTTAATTTTCAGAGAGAAACTGCAGATGTTTATGGCTTGTTGATGCGGATTATGCCGGAAGAAATATTGATTTCGGACACATTACTGCAAAATCCGGATTTGTTTAGGTTGTTTAACGAGTATAAAGAAAAATTGTCGGTTTTGCCGCAAGCGCGATTTAATTTTACCAATACACAAAATAAATTGCTGTCTTTCTATAATGTATCATCCGTTGATGCGTTCGGAGATTTCAGTAAAGCTGAGGTTACGGCAGCAGGTTTGATTTTGGAATATATCGAAAATACGCAAAAGGGCAAAATTCCGCGAATCGCGACTCCGGTTAGAATTATTGATACACTGTATATGGAAATAGATGCAGCTACGAGACAAAATTTAGATTTAATCAGCGGTCCTCGAGGAAGTTCTTTGCTTTCGGTGATCGACCGCACCGTTACCGGAGCCGGAGCACGAATGCTTGCCGACAGATTGGCTGCTCCGCTTTTGGATTTATCAGTCATAAAAAAACGTTTGGATGCACAGGAGTTCTTTTGTAAACACAGTGATGTACGGCAAAAATTAAGAGATCAGCTGAAGTCGTTTCCGGATATTGAACGCTCATTGACACGTTTAAGTATCGGACGCGGCAGTCCTCGTGAATTAAAAAATATTGCCGATGCTTTGCGTGTTTTGCCGCAAATTCGTAAAACAATGCTGATTTATCAACGTACAGAGGTGGTTGACGAACTGTCTCCGGCAATTGAAGATATTGTGAAACGAATCGGAAATCATGTCGGTTTGGCGGATAAGTTGGACAAGGCTTTGATTGATGTCGATGATGGTTCGAGTTTGCCGGCATTTGCCCGTGACGGCGGTTATATCAAAAAAGGTTTTAATGCCGACTTTGATGCTTTGTGTGAATTACGCGACAACGGTGCGAGTAAAATGGAAAAAATGCAGGCCGAATACGTGCGCTCGACCGGTATTGACAATCTTAAAATTAAAGATAATTCGGTAATCGGATATTTTATTGAAGTTCAGAATAAATTTGCTCCGCAGCTACTTTCTGATCCTCATTTTATTCATCGTCAGTCAATATTGAATGCAACGCGTTTTACAACCGCCGAATTGACGGATTTGGAAAACGATATTCGCAGTGCTCGCGAAAGAGCATTGGCTATGGAAATATCTATTTTTGAAGATTTGCAGCGTGATGTCATGCTGGCAGCTGATGATATCTGTCGAACCGCTAAGGCAGTTGCCGAGCTTGACGTGGCAGCGGCATTGGCTGATTTGGCGTTGGAAAATAATTATTGTCGGCCACAACTTGATGACAGTAAGATTTTTGAAGTGGAAGAAGGTCGGCATCCGGTGGTGGAAGCGGCAATCAGGAAAAATAATGATGGAACATTTGTCGGTAATAATTGCCGTTTGTCGCCAGATGATGATCGTATCTGGCTTTTAACCGGACCTAATATGGCAGGTAAATCCACATTTTTGCGGCAGAATGCCATTATTGTAATTATGGCGCAGATGGGATCGTTTGTTCCGGCCAAGACGGCGCATATAGGTTTGGTTAATAAGGTGTTTTCGCGGGTGGGGGCATCTGATGATTTGTCGCGCGGACGATCAACGTTTATGGTGGAAATGATTGAAACCGCATCGATTTTGAATAGAGCTGACGAACGTTCGTTTGTGATTTTGGATGAAATCGGGCGCGGGACGGCAACTTTTGATGGATTATCGATTGCGTGGGCGGTTGTTGAATATTTGCATGAAGTTAATAAATGCAGATCGTTGTTTGCCACGCATTATCATGAGTTGACAGTGCTCTCGGAGAAACTTTCGGCTCTTACATTGCATCGAATGAAAATCAAAGAGTTTAATGAACAGGTTGTTTTTATGCATGAGGTTATAGCCGGTGCCGCAGATCGTTCTTATGGTATTCATGTGGCAAAATTGGCGGGTTTGCCGAAAGCTGTAATTCAGCGTGCAGAGCAGGTTTTGCAGAAATTGCAAAAGGAAAATCAAAAGAGTAATACGGCAGATTTGCGTGATGAATTGCCGCTGTTTGCTTTTACTCAGTCTCAGATTGCTGAAACGGTTGTTCCGGAAAAAGAATCGCCGGTAAATAAAGTTTTGCAAGCGCTTGATATAGATAATATGACGGCGCGTGAGGCATTGGAAAAACTGTATGAGCTTAAAGAAATGCTGGAGAATAAAAATGGATGTTAAAGAATATTTTGCTTATTATACCTCGTTTGTGGATTCGGTAACGGCCGAAGTTTCCAAAAACGACAATGTTTATTTAACACGTTTTCATAAGCTTTCCGAGCAACTTGGCGGTAATTATTCCCGATTGGATAATGCTATTGCCGGATTGGCAGGTGAAAGTGGAGAAGTTGCCGATTTATGGAAAAAAGTTAAATATCACAGTCTGGCCTATGATGAGGAGACACGCAATAATTTTAAGAAAGAGCTTGGAGATGTGTGTTGGTATTTATTTCAGACTGCGTATGCTTTGGGAATGTCAATGGATGAAATTATAGACGGTAATATGGATAAACTTAAAAAACGTCATGTAAACGGTTTTTCTTCCGACTATCTTAAGCAGAAAAAAGGAGCTTAAACTGTGCAAACAGTCGGCGTAATGCTTCCATTGCCATTTGATAAGCCGTTTGATTATACGGCTGATTTTGATGTGCAAGTTGGACAAATAGTAGAAGTGCCGTTCGGAAAAGAAAAACAAATAGGAGTAATCTGGAGTTTGGAGGCAACTTCTTGTCTGGATAAAAATAAGATTAAGCCAATAGCAAAAGTGTTTGATTTTCCGCCGCTTAAAGCGGAACTGAAAGAATTTATATGTTGGGTGGCGCGCTATAATATGGCTCCAATAGGTTCGGTTCTGAAAATGGTAATTAGTGTGCGTTCGGTGTTTGAACCGTCGCCGCTGACAGTTTTATATACGCTGTCGGGAAAAACATTGGCAGAAGCAAAGCTTAAAAATTCAGATGCACGGTGGCGTGTGGTGGATTTGTTGAAACATGCGCCATATACCAGACAAGAAATAGCAACCGGAGCCGGAGTCAGTCAGAGTGTGATTAAACCGATGATAGATGCCGGAGTTTTGATTCCGATTTATATGGAAAATAAAAAAGAATTTACTGAACCGGTAGGTGATTATCAGAAAGTGGATCTGACAGCTGAGCAAACAAAAGCGGCTGATTTATTATGTCGTAAAGTAGGTTCAGGCTTTTCGGTAACATTGTTAGACGGTATTACGGGTTCAGGTAAAACCGAAGTCTATTTTGAGGCAGTGGCAGCTGCTTTGGAGCAAGGAATGCAAGTACTTATTTTGGTTCCGGAGATTTCTTTGACAACACAATGGCTGAAGCGATTTCAAAACAGATTCGGCGTGCGGCCTGCCTGTTGGCATTCCGAATTGAGTGTTAAAGAACGTACCGATACGTGGAAAGCTATTATAGAAGGCCGCGTTAAGGTGATTGTGGGAGCGAGGTCAGCACTGTTTTTACCATATACCAAGCTTGGTCTTATTGTAATTGATGAAAGTCATGACCACTCGTTTAAGCAGGAAGATGCTGTTAATTATCAGGGACGTGATATGGCAATTGTTCGCGCTAAAATCGAAAAATTTCCGGTGATATTGTCAACAGCCACTCCGTCTTTAGAAACACTGGTTAACGTGGAAGAAGGGAAATATGATTGTGTTAAACTGAAAAGCCGATATGCCAATGCAGTGTTGCCGGATATAAAAATCGTTGATATGAAAAAGGATAGACCGCAGCGTGGCGAGTGGGGAATTTCATGGTTGGCTCCGACATTGGTTAATGCGTTGCGTAATAATTTGGAGCGCGGTGAGCAATCAGTGCTGTTTCTTAATCGTCGCGGCTATGCCCCTCTGATGATATGCCGTGATTGCGGACACCGAATCCAGTGCCCGAGTTGTAGCGCGTGGTTGACTGAGCATAAAAAGGCGCATAAGCTGATGTGTCATCATTGCGGATATGTTGATGATATTCCCGAAGTTTGTCCTCATTGCGGTTCGGCAGAAGGACTTACGGCTTGCGGCCCTGGAGTTGAGCGCGTGGCGGAAGAGGTGTGTATGCGTTTTCCTGCAGCAAAAGTAGATATTTTATCAAGCGACAGCGCTACGTCTTTTACTGCCGTATCGAAAGTGATTTCAAAGATGGAACGCCGAGAGACAGATATTTTAATAGGTACGCAGATTATCGCAAAGGGACACCATTTCCCAAATTTGACCGTGGTGGGGATTGTTGATGCTGATTTGGGATTGATGAGCAGTGATTTGCGAGCTGCAGAGCAGACGTATCAATTGTTGTCGCAGGTGGCTGGACGTGCCGGCCGCGGGGATAAATCCGGAACGGTTTATGTGCAGACATTACATCCTGAAAGTAATGTATTGAAGGCTCTTTTAACCGGTGACCGTGAAATTTTTATGAACTTTGAAAGAGAAAGCCGTCGACTTTTACATTATCCGCCATACGGAAAATTGGCGGCGATAATAATTTCCGGAGCAAATCAGCAACAAACGGCTACAGTGGCTTCGGCCTTCGGACAAACTGCGCCAAGTACTGAAAATATATCTGTTTTGGGACCGGCTCCGGCACCAATGTTTATGTTACGTGATAAATATCGATATCGATTGATGTTAAAAACTACGCGGAATATAAATATACAGCAAATTTTGCGTGAGTGGTTGCGTATGGTTAATGTTCCTTCAAGTGTGCGTGTGGAAGTTGATATCGATCCTTATTCGTTTACATAATCATTTCAATAAGTAGATTAATGCACATGTATTTATGAGCAAAAACAATCCCCATAACAAAACATTTGAAGAAACAATAATGTTGTGGCTGCCGACGATGCTTACACTGTTGAGTTGGCACGGCATTGCGGCTTCGGTTTTTACCGATGATTTTTTGCAGTTATCATTGATGGGACAACTTTTTGAAAGTATTTCCCTAATTTGTTGGTCAATATTCATCATATAAAGTCCGATGTTATGCTAATCTACTTTGCGTAATTCATTATAAATCTCTATAAAGTCGCGTACCTTACCGGCAGCAACATCAAGCGAATCGGCGCAAACCTTCGTATATATCAATTTTATCAGTTCGGCTTTATCATGAGGAGACATAGTTATATCATGGGAACTAAGCCACGATTCGATGTTCTCAATAATCAAACTCAGAATTTCAGAATTGACAGCAGCTGCCGAATAAGTTGTAATATTTAACGGAAGATCGGTTAATTCCTGCTCGTCAACATGGAGAATTTGAGCCAATTTGTGCCGCTCAACTTCGCCTAAACGGCGCGGTGAACCATTTTTAATATACTGTTGAAGATAAGCAATATTCTTACCTATAGCCAATGATACCTGTGCATAATTTAAGCCTCGATCCAAAATTAAACGAGAGATTTTTTTGCGAATTTCTTCAATTTTTTCCATAACTTACCTCATTTTATTATTTAATTGAATTATATAATATAAAACTTATAATGTAAAACGATATTTTTCTTATTGACTGAAAAATATTTTTCCTATAATATTTTGTTGTGGAGGAGAAGAAAATGCCAGCAAAAGGAATGTCGGCCGCAACAGCCAAAAGAAGAGGATATGTTTTAGAAATGGGCGGAATATGGCGAAAAAGAACAGTATTGGAAAAATATTATGAAGACGGATATTTGGAATTATCCGGTAGTCCGTTTACAGCAGAACAAAGAAAGAAAGCAGGGGAAATATTATTGCGTGATTACTACTTAGGAAATTATGATAGACTGCAGTCTGTCAAAATATATCAATGTCGCATAAGAACAACCGGAAATGTAGGAAAGGAGCGCTCATTATACTATAAAGAAAGATATCTGAGAGCTATCAAAAGTATCCCGTATGAGTTTTGGCCTACAGTCTATAAAGTATGTATTGAGGATGTTAGAGTAGATGAATTTGAGAAAAGTAATAATAATTCTCTTAAATCTAAAAATAATAATTATTGCTTGAAAATGTTTCTGTGTCTTGGTTTGGAGCGATTATTGAAATTTTATTTACAAAAAAATAAAAAAGTTCTTGACATTTAGTGACTAATGTGATAAGAAAATTACCATAATCGATAATTGTATTAAGAAAAAATAAAAAATCATGGGGGTTGAGGTTACTCAATCTCCTTTTTTTGTGGAGTGAGGAATGGAATATAAAGCAATTATGGATCGAGTTATTGTGCGCGTATGTGATGAAAATCATAAATCTGCGCTTGTCTGCATTGAGAAACCGCATAAAAATGTCGGGGTAGTACTTAGCGTCGGCGAACGGGTTTCCGCAATAAAGGTAGGCGATGAGATTATCTTTCATCAATTTGATGAGTTGCCTTTGGGGCAAAAAAATGTTGTCGTGATTCGAGAAAAAAGCGTTTTGGGAATCCTCGGCAAACAATAGATTTTTAAATTTTAAGGAGATATATATGACAAGTGAAAATTTGTCTCGCAAGGAATTGCGAGATGCTTGGCAGCGGAAAATATCCGATGCTGAAAAAAAGTATGCGGATTACTATGATTTGGTGTCGGAGATTCGAGCTTATTACCGAAATGAGCGGCGGCGCAACAAACAAAATATTTTTTGGGCTACGGTGGAGACACTGAAGCCTTTCTTGTATTTTAAGCAACCGACTCCGTTTATTGTGCGCAGTCGCAAAGCTGTAGATGCGACACAATTGTTAGCGGCAACTATTTTAGAGCGAGCTCTGTACTGGAATATGAAGCAATTTGATTTTGACAGCGTGGTCAAATATGCCCGCAACGATTTTTTGCTTTCAGGTTTGGGGGTATTATGGGAACAATATTGTCCGAGCTTTTATAAAATCGGCAAAGAATTGCTTAAAAGTAGCGAACAGGTTGATACAGTATATGTTAGTCCTACGATGTTTTTAATGGATACACAAAACGTTAATGTGTGGGAAGATGTAGAGTGGATTGCGCGTAAAACCTATTTATCCTTAAGTGAACTGAAGGATAATTTTGATCCGAAAGTTGCGGAATACTTGGAAAACAGATTCGGAGATGCCGGTAAGATCAGTGTCTATGAAATTTGGAATAAACCGACGAAATCTATTTATTATTACAGCCCGGAATATCCATTTGATTTTTTGGATGTGTATGAAGATACACTGCATTTGAGCGGATTTTTCCCTTGTCCAAAGCCTATCATGGCTACTTTAGCCAACGACGGAATGATACCGGTGCCGGATTATGTGGAAATTAAGAGCTTGCTGGATGAATTGGATGGAGTTAACAATCGAATGCGCTTGACGATGCAGGCGCTCAAAGTTTCCGGCTGTTATGACAATAGTTTTCCGGAGTTGGCGAACATTTTGGATAAGGATGTTACATTAATTTCTCTTTCTGATTTTGAAAAACTTAAAGATGCCGGCGGAATTCGCGGAATTATCGATTTTGCGCCGATAGAACAATACGTTACGGCGTTGGAGGCTTTGGCACGGCGCAGACAGGTTCTTATTGATTCAATTTATGAAGTAACCGGGGTCAGCGATATTATGCGCGGCTCATCGCAAAGCGGAGAAACCGCTACTGCGGTTACGCAAAAAACAAATTTTGGTACACTTAGAAATCAGGATAGACAAAATGATATGCAGCGTTTTTTGAAAGATTTATTGAGAATTAAGGCGGAAATAATATGTGAACAGTTTTCGCCTTCTTTTTTATTATCTTTCCTCAATCCTAATGAGTGTGAAGATATGACTATGGCTACAGATGCGGTCAGACTTTTGAAAACGGAAAAACTGCGTGGTTTGATTATTGATTTGGAAACTGACGGTTGTTTCAATATCGAAAAAGAAGAGGAGCGTACGCTCAAAGTTTTAAAAAATGTGCATGAACTTATCAGTCAGGCTTTCGGTATTGTATCGCAACAGCCGGCATTATTGCCATTTTATCGGCAGATGCTGGAAAGTGCAATGTCGACTATGCCAAAGGCACGGCAATTTGATGCGGTTATGGATACAGCATTTGACAAAATATCAAATGAGCTGAATAGACCTGATGAGCCGCAAGCGGGAGCTCAAAATAATGAATTTTTGGAACTGCAAAAACAAAAGAATGCTCAAGATTATGTTATCAAAAAGGAACAGAACGAGATTAAACGCGAGGAACTTGAGCTGAAGAAATTCGAGGCAGTGCAAGATGCATTGGTCGAGAATAATAAACGGTAATATGTGTCCCGTTAATTATGTACACATAATTAAGCTAAGGAGGTTAATATGCCATACGATTCACAAGGTAATTTTTACAGAATACACAATTGGGAACAAGACAGACAAGATGATATCGAAATCGTCAGCGACAGACATGATGAAGAAGATAATAATTTTGCCGAAGGATTAAGTCAATGCGTTTTGCGAGATGGTCGGGCAGCGTTGATTGGTAATTTAAATTTAGGAAATAATAAGATTCAAAATGTGGCAAATGCATCGGCGAGCAAAGATGCGGTCAATAAGGGACAGATGGATACGACCATAAATTCTGCTAAATCGACGCTGACAACGAATTATCAGAACTACGTTAAAACTGTTCTTTCACAAATTTATCCGGTGGGGTCGTTATACATTACGACAAACAATGCGGCGACTTGTCCGCTGGCTAGTCTGATAAGCGGTTCGTCGTGGTCGCTTGTGGCGGCGGATAAAGCGTTGTGGACATCAAATAGAAATGCAAACACCACAATCAATGCCGGATTGCCGAATATTAAAGGCGAAATGACGGCACAATGTATGATGAACTACTTTGGAAAATACGAAAGCGGCGCTTTATATCAGGGAAATTCCGCTTCAGGTATTCAGACTGCGGGCGGAACAGACGGAGATTGCCCTTATACGGTAGCACTCGATGCGTCAAAATCTAACAGTATTTACGGTGCGTCTACCACGGTTCAACCGCCTGCGTATCGCGTGAATGTATGGCGCAGAACGGCATAACTAAAGGGAGGAATACGATGACAGGGCGAGTTTATAACAATGTGATTGAAGTGCGTCAGGGTGATAGTTTCGCTATCAATGTGGCGGTGCATGACAAGTGTCAGCCAGCGGATTTGACCGGTGCGACAATGTTGATGCAAGTGCGCGACAAAGAAAGCAACAACGTGATGTTTGAAGTCAGCGGCACGGCGGTTGATGTGGAACACGGCAAAATGGCTTTATTGATTGAGCCGAACAACACAAATATTCCGGTGGGCGATTATGTGACGGATATTCAGGTAACGACAGCGGACGGCAGTGTCAACACCATATTTCCTGCGAATGTCAATCAGGTGGCGACGTTTCGGATTACACCGCAAGTCACGGAGGGCTGATATGAAAAGATACCAAAGCGGCGATAAATCGCCAAAGATAAGATACCTTGACGATGTGATGCACAGCGCACATCAAGGTATGACATTTTTATTTGTCACGGAGGTCTGATTATGGAATATAACATTGACAACGCGGAGTTGACGGCAACCTTAACCGCCGTAAATCTCGATGCCGCGGTTATCGGGCAAGCCCCGCTTGAAGTGGCAATCGGCGAAAGTGCGCGGATAGATGTCGGGCAAGCGATAAATTATATTAAAACAGGTACGGCGGAAATTGCGGCGGCGGTTCAAGAGGGAACTGCCGCTTTTGATTTGAATGCCGAGCAAAAGACCGCGGATTTTAATGATAATGCAAGCAATAAAACGGCGGAATATAATCAGAACGCGGATAATCGGTTAAGCGAATATAACGCAAACGATGTCGCCAAAACCGCGGCATTTAATCAGAACGCGAGCGATAAAACCGAGGCTTATGACAATAACGCAAACGATAAAACGGATAATTATAATCAGAATGCGGAATATAAAACCGATATTTTTAACTTAAATGCCATAACAAAGACGCAAGCATTTGATGATAATGCAACCGCGCAGACTACGGCATTTAATGAGAATGCGGCAGTAAAGCAAGCGGCGGTTGATGCTTCGGCAGATGCGGCGGCGGCAAGTGCGACCACGGCAAAACAATACGCTATCGGTGTGCCGAGCGAGCCGAGCGGATATTCGGCAAAATACTGGGCAGAGCAAACGGCGCAGAGTTTATCCGGCTTGCAAAGCGATGTTGCGGGCATAAAGGCGGTTATTCCGGCAAGTGCGACCGCAAGCAATAAATTGACCGATAAAAGCTATGTTGATACGGCAGACAATAATTTGCAAAGCCAGATTGACGCAATCACAGCCTCATCAGACGTAACGGATATTGTCGGCACTTATGCCGAGTTGCAGAATTATGACACATCAACACTTCCGCCGAACAGCATTATTAAGGTGTTGCAAGATGAAAGCCGGAATAATGAGACAACGTATTATCGGTGGATTATAACCGGCGGTGTCGGTGCGTGGTCGCTTATCGGTGAAGAGGGACCGTATTATACCATATCGGCGGCAGACGCGAAATTCGCCACACAAACGGCACTAAGCACGGGTTTGAGCGGCAAGCAAGACACGCTTGTTTCCGGTACAAACATTAAGACAATAAATAATCAATCCGTACTCGGCAGCGGTGATTTAACCGTTACGGCGTCAGCGGCGTGGGGTAGTATTACCGGTACATTATCAGCACAAACGGATTTACAAAATGCGCTCAATGCAAAGGCAAACAATGCCGACCTCTCAAACTATGTGACGCTCAATACCGACCAAACTATCAGCGGCAGGAAAACGTTTAATAGTGTTCAAGTCTTAAATGGTGCAACCTTAAAATGCTTTAATTTTGTTCGAGGTACAAATCCAGCATCAATTCAGTATGCTAATTTATATATGACAGATTCAACTGCCAGCAATGGTGATAATACTGCATTCGGTTGTTTTAGATCCCAAGTTGATTCAAACGGCAATGTTACCAGTCTTATGCGAACTTTCGAAAATAACGTAGCCGCTATAAATAATTACGCAGACATTAAAGTGATTTATCCTTTGAATGGTAGCCCATACGCAACTTGTCCGACACCGACCGATACAACTACAACAACTGGAACGCAGATCGCAACAACAGGTTGGGTAAATTCTACAAATAATAACGTTGTACATAAAACAGGCAACGAAACTATTAATGGAACTAAGACATTTACAAGTGATGTTTATGTTAGTAGAGAGGTACCGAGATTTTGTGCAAAAAATACAGCTTTGACTAAAGGAACTGCTCCATCTGCTAATACATATTCGGGTTTTAATTTTTATGATTCTTCTAATAATGCTATGGGGCGTGTATTATATGGTTATTCAACGACTAAAACATCAAGTGTATCACTTGACTCATTTAAAGCAAATTCATCAAGTGACACAGCAGTAGCAGCTATAGCAATTCATTATCCAGCAAGCGGTAATCCATATACATCTTGTCCGGCAAGTGATGTTAACGGAAGTATTGTAACAACCGTAAATAAATCAAAGGCAGCAAACGGATATTTTCAGCTTGGCAACGGTTTGATTATTCAATGGGGAACAAGAACAGGTGATGGTACTGTTACATTCCCTAAAGCATTTACTACATATGTTTCAGTATCGCTTTCTGTAAATAATGGTGTACCAAACTACAGTAATGTCACAAAAACAGGATTTACTGCAAGTTCATATAATCCGGGTACAACACCTGTTTTTAATTGGATTGCAATAGGATATTAAGGATAAAACTATGTACGAAAATTGGAAAATATTGAAAACAGAAGCTGACGAAAAAGCCGATGAATATACGCAAGTCGCCGAGTGGTGCAACGAAAACGGACAATATACCATAGAAGATGACGGAACGTATTATAAAGTTATAAAACTTCCTGAGCCGACACAGCAAGAAATCGCAGAGCAAAAAATAGCCGAACTTAAAGCCTATTTGGCATCAACTGATTATGTGGTGATTAAAATTGCTGAGGGGAGCGCAACAGCAGAGGATTATGCCGATTTAATAGCTCAGCGCAGGGCTTGGCGTGAAAAGATTAACGAACTGGAGGTGTAAAATGGATTGGCTGCAATTTTTACAAATAATATGTGTTCCGGCTTTTGGCTGGCTTTTTTTTAAATTGGGGGAAATTCGCAAAGAACTTGAGGATTTTAAGGTTGAAGTGGCAAAAGAGGCGAAAAACTACGCGACAAACGAGGCAATTTTGCGCGTGGAAAGCAAAATCGACGGCTTGCGGGATTTGATTATCGACGAGTTAAAGAAGACAGCAAAAAGGAGGGTGTAAATGTCGGATTTGGATATTTTGGCGCGCACGATTTACGGTGAGGCCAGAGGTGAAGGAACAGAAGGTATGGAAGCGGTGGCGTGTGTTGTAATGAATCGCTATCGCTCGCACAAATGGTATTGCGGCTATACTTGGATGAATGGAATGAAAGTACCGAGTGTAGCGCAAACATGTTTGAAGCATTATCAGTTTAGTTGCTGGAATAAAAATGATCCGAATTTGGATAAGGTTTTGAAAGTAACGGCGGAGAATAAGCAATTTCAGGAATGTTTGCTTATTGCTGAACGTGCTTTATCAGGAGAATTACAGGATTTTACTAATGGTGCGACGCATTATCATACTAATGATATGAAACCTTATTGGGCAAAGGATAAAGTGCCATGTTATGCGATTGGAAATCATATTTTTTATAAGGAGAACTGAAATGAAGAATAAACGGCATTATCAATTTTGGTGTTGGCTGATTTTGACTATAGTTCGCATAAGGAAACTATATGCGCTGACTTGGGGAATAGTTATTTTGCTGATAATTGCCTGTCTGAAAACCGACTTAATGCGTATTTTGGGAGGTATTTTGCCGTGAAGATGTTGTGGATTGCAGTTGGAGCCGTGTTTTTATCGGCATTCGGAGGATATTTGTACGGAAAAAGTCAAGCAAAAGTGCAAGTTGTGGAACATGAGGTGGAGGTAATCAAGTATGTGGCACAGAAACGGGCAAAAATTCAGGCTGAGCCTAACGCTTCTCGTACTGAGCTTATTGAGCTCATGCGCAAGGGTGAATTGTGAATCGATAAATCTACCGCAATTTCCGCATGCCGGCGAGAAAGTGGCGGCGGAAGCGGAAAGTTTGAGTGCAGAAGAATATCCCAATCTTTGGGAATGGTTCGCACGTCTCAATAAATTGCGGCAGGAGTTAGAGAATTAAAACAAAGAACAGGAGGCAAAATGGCTAGAAAAAAAATTGCGGCGGCGTATTCGTTTGCCGAAAGTTTTGAAATGTTGAATAAATTGCAACAAATGGCAATAGATGAAGGTAATATCAATTTGGCACTGAAAGCTGAGGAGTTGAAGTGTAAGATTGCTACATTGCAGGCAGATAAAGAGAGTCATTTAACAAATGAAAATTTAACCGGTATTTTGGTGGATTTTATCAATGAAGAACAAAGTAATAGCAAAAATTCCGCAGATATTTGCACCGCTGATAAAACAAAAGAAAAGGTATAAACTCTATTACGGAGGACGAGCCGGAGGCAAAAGTTATGCCTTTGCCGACAGTTTGTTGTTTTTGGGGCGGATGAAAAAACTGCGAATTGCCTGTATGCGTGAAATTCAAGACAGCATCAAAGATTCAGTGCATAAACTGCTCAGTGATCGGATAGCTTTTTATAATCTCAGTGATTACAATGTAAAGGAAACGCAGATTATAAATACAATTACAGGTACAACTTTTATCTTTAAGGGGTTGAAGGAACAAAGCTCAGGCAATATCAAATCACTTGAAGGCGTAGACATTGTGTGGCTGGAGGAAGCACAAAAAATCAGCAAAAAAAGTTGGGAGATTTTGGATCCGACAATTCGTAAAACTGGTTCGGAAATTTGGATTTCAATGAACAGGGAAGAAGAAAATGATCCGGTATGGAAAGCGGTGGCGCAAAATCCGGATGAACGTACGCTGGTTGTTAAGGTTAATTATACCGATAATCCGTTTTGTTCGGAAGAAATGCGCTATCTGGCAGAAAAATGTCGACAGGAGAATCCCGATGATTATGAACATATTTGGCTCGGGGCACCGGTCAGTGCCGGAAGTCATAAGCTTATAAGCTATAAAACAGTGCATGTAGCAACAAAAACTCAGTTGCTAGGCTCCTCTTCACCGCTTATTATCGGGTTGGATGTGGCGCGTTTTGGCGATGATAAAACGGTATTTTGCTTTCGGCGCGGGAGATATTGTGCGGAATTCAGAAGTTTTTCGGGATTGGATAATGTGGAAGTAGCCAATCAGGCAACGCATTATATTCGCGAGCTGAAGCCGGCGCGGATGTTTATTGATGCCGGTGGAGTAGGCGGCGGAGTGGTGGATATTTTGCATGATCGCGGATTAAAGAAAATTGCGCGTGCCGTAATGTTCGGTTCTAAGGCTCTTAATGACGACAGATATCACAACAGACGTGCTGAAATGTGGGATGAGCTGAGACAATGGTTGAGCTCCGAACCTGAAGTGAAAATTCCTGATAGTGAGAATTTGTGTGCGGAATTATGCTCTGTCAATAAAAAGTATGACAGCCGCGGCCGTTTGCAATTAGAAGAAAAAGACGAAATAAAAAAGAGGTTGGGACGCTCACCGGATATGGCAGATGCATTGGCTCTTACGTTTGCTGAGCCGGTATATGATCGTGGCTGTGAAGAATATTCGGAACTTAAAGAAAATAGTATAGAAAGCCTGTTTCGGGCTGATGCAAACAAAAACAAAAGTAATTCATGGTGAGGTTAAACAATGACTTATATTGCAAAGCAATTCGCGGAAGAAGTTATTCTTCCGGACGGATCTGTCGCATCGTCGGTCGCCGATGTCGATAGGTATTTACGCAAGAGCGGTTTAGCTCGTGCCGGCGACTATTCGCTTGAATATATAAACAATGTTCGGGCACAAAACGAAAAACAGCGGCAAGAAAGTGTTTTTGCCGATTTTTTATATAACTATAAAAGGATGATATGGAAATGAGTGAATTAAGAGATGACATAGAACGTCAGTTTAAGGCTCACGGGCTTATTCCGGATGAAGCTGAAAACGAAGCAAACAGTTTTCCGGTGGAAACGCCACCGGAGGAGGTTCCGGCAGAAACGGTGGCGGCTATAGCGGTTACAGTTCCGTCGGGATATACGGAAAAATTTGCGTCCGAATTTAAGAACCTGCCGCAAGAATGGCAGGTTTTTTTATGTGAACGCGAAGCTGAAAATGAGAAAATAATCAATGATTATAAAGCAAAATCAGATGCTTATAATTTTTTGGAGTTTTTATTCGGAGCCGAGAGTGAGCGCCTTAATCAGCGCGGATTTCATTCGGTTCAGGAATGGCTACAGGGACTGGCGTGGCTGGATGCGGCTATGGAAGAAAATCCAGCAGCTACGCTTGCTGCCGTGGCATCTGTTTATGGAGTTCCGTTCAATGCACTGTCGCAGGCGGTATCATCTGTTTCTCCGGAAATGGTGGCTCGCGTTTGCAAACTGGAACGAGGCTATCATGATTTGACTTCTTATCTTCAGCAAGAACAAAACCGCAATTTGATGACTGCTCTTTTATTGTTTGGTCGACAAACCGATCAGGACGGCAATTTGTTGCATCCTTATTTTAACGAAGTTCGCGCTCAAATTGTAGGATTGTTAAACTGCGGTTTGGCTAATGATATAGATGACGCGTATCAAAGCGCCATTTGGTTGCAGCCGACCGTTAGAGATGAATTGATTAAAAAGAGGATCAATTCGCAGGCTCAAGAAGCCGAAAAAGCAAAAAAAGCCGCATTTACCCTAAAAGGTAAGGCGGAAAAGCCGACACGAGAACTTACTTTGCGTGAGACGCTCGAAAAAAATATGGCGGCATTAATTGGTTAACATTTTTTAATAAAGGGATAAAAATATGGTAAATGATTATAATGACGTATTTACAACCACTTTGAAAGACAGAACCGGTACGCTGCATGATAATATGTCAAAAAACAGCGCGTTATTGAAGCGGCTTAAGGAAAAAGGTAATATGAGCCCGATTTCCGGTGGTTCCAAAATTTTGGAAGAACTTGAGTATGGTGAAGGTGATATGGTATGGTATTCCGGTTATGATACCATTTCTTATACTCCAAAACAATTGTTTTCAGCTGCTGAATATGCCTTGAAGTTGTGCGCGGTTCCGGTAGCTATTTCCGGTGAGGAAATTTTGATGAACAGCGGACATGATCAGATTATGGATTTGTTTGAAAAGCGTATTAAAAATGCCGAAAAGACATTAATAAATAAAATGGCCGCAGCCGTGTACAGCGACGGTACAGGTTCTTCTGGTAAGGAAATTGGCGGACTGTCTTTGTTGGTTGCCGATGATCCGACTTCGGGAACGGTAGGCGCAATCAATCGTGCTACCACCGGTAACGAATTTTGGCGCAATCAATCCGTCAGTGATACAGTAACCAAAGATAACATCAAGCAATTGATGAATAATCTGTATCTTAAATGTTCACGCGGCAGTGATAAGCCGGATTTGATTGTATGTGATGATGCTTTGTATACACTGTATGATTCCAGTTTGATGGATTTACAGCGTTTTACCGATCCGAAATCGGCTGACAGCGGTTTCATTAGTCTCAAATTTAAAGGTGCCGATGTGGTCTATGACGGTGGTCAGGGTGGACATTGTCCGGAAAACCACATGTATTTCCTGAATACCGATTATTTGTATCTGCGCACGCATAAAGATCGTGATATGAAGGTTATCGGCGGCGACAGAACTGCTGTAAATCAGGACGCACTTTACCGTATTATCGGCTGGGCCGGAAATCTTACAATGAGTAATGCCGCGCTTCAGGGAGTGTTGATCAATACTTCGGGGCAAAGCACAAACTCGTAAGATTTAGTATTCGGAAGAAAAGGCGGATTTATATCCGCCTTTTCTTTTGTACAAGCTTAAACATCATTAGGAGATTAAAAAAATGGATATGGATTTTGCTATGTTTCGCCAAGTTGCCGATAACAGAGATGACGAACGCAATGTGGCGGCAAGATTTTATGACAAAGCCGTAAAAACCGATAAGACTACGGCAAACGGATTACCTGTTTTTAAGAACGTAACATACGTCGAAATCAGATTGAAGGACAATAATACAGAAGTTTTTAATCAGCCGGCAAGTGCCGAAAAAATAAAACGCTTTTCGAAAGAATACGAATTGTATAAGGCTGCGCAAAGACAGATAGAAGATGGTACACCATTGAAACAGTTTGCATTTTTAACGGCAGCAGAGATTGCCACCTGTGGTAGTCGCGGAATTTTTACTGTGGAATCTTTGGCTGGTTTAGAAAAAAATAAGGTTTTGGACTTGGGGTTAGAGAATGAACATCATTTAGCCAAGTTATTTTTACAGGCTTCAAAATCGGCGGATGCAGTTGCCGATTTCGCCAAGAAAGAAAAAATGTATCTGCAAAAAATAGAAAAAATAAATGAAGAGAATAATCAATTAAAACAAACAATTATAAAATTAAATAAAAGCAAAACATTAAGAAAGCGAAAGGGTAATAACGATGAAAACAATTCTTGAAATTTGCCGAGAAGTTGCTGATTTGGCAGCAGTAAAGCGTCCCAACGATTTGTTTAATGCGGCAAGCCAGCAAGACAGTGTATTTTTGAGTGTGGCTAAGTCTTCATTGGATAGCATGCTACGCTATGGAGATTGGCAGGAATTGACTAAAGAAGCGACATTCTGCACTGTTGAAGGCAAGAAACAATATCCTATATGTGAAATTGTAACGGATTTTTTCAGTTTGCTCAACAATACAGTTTTTATCAAAGATATGCAGGAGCGGGTTATCGGAGCGGTTACTCCCGAGCAATGGGCACGAGAGAAATGTTTTCATTGCGCTGGTTGTAATATTAAATTTAAAATACAAAATGGAAGATTTGTTTTTTTGAATGAACCTCCGTGTTGTGTTAAAATAGTTTTTCAATATCGTTCAAATAACATTGTTTGGGATTTTAATACGTTTGAAGAGAAAAATATTTTAAGCGCTAATACAGATGTTCCAATCTTTGATGAATACTTGGTAAAACTTGATATTTTATGGCGCTGGCTCAAGCGAAACGGCATGGATTATGCTGAAGAATATAATGAATTTCAACGTGAGCTGAAGAAAAGATTTGGAGCAGATTTGGCAACCAAAGATATTTGTTTGGCTCACGCAATATATGCAGATGAAGGAGTAGCAAACAATGAGGTTAAAGTCTGTTTCAAAAAATAATAAATCTTTACATATAACTTTACCTTCACCGATTAAAGGATTGAATAGGCGTGATAATTGTATATCAATGGATGTTGAATATGCAATGGTAATGGATAATTATTTGCCGTTGGATACCAAGGTTGTTTTGCGTAGCGGGTATTCAAAATATGTAGAGTTTGCGGATCCGGTTGAAACATTGGTTTCGTATCAATCCGGTCCGTATTTACGTTTTTTTGCGATATCTGGTAAAAAAATATGGGATATAACGTATGCGTCGGAAAAACGTGTGATTGCTGAGAACGGAATTAGCTCCAATCGCTTTTATTGTTCACAATATAAGAATTATTTGTATTTTGTAAATGGTATTGATACACCTAAAGCTTTTTATGTGGACGGCAATGGGGCTGAGCACATTGGTTCTTGGGATTTCTCCGGCGATGGATTAAATGCCGTGAATATTATAAACGTAGGAGTTTCTAAGCAGCGTTTGTGGTTTGTGGAAAAAGATTCATTGAAAGTGTGGTATCCGCAAATTGCAGGCAATGTTTCCGGTACACTGCATTCATTTGATTTATCGCAGATATGTCGTTATGGCGGTCATTTGGTAGCAGTTGCAGATTGGACTCAAGATGGAGGCCAGGGGATTGACGATCTGACGGTGTTTATTACTTCTGAAGGTGAAGTATTGGTTTATTCCGGATCGGATATCGAAAATTCCGATGATTGGCAATTGCGTGGATCATATAAAATCAGCAGACCGATAGGTTATGAGTGCTGTTTGCAGTATCAGGGAGATTTGGTAGTTATCACCGAAGACGGATATATTCCGCTATCTAAGGCCTTACCGCTCAATCAGGCCAATACAGCCCAGATTGCGTTTAGTGATGCTATTCGCGGCTTGATATTGGAGCGCACTCAAAAATATGCGCTGCGTGCAGGTTGGCAGGGTGTTATTTATAGCCGAGGCGGATATGCTTTGTTTAATGTACCGGTAGCAAATTCGTTTGAACAGCATGTTATTAATACTAGTACCGGAGCTTGGTGTCGTTTTACGGGAATCCGTTCAAAATGTTGGCAAACATTTGAGCGTCGTTTGTATTTTGGCTCAGATAATGCGGTATATCTGTTTGATGAAGGGTATTCGGATAACGGAGCGCCAATTTGCGGTGTGGTTGAGCAGGCCTACAGCAATTTGGGCACCGAACTTTTGAAAAAGGTGCAGATGCTTAATCCGCGTACCAAATCCTCGGCACCATATAGTTTGGTAATTTATACCAATATGGATATGGAAGAGCGTGATATTGATTATATCGAAAACATAGGCTATACAGGGCGGAGACTCTGGAATACGATGAAATGGTCGTCTTTAGGTGATGCCAGCGGCGCTAAGTGGTCAAACTCCGGAAGAACAACTTTGCGCAGTCAATGGATAGCCAATTCGTCAACCGGTTACAAAGCAAGTATAGTATTCAAAACCAAAACTAGCGGCAATCAAATTGAGTGGTACGAAACCGGCATACGCTATGAAACAGGGAACGGTATGCTATGAGTTATCGCATTATACAAGACAGGGATGATTCGATTACGCGTTGGGTATGTCAGGGGCTGAAGTATAAAACGGAATGGCTTGATGATTATCTGACGTTTGGTTTTGAATATGAGGGGAAGTTGGTCGGGGGACTGATTTTTCATGACTGGCGTTGCGGTCATGATGTGTGGTGGACTGTATATACGGTAGATCCGCATTGGTGTAACCGCAGAATGCTACAGCAGATGTTTTCACTGGCGTTTAATACATTGAGGTGCCGGCGCATTAATTTGCTTGTCAGTAAACGTAATCAGCGCAGTTTCGATTTTGTGCGGCGACTTGGTTTTAAAACCGAGGGTTTGCTGCGCGAATATCGTGAAAACGGCGATGATTGCTATTTTATGGGGATGCTTGCTAAGGAGTGTCCATGGCTTAATAAAAAAGGAGAAAAAAATGAGTAAATCAATAGGAAAAGTGTTTGGAACAAGTTCCGTAAATAATTATGGATATGAAAACAGCTATATGAATTATTTAAACAATTATAATACGGCAAATTATGATAATACACTGAACAATATGACAGCGGCGGCATTAAATATGAGTCAAAATCTTAATTCGATGCCGGCGTATCAGTTTGGAGTTGATTATTCCGACGCGGCACGGCAGCGTGCCGAGAATGCGGTTTATCAATCGTATGTTGATAAGCTTGTTCCGCAGTATCTGCAGCAAACAACCGATTTGCAGACCAGATTGATAAATCAAGGCATACCGGTCGGAAGTGAGGCTTATCAGCGGGCAATGAGCGGTTTGCAAAGTGCTCAGAATGCAGCACTTAATCAGGCAGCATACCAGAGTGTGCAAAGCGGACAAGATGCTTATTCTCAATCATTGGCGGACAGTATCAATGCGGCACAATTCGGAAACAATGCGCAACATAACTATATTCAGCAAATACAAGCTCTTTTGGGTAATTCTGTTTCTGGATATGATAAGATGGCTGATCTATATAATGTTCAAAAAGGAGCAGAAGCACGAAAAACCGCAGCTAAGCAATCCGGTTGGGATAATATGTTTAATACTTGGGGAAAAGCCAATGATACAGCCAAAGTAGTGCCTCTCTTTTTAAAACCGTAAAAAGATAGGATATATTAGCATATAAACAGAAAACCGTGCGTATTAAAGCGTGCGGTTTTCATTTTAAAGGAGAAATTACATGAGTATTTTCAGAGATGATGAAAATGAAACCGTGCGTCAAACCATTGAACGCGTGTTTAAGGAAAAGGGAATGTGGAAAGAACCGAAAGCAATGCAGACAGAAATCGGCGATTTTACCTATTATGATGACGATGATAATGATGCTTCAACGGCGAGCTCTACCGGAAGTTTAGTCGGACAGCCGAGCAGTTATTTTCAAAATAACAACACAAGCGATTGGAACAATACCGGCGGTTTTGGTAGCGGAGTGAGTAATAGCGGGTTTAGCACAAATATAAATATGGGGACTAATGCAAACTTTGGCGCAAATCAGAGCTTTGCAACAACACCAAATTCTATTGCAACATCAACGGCACAGAATCAAACCACTGCCCCGTGGAGCTATGACGAACCGTCAACCACACCTACACCTTGGAGCACAACGTCAGCCACGCCAACGCCGTGGGACAACGGTGCAACTTATCCGCAGCAGATGATTACCCCGACGCCGTGGAGCAATCCGGCGGAACAAATCAGTTCGGTGCCGTGGCGGAATAATCAAACCATAACACCGTGGGCAGGCGGATATGATTTAATCACGCCGACACAAAGTAATAGTAATTATATCTCTGATGAAGATTTATACGCAAGAATGTGGGAAAATATTAAAGAACAGGAAGGTGTAAAACCACATCCTTACCTTGATACCAAAGGTTTGATAACTATTGGAGGTGGAGCAAATGTTAATGATTGGAACGTTTTCAAGAATTTAAATGTCACGGTTAATGGAATTCCGGCAACAGAAACACAAAAGTGGGAAGCATATAATCGTATGCGTCAACTTAGTGAAGAAAAAGATGCGAATGGAAATTATGTTAATCGTAATCTAAAAGCTAAGGCATTTGAAAACAAAACAAATATCCGTATATCTGATGCTGAAGCACGCGGTTTAGCGCAAAATCACATGAATAATGATTTAGCGCATTTGCGTGGAGAATTTTCTGATTTTGATAATTTTCCATTACCATTGAAGGAAGTATTGTTAGATATTCAATATAATGTTAGAGGTGGGGTAAATCCAAATGATTGGCCAAATTTATACCGTGCAATCAGAAA
>JAFSWL010000005.1 GCA_017444525.1 Alphaproteobacteria bacterium
AAACCTGTTTATGAAAGTTTGCTTGAACGTGCCAAACCTAAAATGGTTGCTATTACTGCTGTTATGCGTAAGTTAATCATTTACCTGAATGTTAAATCTAAAACTCTTTGTGCATAATTTTTTTTAACTGGATTGATGACTTTTACTGTTTTTATTGCAACAAAAAAAATCCGCGGAACACAAAGTTCAGCGGATTTTCTTAACTAAGTAAGCTATAAGATAAGTTCATACAGTTTTGTGTCACGAAGTATATACAACTTGACTTTCATTCCGGCTTTGGCCTCCAACCAAATGGGGTCATCAGAAGCATCAATTGATGCATATCCTCCATTTTCAAAGAAGACATTGACAACTGTTTTTGTGCCTCCTCGCATGGAACCGGAAATTTTTCCTTTGGAGTGCAAGAAAAAGAAAGAGGTCAAGCTAAAGTTACCGTTAAGTGACGCTTCATTTTCCCTTTTGACTTCACGCACTGTTATTTCTTTTATCGTGTAAGTTCTCTCATAATTCATTGATGCGAGCAAATAGACATTTCCGGTATGATATATAAACGTCTTATCCTTGGAAAAATCTTCTTTCAGATTAAATACATCCGTTTTGCAAATTTTACCATGGGAATCAAACCATTTTTGGTATGATTCGCGATTATGGTGTCCTTTGAAACGACGTAATTTCTCTCCGTTGGAAAGAATAATTTCCGTAGGACATCTGAAGCCTTTGTCGCACTTGTGAAAAAACCATGAATCGTCCGTACAGACGAATTCAAACTCAGCAACCTCAATTTTGAGGAACTCTTGCGCTGATACCACCAAAGGAAGTAAGAGCATAGCTAACAGAAAAAGTAACTTTTTCATACGCTAAATTTTCTCGACTTTAACGAGCGGAGGTTCTCTCCGGCTTGCTTAAATTGTTAAAGATAAGCCTCTCCCGATGGTATGCATATCTTATAAAAATATCTTCATAATAGATTGATGTCCGCTACATTAGACGAAAATTTTCTATAAAGCAAGAGTTTTTTGCGTTAAGGTACAAAAAGCAACGAAAAAACGTCGATTAAATCAGCGTTTTTTGTCGTCTTTGCTATGCTAACTGCAACTTCATATAAAAGTAAGAGAATTCAATTCTGTAGTTTTGTATCTTAAACAGTCTGGCAAGAGTAAAGTGTATGTCAAACCTAGTTTTGCCTTTATCAGAAAGTCCGAGATACTTAGCATGTTTCACCAGAATTTCCTTTGTCAGATTCCGGTAATTTTTGTTACACAAAAGGTGGATGAGCCTTACTTCGGCAGTCTTGGATAGCCATATACAGAAAGAATCAACATATTTCAGAAGAAATTCCTTTGCTACATTCATGATCCTCCTGTTTTTACGTACGTTTTTCCTCGCGGCGGTTAAGCAGTGGAGAACTTGAAAGTAGGGGTTATTCAGGCAAATTCAACAGTTGGCGCGAATAGTCGCGGGCGGAAAAGACATCCAAATCCTCGATTTTTTCGCCAACTCCGATATAATAAATCGGCAGTTTGCTCTCTGCGGCAATCGCTACCAAAATCCCGCCTTTGGAGGTGCCGTCAAGCTTAGTTACAATTAAGCCGTTAACGCCGACAATTTCACGAAATATCTGCACTTGCGATACGGCATTCTGTCCGGTGGTGGCATCTAATGTCATCAATACCCTGTGAGGAGCATCAGGAATCACTTTTTGCATTACGCGCACAATTTTTTTGAGCTCATCCATTAAGCCGCTTTTGTTTTGCAAACGGCCGGCAGTATCGATAAATACTACATCGTCACCGTTTTTGACAGCGGCATTGAGGCCGTCGTAACACAAGCCGGCACTGTCGCAACCGTCAGGACCGGCAAAAACGCGGATATTTAGGCGCTCGGCCCATACTTTAAGCTGTTCGACCGCGGCAGCACGGAAAGTATCTCCGGCAATAAATGAAACTTTTTTGCCTTGTTGCTGCAATTTTGCCGCCAACTTGCCGATGGTGGTGGTTTTGCCGGCACCGTTGACGCCGACCATCAGAACAACATACGGTTTGTGTGTCGAATCTATGGTAAAAGCCTGTTCGCATGGGGCTAAACGTTGTTCTATTTCGGCAGCGAGCAAAGTGCGGATTTCTTCGTTACTGATTTCTTTATCTTGCTTCTGTGCGGCGAATTTTTGTATAATTTCCGTAGCGGTAGTAACTCCAAAGTCAGCCGAAATCAATAATTCTTCCAATTCGTCAATGGTGGCGGAATCCAGTCTTTTCTTGGTAAATATATCGGAAATTCCACCGGTTATAGCACTTGATGTCTTTTTTAAACCCAGTCCTAATTTTTCCCAAAAACTCATTTTATTCCTCACTTAAATCTCTTAAAATTGCGGCACGTCGGCGGCGTTCTTCCATCGGAATTTGTTCCATTTTTGCCGCAGGTGTACCGGAACGCTCCGAATAAGGGAAAACGTGTAGTTTATTTATACCGGCTTCCGTCACCAATTTGCAGGTATTTTTAAACGCTTCCTCGCTTTCGGTGGGAAAACCGCAAATAAAATCAGAGCCAAATTTAATTTGTGGCTTTATCTCCCTGATTTGACAACATAATCTTATAACATCTTCACGTTTGTGTCGACGTCCCATACGGCGAAGAACTTCATTATCCCCTGATTGAACTGAAAAATGAATATAATTAGATATGTTATTGTATTTTTGTAGTATTTTTATAAAATCATCATCTATTGCCGCCGGATCAAGCGAACCGAAAGCCAAAAGTGGTAATTCCGGAATTTGTTCCAAAATATGTGCCACCAAATCACTGAATGACGGCTCATACGAGCAAATATCGACACCGGTCAGGCAAATTTCCGCAAAACCTGCCGCCAAAAGTTCGCGAATTTGCTTAATAATCAATTTTTCCGGAACACTGCGATTTTTGCCGCGGGCATACGGAATGATGCAATATGTGCAACGATGATTACAGCCTTGCTGAATTTGCACAAATGCCTTCTGTCGTCCCTCAAAACCGGTAATGATATAGTCGCCGCAATCGGTGTCGGCAAAAATATCGCTGACCTGATTTTTATCGGCAAAAATATTGGCAACATATTTTTCGATTTCGCGCTTTTCTTTGTTGCCTAAAACCAAAGTAACTTCCGGCATATCAGCCAATTTAGCCGCGCTTATCTGCGCCGAGCATCCGGTGACGATAATGTCGGAATCGGGATTTTCCCGCTTTAATTTGCGGATGGTCTGCCGGCATTGGCGCTCGGCTTCACCGGTTACGGCACAAGTATTTACGACAATTAGCTTGTCGTAATTTTTCAGCTTCTCTTTTATAACTTCGGACTCGTATGCATTGATACGGCAACCGAAAGTAACAACTTGTACCATTTTTTTACCTCATTAGCGGCAATATAAGCGATATTTTTGCGCTTGGCAAGGATTTAAAATTGACAATTTAACAAAATCAGTGTATTATGACAAAAAAGGTGAGCTATGACAGAAGTGAACAGAGAATATCAACCGCTTGTAGATTATCTGACAGGGATTATGCATAAGTTGCAGAAACAAAGTCAGGATTTGAAGGATTTGGATATTTCTCTGTGCTTGAGTGATGCTAAAGAAAATACCGATAATGCTTATTGCTATCTGGATTATAATACAATTTCTATCGGCTTGAAATATTTGAAAAAAGTCGCGCAATATGGGGAGGATGCGGCTGCGTCGGTTATAGCGCATGAGTTATCACATCTTATTTATCAGAAAAAATATAATCTATACGGAGCTTCAAAAGAAACAGAAATATTCTGCGATAATTACGGGGTTATTCTTCGTCACAGAGCCGGATATAATACATCTGTCAATATGCGCATGAAAGAACTGGAAGCGGATATGAACGTATCTGATCATCCGCAAGATGCCATTCGTCGGTTAATTATGCGAAGAACTGCCTCCGCGTTGGATACCGCAAATAAGCCGATTACTCCTTTTAAGTGCACAATTCCCGAAGGTGTAAAACTTACGGAAACCATTGACAATATAAAGAAGAACAAAGAGAAAAACAAAAGCAAACACGTAGTCGAACAATTAACCGATACGCAAATCAAAAATAACAATAAAACAGCAGCAAATAACATAAACAAAATGTTGATGACAAATTTGCTGATGGCGCCGTCTCTGACGGAAATGCATAAAAGTTATCTGAGACGATTGGATTTAAACGATTGTGCCGCTGAAAATGTATTGCAACTCTACGAAAAAGTCAGCCGCTCTCCGGCGATGAAAGATGATTACGGCATCATGATGCAATTCAGAAATCAGATGATAAATCAAGCATTGGTAAATGCTGATGAGCTGGAAAACAGAAAGCTTATGACCGGGTGGAACGAAAAAATATTGGAAAGAATCAAAATTGAGCCTCACCATACTCCGGAGCATTTGCGGGATGCTTTAAGAAAATTTCTGGATATACGTTTCCGCTTTTCGGACAAGGAAAAACGCACGCAGCTGTACGAAATGTATGCAAAAAGTTTTGTGCAGCAATACGGCACAGATGACGGTTCATCGGCGTATGGGGAGAAGTTGGAGAAAGACTTATCGTATATCAAAGGTAAAATACATAATGCCGACGTTATTCCTTTTGCGAAAACTTTGAAAAAACAATTGGAACTTAAAGACAGAAATATTCCGATTTTACAGAATTTTGTAAAGCAAAACAGCTTTGATTTGATGTCGATACGGGCTGAAACACTAATTACGGAATGTCTGCTTATTCCGGAACAGGCGCTGCAAACCGTTAAATATCTGACAGGCATAAGCAATAAAGCTTTTCAGTTTGAAGGAATTTACGATAAAAAATCCGGAGCGGTCGAACCTTCTTATATTACGGCAAATTCTCTGCGAGACATTCGTGATGATATGGCTGATATAGCTCCATCTAAACGGGCAGCGGTGTTTTCACTTTTAATGGAAAATATTCCGGCAGAAAACAGTATGCGGAAACTGGAAATGTTTGTCGATAAAAAAACAACCGAAGATGAGGTATATAAGTCTGTTCTGCAAACTTATTTCAATACATATCCGGCAAATCAGCAACCTTATGTCGTAGCGTCGTTAGTCAGTTTCAAAGATATTGGAAAACCGTTCGGTTATGAGGATTATTTTAAGGAGTTGCTACTGCATTCGGGAATTGAGGGCCGTCGGGTTTATGATACGCTGTATCAAACAAAGTTTTCCACGGCAATAGAAACAATATACAGCAATTCTACGGCCATAAAAGATGAAAACAGTATAGTTTTTGCCAATCTGCAGGCAGCGGGACAGCTGTTGCGTCAGGAAAAATCTCCGGAACTGAAAAGAATCGGCGAAAAAATCGTAAATACAACACGGCGGCAACCGTATATGCACACCGGCATTGAGCGTGTATAGAATCAGATTTATATGAAAAACGATATTTATGCACTGTTTTAATGTAGGTAATCTATTGATTTATCTTTATTTTATTCTAATAAAATGATTTTTTTATGGAGAAAATGAAAATAATGCTTGTCAAACCACTTATTTTTGTGTAAACGGATAATCACAGGCATTTCGTCTGAAACAATTTGTTTTAATTTTATGAGGTTAATTTACAATGAGTGATACCGCAGAACGCGTAAAGAAGATTGTCGCAAAACACTTAGGTGTTGAAGAAGCAAAGATTGTTGAATCTGCAAGCTTTATTGATGATTTGGGTGCAGACAGCTTGGATACAGTTGAATTGGTTATGGCTTTTGAAGAAGAATTCGGTTGCGAAATTCCGGATAAAGCCGCTGAAAAGATTTTGACTGTGAAAGATGCTATTGACTATCTTTCTAAGAATGCGTAAGTCGTAAGGCTTTGTTTAATTAAACTCGCTACGTTTTTAACAGCGAGTTTTTTTAATAACTGAAATAAAGAGGTTTTTATGAAAAGAGTTGTTGTAACCGGTTTGGGTGTTGTGTCTCCGTTCGGACGCGGCGTTGATTATAACTGGGAATGTCTGATGCAAGGAAAGTCAGGTATTCGCCAAATTGAAAATATAGACTTGAAAGATATTCCGGTAACTATTGCAGGACAGGTGCCATGGGGCGAGGGCGAATACGAGTTTAATCCGGACAGTGTGATGGCACCGAAAGATCAAAAAAAGGCCGATAAATTTATATTGTACGGTATTGCGGCGGCAAACGATGCGCTAAAAGATGCAAATTATGAGCCAAAAGAACTAAGTGAAGAAGAGCAATGCCGTGCCGGTGTAATGATAGGATCGGGAATCGGCGGATTAAATAATATTTATGAAAATTCCATTTCGTTTAATGAATTCGGAATTAAGCGCATTTCACCGTTTTTTATTCCGTCTTGTCTGATTAATCTGATTTCAGGTACTGTGTCGATTGATCATGCGTTGCGTGGGCCGAATCATGCTTGTGTAACTGCTTGTTCTACTGGAACACACGCCATTGGTGATGCTGCCCGCATTATTGCCATGGGAGATGCCGATGTTATGGTGGCAGGTGGTGCAGAATCTGCTGTTAATGTGTTGGGATTGTCCGGCTTTGCTCGTATGCACGCCATTACGGCCGAATTTAATGATGCGCCGGAAAAAGCTTCCCGTCCATGGGATAAAAAACGCAGCGGTTTTGTAATGGGTGAAGGTGCAGGTGCTGTAGTCTTGGAAGAATATGAACACGCCAAAGCTCGCGGTGCACATATTTATGCTGAAGTTGTCGGCTATGGTATGAGCGGCGATGCACATCATATGACCGCGCCTTGTCCGGATGGCGACGGAGCTTATCGTGCGATGAAAATGGCGGCGGACCATGCTAAAGAGCATGGCGTGGAAATAGGTGATATAAACTATGTTAATGCACATGGTACGTCAACTCCGCTTGGTGATTTAGGAGAGGCTCAGGCCGTACGCCGTTTGTTTGGGGATAAACTCGGCAATATGTCGATGTCGTCAACAAAATCGGCAATCGGGCATTTACTCGGTGCTGCCGGTGCGGTTGAGGCTGTTTATACAATTAAGGCTGTTATAGAACAGACTTGCCCGCCGACACTTAATCTGGAAGAACCGGAAGAAGCTGTTGCCGATATGGATTTGGTGCCGCTTAAGCCTAAGAAAAAGCCGATTAGGGCGGCAATGTCCAATTCCTTTGGATTTGGTGGAACTAACTCCTCGATTATCTTCAAAAAGTTTGAAGATTAAAAATAGGTGATAAAATGAGAAAGCTGCTGTTATTGTGGTTGATAATCGGGGTAACAACAGCTTTTTTGTATGCACTCGGTAATGATATTATACATACACCGCATAAGGTATCAGAATCGCTGATTATACAGATAAAACGCGGTGATTCGTTGGCGCAGATTGCAAAAATGTTACAGGAAAACAATCTGATAGAAAAAGATACCTATTTTATTTTGTATGCCAAAATTAAAAAATTATATCCGCGGATTAAGGCCGGAGAATATCTGGTTGAAGATGATATTTCATTGGCGAATTTGGCTGATTTGCTGGCTGACGGTAAAATTTATCTGCGCAAAATTACTTTTGCTGAAGGGTTGACAGCGCGGGAAATTGCCGAGATTTTGTATGCCGAAGATATGCTTGACGGAGATTTCGAAATGCCGAAAGAGGGCAATTTTCTGCCGGAAACATATACATTCTCCCGTGGAGAAACTCGGCAGAAAATAGTGGAGCATGGGCAGGCGGCAATGAAAAATGTTTTGCAACAGGCGTGGGATGAGCGCGATGCCGATTTGCCGTTCAAAAATAAGGAAGAGTTGTTGGTTTTGGCTTCAATAATCGAAAAAGAAACCGGAGTAGCCTCCGAGCGTCCGCAAGTGGCATCGGTGTTTGTAAATCGCCTGAAGAAAGGAATGCTATTACAAACTGATCCTACGGTAATTTATGCCTTAACCAAAGGACAAACGGATTTAAATCGTTCATTGACTTATCGTGATTTGGCAGTTGACAATCCATATAACACGTATAAGTATGCAGGGTTGCCGCCGAGTCCTATCTGTAATCCGGGCAAAGCTTCGATTTTTGCAGCGGCACATCCGGATAAAACACCGTATTTATATTTTGTTGCTTCCGGAAACGGCGGGCATAATTTTGCCAAATCATTGCAAGAACACAACATTAATGTTAAAAAATGGCGGGCTTTAAAAAAATAATCGGTAAATAAATAAACCATCGGAGTTTACCGACGGTTTATTTATACTAATTCAGATCCAACCTTTTGTTTTAGCGAGTGTACGAGCTTCGTCGCTCATCTGATATACCTCGGCATAAAATTGTATAAAATCTTTAGCTTCAGGTAAATCAAACAAAAGCATTTCGGCCTCGCTAGAAAGACTGTGATTGCAGATATATGTGCTCACAATGTCCGAAGCGTTAGGCAGATCAAACATTTTCTTTTCGTTTTCTGCGCATAAAACATTACCGTTATTGACGTATACATATACCAACTCTGCAGCGTTAGGCTGCATAAACATATATGCTTCTGCTTGAGGCGAAAACACATATGTTGGTAAATGTTTTATGATTCTTACAGCATAAGGATGCTGCAACAGTTTCATTTCTGCCGCCGGTAACAAGTCGGTATACTGCATATAGCGGTAGACCTGCTGTTCGGCATCGGAGATTGATAACAGTTTCAATTGCAGTTCTTCGCTTAAAATTCGCTTTTGCGCAATCATCATCCGTAAATAGCAATCAGGATGAACTTCACGCAGCTTCTTCAGTCTTCTGAGAATTGCTATTCGATAATCAAGATACCAACCGCAAATTATTGCGGAAATCAGAGCGCAATAGCTCAGCTTAATAAGCTCGTTAACGGCAAATTTTTGCTGAAGATAGCTGCTGTATGCCAGCAAAATTCCGAAGACTGCCACAGCACTGAATATAAGCACCGGTTTAAGGTTACGAATGTCTCGCGGGCTGTAAGCACTATGTCCGATAATAAATGTTTCCAGACAGAAGATAAAGGACAAAGTAATCAACCCAAGAACCGGATATACCGAACCGCTGCATGGCTTGCAATCTGCACCACAGATCATACCAAATGTCATAAGTGCGATAAGCACCAAGAAACCTATCTCTTTGAAATAGGTTTCACAAAAGAATGAAAACCTGCTCATAATCATAATTTTTTGAATAATTTCTTCTATAATTATAATTTATTTGCCATAATACTAGCAATTATTATTTTTTCTGTCAATAAAAAAATCCGTCTGAAAGAATTGTTTTCAGGCGGATTGCAATAAGTATGATACTTTACTTAATACGAGCGGGCGTAAATCACGTCCATTGTTGCCGGCTTGCCGGTCAACAGACATACGCCTTCCGTGCCGCTTTGGTCAAACGGAATGCAGCGAATGGTGATTTTCATTGATTTCAAAATCTCCTCGGTTGCCGGATCACCACACCATTTACCGCGTACGAACGCGACTTTACCTTGTTTGCCGTCTTCAATCCATTCGTTGGAATTGGCAAAATAAGCAGCAAATTCTTCCGGTGTTTTGATGTCAGTGCGAATGTTGTCTTGCAGACGCTTTTGTGCCTTAGCAAACATCAGTTGCTGCAATTCTTCCAGACGCTTGCCGGCAGTTTCAACAAATTCTTCTGCTTGCATAATTTTCTTGCCTTCCGGCTGCCCGATGAAAATCCGTTCCTTAACCATTAAGCCGTTATTTTCAATATCACGTGGGCCGATTTCGCAAACCATCGGCGCACCTTTTCTAATCCACTCCCAAACCTTATCGACACTGTTTTTATCGCGGCTGTCAACCTTAATACGCAGTTTTTCGCCAAAAGCGGATTGTTGTTTAAGCTGAGCTTGAATATTTGCTATATAAGTCATTATTTTTTCAGTATCTTCTGTTTTTTTAATCAACGGAACAATCACAATCTGATACGGTGCAACGTGCGGTGGCACCACCATACCGTCATCGTCGGCGTGACACATAATAGTACCGCCGATTAAACGTGTGGAAACACCCCACGAGGTAGTGTAAGCATATTCCAGTTCATTATTCTGATTGGTAAATTTAATATCTGCCGATTTGGCAAAATTCTGCCCCAAAAAATGCGAGGTTCCGGCTTGCAATGCTTTACCGTCCTGCATCATGGCTTCAATACAGTAAGTATCAATTGCTCCCGGAAATTTCTCGTGTTCCGGTTTGCGACCGACCAGCACCGGCATTGCCAGTGCGTTTTCGGAAAAGTCGCGATAAACTTCGAGCATTTTAACGGTTTCAGCTTCTGCTTCTTTCATACTGGCGTGTACGGTATGACCTTCCTGCCACAAAAATTCGCGAGTGCGTAAAAACAGACGCGGACGCATTTCCCAACGCACCACATTGGCCCATTGATTAAGCAAAATCGGCAAATCACGATAGGATTTAACCCATTTTGCAAATGAATCAGCAATAATTGTTTCTGATGTCGGACGCACAATTAACGGCTCTTCGAGCGGCGATGCCGGTTTTAATTTACCGTCCTCATTAACCAGACGAGAGTGAGTAACCACAGCCATTTCTTTAGCAAAGCCTTCAACATGGTCAGCTTCTTTTTGGAAAAAGGAAAGGGGAATAAACATCGGAAAATAGTAGTTTTCGTGCCCGGTTTCCTTGATTTTTTCATCCAACACGCGCTGAATACGCTCCCATAAACCATAGCCCCACGCCTTCATTACCATACATCCCGGAGATACCGAATTTTCTGCCATATCCGCTTCGGATACCACATTTTGGTACCATTCCGGATAATTTTGTTTGCGTGTTGTTTTCATTGCCATATTTATTCTCCTATCTCAATTCGCCGCCGGTTTTTTTGCCGACTTCGACAATAACTTTATTCATCAGATTTTCGATATCTTTATCGGTAAAAGTTTGTTCAATCGGCTGGAAAGTCAGACTGATTGCTACCGATTTTTTGCCGCTCGGCAAGGTAATTCCTTCATAAATATCAAAAATACGTACATCCTTAATATGATTGCGGTCGGCATTTTTGGCAGCAGATATAATCGCGGCGGCGTTGACACTCTTATCAACCACAAATGCCAAGTCTTTATCTACCGGTTGGAACGGCGAAAGATCGAGCTTTTTGCGTGCTTTACCTGCAGTTTGACGCGGCAGCGGAATATTATTCAAATTAACTTCAAACGCTACCACGCGGGTTTTGATATCCAGTGCCCTTAATATTGCCGGATGAATCTCACCAAAATAAGCCAACACGTTCTTGCCGAGGCGGATAACACCGGAACGCCCCGGATGATAATAACTCGGCGCATCAGTCGTAATCTGCGGATTTTCATACGGACCTTTGGCAGCTGCAATTACCGCCAGAGCATCGGCTTTGGCATCATACACATCATAATCGCGTGCCGTATGTGCCCAATCTTTGGCCGAAGTCTGTCCGCTGCGAACTCCGCTTGCCGCGGTGTACTGTTCCTGCGGATTACGTCCTGTAAATACCGGACCGACTTCAAACAAAGCCATATTCGGATAACCGCGGGAAATATTATTTTTGACCGCAGTCAATAAATTCGGCAAAATTGACGGACGCATTTCATTAAGTTCTTTAACAATCGGATTTTGCAGCAATATAGCTTCATTGCCGCAACGGAAATGTTGTGCGATTTCACTGTCGGCAAAGCTCCAAGTTACGGTTTCGTACATACCGCGAGATGCCAGTTCATGCTTAACAATTACTGAATTATGCTGCATCGGTGTCAAGATAGGCTTCGGCAAATTGTCGTGCGGCAATGATACTGCCGGAATTTTATCGGTTCCGACCATACGAACAACTTCTTCGATTAAATCCTGCTCGCATTCAATATCGCCGCGCCAGCTTGGAGAAACAGCTTTAATTGTATTGTTTTCCAGCGATACCTCAAAGCCTAAATGACGCAGAATTTCCATTGATTTTTCGGCACTAACATCCAATCCGGCAAATGTTTTCATACGCTGCGGACGCAAATATGCTACTTGCGGTTGATAATTATCTTCTGTTCCGACAACCGTCAGTTCGGACGCTTCGCCGCCGCAAATGCTTATAATAAGCTGGGTAGCATAATCTGAACCGCTGATGTTTGATTTCGGATCTACCCAACGTTCATAACGATAGCGCGAGTCCGAATCAATTTGTAATCTGCGACCGGTTTTGGCAATACATTCCGGCTTAAATAAAGCGCATTCCAGCAAAACATTTACGGTATTTTCCGTACAACCCTTTTCCAAGCCGCCCATAATGCCACCCAAACATTGTACGCCTTCCTCGTCGCAAATACCCAAAGCAAAATCGGACAATTCGTATTCTTTTTCGTTCAGCGCCGTGAATTTTTCACCGTTATGCGCCATACGAACGGTAAGGTCTCCTTTGAGTTTATCGGCATCAAAAACGTGCAACGGGCGTGCCAAATCATAGTTGATATAATTGGTTACGTCCACTAACGGCGAAATTGAGTGAATACCGATGGCGTTCAATCGGTCTTTCATCCACTTTGGAGTTTCGGCGCGATTGTTGACACCTCTGATGTAGCGACCGGTATAAACCGGACACTCAGTCGGGCATTCCACCGTAATTTTTATCGGATTGGTGAATTTTGCCGGAGTTTTAACGATGTTGAGCGGTTTTAATGTGCCCAAACCGGCCGCGGCCAAATCACGAGCAATACCGCGCACACCCAAACATTCCGCACGGTTAGGGGTTATGGATACCTCAATTACCGGATCAATATTCAGCACTTCGGTAGCCGGCGCTCCGACTGGAGTATCGCTCGGCAATTCGATAATGGCATCATGTGCCGTACCCAAGCCGATTTCATCTATCGCACACATCATACCGCAGCTTTCTACACCGCGGATAGTGGCGCGTTTTAAACGTTCGTTAAACAGCGGAATCAGCGTGCCTTCGCGGGCAAAAATACCAATAAGCCCTTCGCGCACATTCGGGGCACCGCACACCACCTGATATTTGTTGGTGCCGTCATTGACGCACAAAACGTGCAGTTTATCGGCATCGGGATGATTTTCTACACTGTCAATGCGAGCTGTAATAAAATCTTGTAAACCGGCACGAGGGTCGGTAACTTCTTCAACTTCCAAGCCAATATTGTTCAGCGTATCGCAAATTTCATCCAACGTTGCCGTGGTATCCAAATGTTCTTTAAGCCAAGATAATGTGAATTTCATCGTGCCAATCCTCCGTTGTTGCTTAAACCGTCCGTCATAGAAGAAAAGTCGAGCGGTGTAAATCCGTAATGTTTCAGCCAGCGGACATCCGATTCAAAGAATGTTCGCAAATCCGGAATACCGTATTTGAGCATTGCCAAGCGGTCAATACCCATACCAAAGGCGAATCCCTGATATTCATCCGGATTGATACCGCCGGCACGCAACACATTCGGATGTACCATACCGCAACCCAAAACCTCCAACCAATCGTTTCCGGCGCCGATTTTGAGTTCAGTCTTACTCTTTAAACAACCGATATCCATTTCAATTGACGGTTCAGTGAATGGAAAATATGACGGGCGATAGCGTACCGGTAAATCGTCCAGTTCAAAAAATGCCTTCATAAAGTCGTGCAAACAACCTTTGAGGTGAGCCAAAGTTATGTTTCTATCGATTACCAAGCCTTCAACCTGATGAAACATCGGCGTATGCGTAGCATCATAATCGGAACGATAGGTACGTCCCATGGCTATAATCCGGATGGGCGGTTGCTGTTTTTCCATCGTGCGGATTTGTACGCCGGAGGTGTGTGTACGGATAACGTAAGCCGTTTCCATATCAAATTCTTTTTGCGGATCGCTGTTCAGATAAAAGGTATCCTGCATTTGGCGGGCAGGGTGATTAAGCGGCATATTGAGCGCATTAAAATTATGAAACTGGTCTTCAATATCCGGACCTTCGGCAACTTCAAATCCCATCTGGCCGAAAATTGCCGCAACTTCTTCATATATTTTGGAAACCGGATGAATGCGCCCCTGTGTTTCCGGACGCACCGGCAACGTAACATCAAGTGTTTCACTCTTAAGCTTTTCATTTAAGGCTTTTTCTTCCAAAAATTTTTTCTGAGCTTCAATCGCTTCTTCAATCTTTGATTTTACGATATTCAAACCCTTGCCGAGCGAAATTTTTTCTTCCAAAGGTAACGAACCCAAACTTTTCATCATTTCTGTCAGTTTACCTTTTTTGCCTAAGACGGCAACTCTGATGTCGTCCAATTCTTTTAATATGGCAGAGTTATTGATTTTATTCAATACTTCGTTTTTTAATTCTTCTAAATTTTCCATAATCAGCAACCTTTATTTAAAAAAACATAAAAAAGAGTCAGCTCGAAAACTCAAAGCCGACTCTTTTTCACTGATTTATTGTATCTGTAACTTACTTGTTAAGAGCCGCTTTGGCTGTTTCAACCAACTTAGCAAATGCTTCGGGCTGTTTCAAAGCGATATCAGCGAGAACCTTACGGTCAAGTTCAACACCGGCTTTGTTAAGCCCGCTGATAAATCGAGAATAAGTTAAATCATGGATACGAGTTGCAGCATTGATACGTTGAATCCATAAAGAACGGAAAGTTCTTTTCTTAACTTTACGGTCACGATAAGCATATTGCAAACCTTTTTCAACTTTTTCAACAGCTACTCTGAATACATTTTTATTACGACCTCTGTAACCCTTCGCCATATCCAAAATTTTTTTATGACGAGCGTGAGCCGTTAAACCTCTTTTAACACGAGACATATCTTATCCTCCCTCTTAAATAAACGGTAAAAACTTTTTAACAAAAGCATTAGCGGCAGCAATAATTTTAGAGCCGCGAGCCTGTCTTTTTTGTTTTGTCGGTTTGTTGAAAAGAAGGTGTCTTTTAAAAGAATGTCTTCTTTTTAATTTGCCGGAGCCGGTAACGTCAAAGCGCTTGGCAGCGGCCTTTTTGGTTTTTAATTTTGGCATTTTGATTCCCTTTCAATTGTTGGAAATTACACACAAGCCGTCAGGCAATGCCTTTTCGCCCGAACAACTCAAACACAGCGTTTATAAACTATTTATTTTTAAATTTCAAGTACTTTTTTTATTTTACATAAATTGTTAGGCTTCTGTTTTTAATTTACACTGGTTGTATAAATTATTGATTTTTGTTGCATAATATATAACAAGCAATTATCATAACAACAGTTTCTGAATATTAAGGACAGCATAATGAACAAACTTTTTAAGGGAATTATGATAGGCGGCGGCATAATGTTGTTATTGCTGCTTATCGGCGGATATATTGTATATCATAATCGAGCGGCTATTGCCGGCAAAGCGATGAATTATGCTATGCAGCGCATAACAGGATCGTCGGATGATGGTACGCAGACTTGGCTTGGAGCGTTGATTGAGGGCGATTCGTCGCAAGACGTGAAAAACGCTTTGATTAAATCGGTTTTGAATCGTGAACCGAAAAAAAAGACTTCCTCCGCATCCGCGCGTAAACCGGGGTTGGCTACCATGGCGGAAATGTTAGCTAATGGTGCAGGCGGAGACGGAACGGATTTAGGACAATTGGCCCAAGCCTTTTTAAGTGGATTGAGCACTGATGCTCAAAGTGATGAAACTCAATCAAGAACGCTTCCTACGGAAAATGTTAATGATATAAATGCTCGTGATACCAAGGGACGTACATTGTTGATGAATGTTTGCCGAGTTGATGTTACCCCGAAAGTAATTAAAATGCTTTTGCGTTACGGAGCTGATGTTAATGCCGTTGATGATAACGGCCGCAACGCGTTGATGTATGCGGTGGCACTTAATGAGAATCCGGATGTGGTGGAAATGTTGCTGCAAAATGGTGCCGATGCACGTTTAAAGGATAAAGACGGTAAAAAGGTGGTAGAATATGCCAAAACGGAAAAGATGAAACATCTGATTAAAGAATACAGTAAATCAGGTTGGTTCTTTTAAGCAAGTCAATCGTTTTTTTTGAGTTATTGATATATACTTTAGACTATATTCCTCTTTTATTAACGTAGAAGAGGAATATTTTTGTGGTTTGAAGGAGAACAAGATGCAAGAGCAAACCATAGCCAATATATTACTTTCGGATATTTTGAACAAAAACGTATCGGCAAAATCTAATAAGGATAATAAAGTTATCAGCGAGGTTGTCGAGAGCTGGAATAAAAATATTTATATTATTCCGAAGCAAAGTCTTAAGTTTCAGAAACATCGGACCAAAAAATATGACTTTATGTAATGTTATTTATTTTATATTTTCAAGATAACCTAACGGTCAGATTTATATTCGTTAAAAGATACTTATGTTTCAACTTGTCTGATTATCATAGATGAGGTTAAAATGCGAAAAATTAAAAAGAACGAATATGTAAGATTGGAAGACAGTTTGATGTTTGCCGGAACAATTTATGAGAGCTTTGAAGCATTGGAAGAAGTCATGGGAAAACTGAAGCTGGAAAGGCCGTTGTTTTTGGTTTATCTGGCTAAAAAGGAATTTGCCGCCGCCGTGTTTAAGGCTGCAGGAGAACAACAACGCACCGTAGCCGAAAATCCTCCGCCGTACGTGGAAATATTTAATCCTAATTATATGAATCCACAATAGTCATTCAGCTTTTATCCACTACCAATATAAGGCGGTGTTGACATTGCATGCAAATCCTTTTATACGCGAGTCGGTTTTATGTAAAATGAAATGGGACTAAATGAAAGCCGTACGCATCCGCAAACGTTTTATATTGGTAGTGCTGTGTACTATTTTGCTGACATTGTTTTTTAACCTATATATTCTGATCATTTGGTGATAGGGCTATGGGACAGTTTATGGAACAATGAAACGGCACGCATTTCATTTTATAACGCCGGAACTGCCGATAATGCAGTTAAACTCACGGATGTAGAAACTTTAGCATCGTATGAAGCAAAATATCCGCAATCTTGCAAGAATGAAAAGGGGCAGTGTGCTGCAGTTAATGTAACTGTGTTTAGAAAATGGCAAGATTTTGCTGCCACCATAAAAATCAAAGGTAATGGAAAATTTACCGTAAATCTGCGTGGAGCTTATGCTTAAGACGGAGACGATAATTTATATCCGGTATTAGTGGATTATCGTTTTGCAAATATAAACAATCGGTCATTTTTATCAGGCAGAAAATCGTTTGAGCACGATAGACCTCATACTTATACTTTTGATGTTAAAGACGGAGATGTACTCAAGTTTTTTGTTCAGGTACGTAAACACCATTTCCGCTTCAGTGACATTTTTATAAAGTGAATTGGCTGCTGTTTATCAGTACATTGATTTTATCATTTTTATTGAGCTACAAATTTATTCAATACATATCCAAGTTTAAGCTGGCCGAGCATTATAGTCGGATTGATATAGTGTTTGTTATTGTGTTTCTGGCAACCGGATTCTGGCACGGAGCTGTGTGGAACTTCATTTTCTGGGGTTTATGGCACGGAATGTTTATTATTTTTGAAAAAGCGACCGGTTGGCATAAAAAAGAAGGCAAAGTTATCGGATTTTTCCAACACATATATTGTATTTTGGCTTTTGTTATCGGTTGGGTAATGTTTAGAGCCGATAATATGGCGTATGCTTGGCTGTATATAAAAAATATGTTCTGGTTGATAAAAACTCACAATATAACTTATTTATTGCCGTATTATGTTGATAATATCGAAATTATAGCATTTTGCGCAGCGTTTTTGTGTGCAATGCCGATATTCGGACGAATTTTACAGATTCCGTATCAATATAAAGTTTGCCGAACGCTGGTTAATATCTGGTTGATTGTGCTGTTTGTCGTATCAACATCGTTTATTGCCGCTTCAACCTATAACCCGTTTATTTATTTTAGATTTTAAATCAAAACAATCCCCGATGATTTCGGGGATTGTTTTTAGGAATTTCCTTGTGCTTTTTCTTCTCGGAATTTTTCCAGCTTTTTCAGAAGTCGCGAGCGTTTTAGCCGGCTTAAATGATCAATATATAATACTCCGTCAAGATGATCGATTTCGTGTTGCAAAATAATTGCCAGCAAATCATCGGCTAAAATTTCCTGTTCTTTACCGTTATAATCGGTGTAGTGTACGCGTACGCATTTATAACGCTCAACATCGGCGCGCTGGTTCGGTAATGATAAACACCCCTCATTGAATAAAACAGTTTCATCTGAGCGCCAAACAATTTCCGGATTTACCAAATACATCGGGCGGCGCAAAGACAAATCTTCGTCACTCGGATTCGGATCCAATACGATAATCCGTTTGGTAACACCAACTTGCGGAGCCGCCAAACCGCACCCCTTGTCAGCGTACATGGTTTCCAACATATTATCCAGAAACTTGCGCAACTCGTCATCAATTTTAGAAACGCGCTCGCATTTTTGACGTAAAACTTCGTCCGGATATTCATACAGCTTTAAAATCGCCATATTACCCCCTTATCGCGTGTGCAATTTGATCAAGCAGAGCATTAACCATTTTCGGCTCATTCTTATTGAAAAAGGCATATGCCAAATCTACATATTCTTGAATTAAAACTTTAGCATCAACATCGGAAGTGGCGCTTAGTTCATAAACCGCGCTCAAAAGCAAAGCCTGCATGGTACCGTTCATCCTATCATACGACCATTCACCGTGTAAATAATGATTGAGCGACTTTTCCAAATCTTCTTTACGCGATTGAGCTCCGCGCACCAACTTTTCAAAGTATTCGGTATCAATCGGACCGAGTTCAACCAATTTTTCTTCATTTTCATTATTTTCTTCTAAAGCAAAACGCCCGACTTCTCCTCGTACAAAGTCTTCAATTACCTCATCAACCGGAAGCTGCCCCAGCGCAATCATGTAGTTAGCCTGAACCGCAGCCAAACGTGCTCCGGATTTCATCTTAATTTTTTGAGATACAAATTTTGACATTTTAGTTTTCCTCCTCATTGTCGTCGTTTAATTTTTCGATTGTGGCGACAAATTCATTGACATCATTAAAATCTTTATAAACAGAGGCAAAGCGAATATAGGCAATTTTATCTAAATGCGCCAGAGCTTGCATTACGCTTTCGCCGATTTGTGTTGTGGTAATTTCGTTTTCGCCGGAACTTTCAAAACGCCGTTGCAGTGAAGTTACAATTTTATCTACGCGCTCAGAAGAAATCGGACGTTTGCGCACGGCAAGCATAATCGATTTTGCCAACTTATCGCGATCAAACAAAGTTTTTTCGCCGTTTTTCTTTACTACAATAAGTTCACGCAATGAAACCCGCTCAAAAGTGGTAAAACGCGAGCCGCATTCTGGACATTCTCTGCGCCGGCGAATGGCGGTGTTGTCATCAGTGTTGCGCGAATCTTTAACTTGTGTTTCATCGCAGCCGCAGAACGGACATTTCATCGGCTTTCTCCCCGATTAATAAGTTCTTCAGTTACCTGATACATTTTTGACGAGTATCTGGCACCCTTTATAAGGATTGTATCGCCGTTTTGCAAAAGTTCATTGAGCAAAAAATCAGCTACACAGTCTTTGTTTTCAAAATAAAATTGCGTTTTTTCGGCAGGCAATTCGGCCAACATATCACGCATTTCCGGACACACACCGATAACAATATCTATTGATGACTGTGCCAGAACTTTGCCGATTTCTTTATGTCGCGCCAGCGAAGTTTTACCTAACTCGGCCATTTTGCCCAATGCTACAATTTTGCGACCGATTGTCGGCATCTTATCAAGGCTTTTAATTGCCATAATCATTGCTTCCGGCTGACCGGAATAACTGTCATCAATCAGGGTATAGCTTCCGCCGGAAGCAAGCTTGAGTGTGTGTTGCTTACCGCGTCCGTCCAATGCCCCGAAGTCTTTAATGTATGAGGCCGCTTTTTCCACATCCAACCCAAGTGCTTGCACCACGCTTAAAGCGCACCACGCATTATAAAGATATTGCTCCCCGCTTTCCTGAGTGGTAAAATTATCGGTAGGGTGAACGGATTTACCGAATTTTATAATTTTATCGGTTCTCAAACGCGCTTGTTTTTCCAGAATATCAGCAAAGTTGGTATCGGCATTGATAATTGCCACACCGCCTTTCTTTAGACCTTCAAAAATTTCAGCCTTAGCATAAGCGATGCCTTCAAAATTGTCGAAAAATTCAATATGCATCGGGTAAACATTAGTTATCAACGCAATATCCGGCTTAACCAGATCTGTCAGATATGAAATTTCTCCTTTGGCGCTCATACCCATTTCAATTACGGCGTATTCAGCATTCATATCAATTTCACACAGACTTTGCGGTACGCCGACGAAGTTGTTGTGATTACCGCTCGTGGCATAAGTTTTGCCGAATTTTGAAAGCAAAAAGGCAATTTCTTCTTTAGTTGTGGTTTTGCCGGCGCTGCCTGTTAAGCCGATGACCGTGCCTTTAAATAAACTGCGGATATAGGCGCCGATTTTTCCGTATGCCTTGAGGGTATCATCAACAACCAGCTGCTTTTCCGACGCGACCTCGTTAATCAGGTGTTCAACCACAACAAGCGGACAGCCGGCATTGATAACATCTTTTACAAAATTATGAGCATCGAAGCGTTCGCCTTTGAGCGCAATAAACAGAGTATCTGCATCAATTTTGCGGCTGTCGGTGGATATTTTATTGATTTGTGCCGGTGCAATTTTATGCTTAACCCCTAATATTTCCGCCAATTTTTCCGAAGATATTTTTTCCATAATTACTTCTCGATATCCGCACTTGTTTTAACATAATTTTCAACCATAACCGCCGCTTTTTTAGCCATACATGTGGTCCCAGGACCGGCAATACAGCCACCCTCGCAGCACATTACCTCAATCATATTGAAATCGGCCGGAGGATTGGTGGCATAGCGCTTGAGCTTTTTGATGGCATCAGCATTGAGACCGTTGATGGCTTCAGGCCTATATAGCGCTTTATCACCGACTACAAACTCAACCGCACCGGCAACTCCGCCGGAAAGCGGATAGCGGCGACCTTGCGCCGAAGATTCTACCGCAAACTTATCGGCTTCCATTTCTGCAACTTTGATACTGGCGGCATCTAAAAGAGCCGTTGCTTCTTCAAACACCAAAACATTATCAACGTTAGGATTTTTTTCGGCCTCTAAGCGTTTAGCCAAGCATGGACCGACAAACACTGTATGATATTCAGGATGATCCTTCTTGACGATTTCGGCGATGTAATACATCGGACTACCGGTGTTAGATACAAACGGCTTAATTTCCGGAATATGCTTTTCGGTAGCCGCAATCCATGCCGGACAGCACGAAGTCGTCATAAACTTGGCACCTTCTTCCATACGCTCGATAAATTCTGCAGCTTCGTTGCGAGTGGTAACATCGGCACCTTGCGCCACTTCCACCACCTCATCAAAACCGAGCTTTTTGAAAGCGGCAATAACTTTACCCAAATCGTTGCCAAATTGACCGATAACCGCCGGTGCTAACATGGCAACAGTCTTTTTGTTCGGGTTTTTAATCGCATTCAAAACGTCAATAATTTGCGAATTATGCGCGATTGCGCCAAACGGGCAGGAAAGCAGGCATTTGCCGCAAGAGATACATTTATCTTGGTCAATAAATTCTCTGCCGTCACTTTCTTTGCTGAGAGCACCAACCGGACAAGCATCTTCGCATGGTACAACCGCTTTATGAATGGCGCCGTACGGGCAGTTGGAGTAACAAATGCCGCATTTAATACATACATCTTGATTGATATGTGCCTGATTTTCTACTGTAATTGCCTTTTTCGGACAGTTTACTTCACATGGACGAGCATAGCAGCCTTGGCATTGATCGCTGACGATATAGCATTTTGATTTGCAACCGTTGCAAGCCTCGCGAATAACCGATACTGTGGCTTTTTGCGGAGCGGTGCGGGCGAGAGTTTCATTTACCAATTCAGATAATTTGGTATCAGACGGTAAAAATGCCGGAGTGTATCCCATGGCAGCAGCACATTGCATTTTAACCACCAAACGGTCACGACCGAGCGAGCCGCGTTTAGCCGGAGTGTCGTCAGGCAATATCTGATTTGGTAGATTGTCAATATCGGCAAAATTATTTTGCATAAAACACTTGGCAACGGCTGTCAGAACCGTCAATCTCATAAATGCAGCGTTGTTTTTAGGCGTTAGCATCGAAAAATCCTTTATCAAAGTTCATTAAAAACGTGCACGCATTATAACGTTATCAGTGTAAATTGCAATAGTTTTTTAGGACATTTAAAATATTCTTGCGTTTTAATACAAATCGTTTTATATATTCTTGATACGTTGCAGGCGTAGCTCATCAGGATAGAGCGACTTCCTCCTAAGAAGTAGGCAGGCGGTTCGAGTCCGCCCGCTTGCACCATTTTATTTTATACAGATATTGATTTATTTGCGTGCAATGATAATTTAGTGTCCTTCTAAAATAGAAATACCGCAATTGTTGCCAAGGTCAAAATGCGACTCAGGTACTTTATGTTATAAGTATTTTTATGAAGTAGGCGGAGCGAGCTGAACAAATACTTAAATAACAGATACGGCGGAATATTGTGCAATTAGTCAAACATACCGCCCTGTATATAAATGTTATTTGTGTTGTTTTTTTGCATATGATAATTTACCAATGCAATTATCTCTTCTCGTGTAAATTCGTTTTTTTTCCGATGACAGGTCAGGCTGCTGAGACTGATGCGTTTTTTACCGTCGGAGGTTAGGGTGTTCATTTTTTGAAAAGCATTTTCTGAAGATGTTTTGAGACGATTTCGCAGACTTTGTTCACCTTTTTTCTGATCAATTTGAGCCTGTCGGTGGCGTAAAGCATCTTCTTGAGCCTTTTGGGGAACTTCTTTTTCCAGATCTTGCTGTATTTTCAGTCTGGTTGCCTCAATATCATCAAAACTCATTTCTCCCGTTAATTATTCCCATGTATAAAACATATTATTTTGTTTAATATATTCTTCTTCATGCAAATAAGCTCTTTCCAGCAGTGTTGCTTCGCCGCGTTGTTCACGTTCGGCAATACTTTTCTTAATCATTCTGTCACAATATTCAAGATACCGGACTGTGTTGGTATTTTTTCTTTCATCGTTGCCGTATATTTTTTCTTTTTCCTCAGGATGTTTGGCAAAATATTTTTTGGCATCTGCCGTTATTTTGGCATAGCCGGCATCTCGCAGTTCTATGGCCTTTTCCCATGCATGGCGGTTTGAATAAAAAAGATCACTGTTTCCGAATCCCTCTTCAGTCGCATTATATGGGTCAACATTATCTGAGGAACCTATCAGATAACCACCTAACTGTCTACTATGCATGGCAGCTAAATTATAAACTGTTTTATTGCCGTTTTCATCAATAAGTATAAGTCTTTCCATTAAATAATTGTCACCATAGATATCTTTCCCATTTTTTTACCGACATACGTGATTTCTCCCATAGTTTTTTCCTCTCATTGACGTCTCATTGCTTTTAGTAAAGTATAGTATAAAACAATCCCAAAAGTCCAAAAAATAATATTGTATTAAACGAATTTGTTGATTTATATGTATGAAAATCACATTATGTTCACTAAGAACTGCTGTGTGTGGCATATAAATAAAAGTTATTGCTTGTTCGGAGCAGTATGAATTTCTTTTTATTGCTTGCACTTATTCGCAGTTTTATCACCATTATAGGACTGCATTTTAATTAAAACCGATATAGCTGAAATTTATTGTTGACAAAATAGAAAAGGTATATTATTTTCTGTGCAGAATTTAATTATTATAGTCTATTAACTTGAGGATCCGGTCAAATAAGCCTCGTTAAATATTCCGGTCAAAATATGACAGCAGATGAAAAAAATGCTATCAAAAATGCAACCGCGCACGCAAAGAACGGCTTGTTGAGCAGGCGTGATATTAAAATTATTAACAGATTTACACCGCATTCAGCTGATGAGCGTATCTTAAAAAATCGTGCCGTTGCCTGTTTGAAAAAACGGTAATATGTATCGGAGGCCGTTATGTCCAAGTGCATTGATACAAAAGAGCTTGACTAAGTCCAAAAGCCATTACTGACTTGAATGTCCGTAATGGTCTTTTTGTTGAAAATAGTTTTTTTTGTGCTTATTATGGGAGACAAATATATTTTGTTTATTGGGGAAAACGATGTTGCAAGCTATTGATAAAGACGGAAATATAATTGAGTTTAACGAAAACGATTTGCGCGGCAAATGTACGGTTATGTATTTTTATCCTAAGGATAACACTTCCGGTTGCACCAGAGAAGCGTGCGATTTCAGAGATAATCTCAACCGTTTATTGTCTTATGTTGAGATAATCGGTATCAGTCCCGACAGTGTTGAATCTCATCGCAAGTTTCAGCAAAAGCAAAACCTGAATTTTACTTTGGTTGCCGATATCGATCATGATTTGGCGGAAAAATACGGAGTTTGGAAAGAAAAATCGCTGTACGGGCGTAAATATATGGGAATTGAACGCTCAACCTTTATTATTGATGCAGATGGTAATATTATAAAAGAATGGCGCAAAGTTAAGGTTGCCGGCCATGTCGATGAAATTATTGCATATTTTCAGAGTATTTAGCAGATTTATAGTAACTTGATAATATTAAAAAGCTTCCGGAGTTATCCAACAGCTTTTTAATTTAGTATTTGGCAAATCCTCAACGGCTTATTGATGCCGTGGTAATGCGGATTCTTCAGCTAACCAGCGGAATAATAAACGCATTCGCTCATCACCGGTTGCAGCCATATCTTCCGGATGCCATTGTATACATAAAATACGTCGAGCCTCGGATCCCCATGCCTCAGGGGTGCCATCGGGAGCTTCGGCATAATAGTCAAGTGGTAAGCTGACAAAACGCGTATCGCATTTAAGCTTTTGAGCTTGCAATTCTAGCTGAATTTTCAGCGGTGCCAACAGCTCACTGTGACGTGAGTTGACATAGAACATATTATCTTCGCCTAAAATACGCCTTAACAGTGTATCGGAAAAGATATCGACACAATGCGCCTTTGATTTGTTGGTTTTATGTTCAATCGACGTTTCGGTAGAGTTGAAATTACGCAGCAATTTAAGTCCCAGTTCGGCAGCCACCATTTGTGCACCGGCACAAATACCGAGTATTGGAATATCATCAAACAAAGCACAGCGAATACATAGAATATAAGCCATCTGCCGTATAGATACGAATTCGGTATCATTGTGTGGATCTGTATAATACAATTCTGATGATTCAAACGAACCTCCGGGAAGCAAAAGACCGTTACAATCTTTCATCTGTAAAGTACAGTGATGATACGTGATGAAACGAATGTTCACCCTTTGTCTCGCCAGCTCGGAAACCAAATTCCAATCGACGGAATAGCAATCACCGTTGCGTCCCATAAGCAAACCTACAACCGGAGCACCTACTGCCGGCATCGGATATCCCAGACGCTCGTAGCTATCCTCCGAAAGTATAGGTTGCGGAGTTTCACTTTCATAGATACATGCACTGACTTCTGAGTCTAAAACATAAAAAATCTTGCTCAGTGGCTCAAATTGTAATTTAATTATTTTCATTTTGTATATGAAGAACTTGATTAATGTATATTCATATAAATAAAAATCTCACAAAAATCAAGCAAAATATTTGTTTTAGACATAAAAATATATATGTATTAAACACCGGTAATAGTGATTAAGTGTGTAAAAATACTTGTTTTTTTAAAATTTACCCTTAATATACGATGCAATTGACACTAATTATATGTATGAGTTGATTATATTATGGGATAATTAAATGAAATTTAGTAAAAATGCTATTATTTGGATTTTGGTATTCATCGGGTTAACCGCGTTTTTCGGTATAGCTGAAAATAAAACGTCGGCGATTGATTCCGAAAAAATATTGTTTTCCGATTTTATGGATGAAGTTAAAAGTAAACGTGTTTCCAATGTTGCTATCAGCGGCTCAGAAATATCAGGTATGACTACCGATGGTAAGAGGTTTGTAACTTATGCTCCATACAGTCCGACAACAGTTGATACTCTGTTGGAAAACAATGTAAAAATAGAAGCCAGACCGCAGGATACTTCGGGTGAAACATTTTGGAGCATCATAATCTCTTGGTTTCCGATGTTGTTGTTGGTAGGTGTATGGATTTTCTTTATGCGACAAGCCAGCGCCGGTAATAATAAAGCGCTTAGCTTTGGTAAATCTCGTGCCCGCCTGATAGAAAACAACAAAAAAGTTACGTTTGCCGATGTAGCTGGTGCCGATGAGTCTAAGCAGGAACTTGAAGAAATTATCGACTTTTTGAAAGATCCGATAAAATTTCAGCGTTTGGGGGGTAAAATTCCGAAAGGAGTACTGTTGGTAGGTCCTCCGGGGACCGGTAAAACTCTGTTGGCAAAAGCAGTGGCAGGTGAGGCCAATGTTCCGTTTTTCTCCATTTCCGGTTCGGATTTTGTAGAAATGTTTGTGGGGGTAGGAGCTTCACGCGTGCGGGACATGTTTGAACAAGCCAAGAAAAACGCACCATGCATATTGTTTATCGATGAAATTGATGCGGTGGGACGCCATCGCGGAGCCGGACTGGGCGGCGGAAACGATGAGAGAGAGCAGACACTTAATCAGTTGTTGGTAGAAATGGATGGTTTTGAACCTAACGAAAATGTTATTTTGATTGCAGCAACTAACCGTCCCGACGTTCTGGATCCGGCACTGTTGCGTCCGGGGCGTTTTGACCGACAGGTGGTTGTAACCAATCCGGATATTAAGGGACGTGAAGAAATTTTGAAAGTTCATGCACGCAAAGTTCCGTTGGCTAAAGATGTTGATTTATCGGTAATTGCGCGAGGCACTCCGGGGTTTTCGGGAGCCGATTTGGCCAATTTGGTTAATGAAGCGGCTCTGCTTGCGGCCAGATATAATAAACGTAAAGTAACCGCATCAGATTTTGATAATGCCAAAGATAAAGTGCTGATGGGGAATGAGCGCAAATCAATGGCTATGGATGAAGAAGAAAAGAAATTGACGGCTTATCACGAGGCAGGTCATGCCATCTGTTCTTTACATGTTTCTGAGACCGATCCGATTCATAAGGCGACAATTATACCTAGAGGACGGGCTTTGGGAATGGTTCAGCAATTGCCGGAGAAAGATCATTATTCATATACACGAGCCAAAATGCTTTCTCGATTGATTATTTGTATGGGCGGACGTGCCAGCGAAGAGCTTAAGTTCGGTTATGATAAGGTCACATCCGGTGCTTCGGCAGATATTTCCGCAGCGACTAATCTGGCACGCTCTATGGTTACAGAGTGGGGTATGAGTGATTTGCTCGGACCGGTTTTATATGCTGAAAATTCCAATGAAGTTTTTTTAGGACGGACCGTTACGCAAAACAAGAATATGAGCGAAGAAACCGCACGTTTGGTTGATGCCGAAATCAAGCGTTTGTTGACCGATGCTCATGAACAAGCCGTTGAAATTTTGAAAAAATATGATAAAGAACTCGAGGCTTTAGCGCAAGCTCTGATAGAATATGAAACGCTTTCCGGTGATGAGATTAAAGACATTATTGCCGGTAAAACGCTTAATCGTTCAGAATATTCTCCGGTTCCGCCGGAAAAACAAACTAAAGCATCATTACCGGAAGTATGAGAGGTTAAATATGGATTTTAAAGAATTGGGATTATCCGAAAAGACAATACAGGCGATTAATGAAGCCGGATATTCTGTTCCGACGACTGTACAAGCCGATGTTATTCCGTCCATTTTACAGGGTAAGGACGTGTTTACGATAGCTCCGGCGAAATGCGGTAAGACATGTTCATATGTATTTCCGCTGATTGACGTGATTGCTCGTAAAGGGGCTAAGAATATTTTGATAATAACCGCCAGTGCGCAAGCCTCGGTAACAGTATCGGACAGATTTGCCGTGTTTAATAAATATCACGAAATAACTGTCAATGAAGAACAAGAAAATATTGACGATGAGGCTAATGTAATTATTGCTTCTCCGAAATTATTGTCGGATTTGCTTGATGAAGATAAAATAGATTTATCGCAAGTTGATATTTTGGTGGTTGACGATATAAATATAATCAAAAAAACGCATCAATTAGAGCAATTGGAAAAAGTTTTGGCGGTATTGCCATCTGAAAAGCAAAATATTGTGTATACTAATCGGCGCTCCAAAGAAACTCAGGCTCTCTTGGATAAAATTCTGCAAACGCCGGAAGAAATTAAGGTAAATAAAGATAAAGAACAAGAAATTGGAGAACAGGTAAAGGAAATCAAAGACAAAGCAATTTCATTAAAGAAAAACGAAAACGGACTGACAGAGTCTGCACAAACGAAAGAAAAACAGAACGCATCTACCCCAAAAGCCAGACGCGATACTGTTAAAAAGTTGCCGCGGCGGGAAAATTGCAAAGATGCTGAAGCACTTAATTTGGTAAAAAGATATCACACATTCGGGTATAATACGCCGGCATTTTTGTTGACGGCGACCGAACTGGCAGAAGATAATCAGTAAAATATGTGATTTTTTATAAAAAAAATCTTGAAAATATAACCGAATTTAAGTTATAAAGTCGCATAAAAGACGATTGAAAATAGGAGATAAAAATGTCTGGACACTCGCAATTTAAAAACATTATGTATCGCAAAGGCGCTCAAGATGCCAAAAAGGCACGCGTCTTTGCCAAGCTGGCTCGTGAAATTACCGTTGCAGCCAAAAGCGGTTTGCCTGAGCCGGATAAGAATCCGCGTTTGCGCTTGGCAATTCAAGCAGCACGCGCCGAAAGTATGCCAAAGGATAATATTGAGCGTGCCATAGCCAAAGCAACTACGGTAGCCGGCGGCGCTGATTTCGTTTCTATGCGTTATGAAGGTTTCTCCCCGAACAAAGTATCGGTTATTGTTGAGGCTCTGACCGATAACAAAAACCGTACAGCCGGCAATGTCCGTACCATTTTCGGAAAGCGCGGCGGTCAGATGGGTGAAAGCGGTTCGGTGCTGTTTAATTTTGAACGTATCGGTTATATTCAATATCCGGTTAGCGTTGCCGGTGCTGATGAAATGTTTGAGGCTGCATTGGAAGCCGGTGCCAACGAAGTGGTAAGCGATGATGAAAACCACGAGATTGAAACTCTGCCGGATGATTTATCTGCAGTAACTTCTGCTTTAGAAGCAAAATATGGTACGCCGTCCGCATCTCGTTTGGATTGGAAACCGATGGTAAAAGTTGATATTACCGACGTTGAAACCGCTCGCAAGTTTCTGGATTTTATCGACGCATTGGAGGATGACGAAGACGTACAACACGTTTATCACAATGCGGAAATTGCCGACAATGTGATGGCTGAGCTTGCCGGAGATGAATAATATATGCGCATCTTAGGCTTAGATCCGAGTTTAACCTCGACCGGCTGGGGTGTGATAGATGTAAACGGAAACCGTCTGCAATACGTTGCGGACGGTTTTATTCCAACTGAACCGAAAATGCCCATAGAGGACAGGTTAGAGCTGATTTTTAAAGCTCTGAACGACGTGATTGCAGCTTATCAACCGCAAGAAGCGGCAATAGAAAAAACCTTTTTAAATAAAAATCCGGAAACCTCGTTGAAATTGAGTATGGCGCGCGGAGTGGTTATTCTGGCGGTAGGGCATAATCATCTTCCGCTATATGAGTTTGATCCGACTAAAGTCAAAAAAGCATTAGTTGGAGTAGGGCGCGCCGAAAAAACACAAGTGGAAACTATGGTAAAGATTTTGCTTCCGGGGTGTCAGCCAAAAAATAATGATTCCGCCGATGCTTTGGCCATGGCAATTACGCGCAGCCATTATCGTACCTCAATCGGCTGAAAACCGGTGTCTGATGCAATATTGGCAATTTGAGAAACTTCTCTGTTATTTGTTGACAAAATCAGAAAATTGATATATACTGGACATATAAACAATGGAGAAAGACTATGCAGGAAACATACAAAAACACCGAAGAATACGATAAACAAATTAAAGAAGTCCGCAGTCGTATCAAGGAAATGCTTGAAAATAAAAATCATCGCTACGGTGGCGCTATATCGGATTGGCAAATGTTGGAATATGACTTGCAAAAAGATAAAGTTTTTGCCGAGGCCACCCATATAGCCAAAGAACAGAAAAAAGAAGATGTGGTTCAGCGGATGATAAAGTCGGCAAAAGGTACGCATCTGTGGCAAAGAATGCTTATAGAGGATAACCGCAGAGATATGATGGTAGGTTATATATGGAGTGCGATAATAATCGGCGGCGGTACGGTGGCTTCTGCGCCGGTGGTTACAGCGTGCGGAGCAGTTGCATTTTTGGGAACGTTGGGATACTGTTTGCGCAAAAATAAAGAATTAACACAATCGCAAAAAGATTTGACTGCTCTGCAAGAATACGTTAAGAGCAGCGATTTGCAAAAAGCGGTAAATATGTCACAAAAGAATGAAAAGCCGAGCATTAAAAGTCAAATAATTGAAAGGTTAAGGCGCGATTTCATTCGCAAATAACGGAGATTTATATGGAAATACAAAATGCTAAGGCTATGTTTGTTGAAGATGATGAGGGAATAATCGCAATTACCAATTTATCCGACTTGCCGACCGTAGTTGTGGGAGAATTTGTTTATGACGGTAATAATGTTGCCTTTTTGAATCGCGATAATCATTTTTTCGCTATTCAAAATATTCCTCCTTATCTTCGTAAAAGAATTATTGAGTCAGAAGAGATTACCGTGGTTGAACAGCGGCAAAAAGAGATGTATGCTTATTTGGTACACGTGCGGACTGTAGATGATATGAAAATACCGGACAATTGGGATGAATATTCCCAAAATGCGATTGCGACATTGCAAAAACAAATGTCGGCGGCAGATTTTGACCGCATGGTGCAGGCAGCAGAAAAAATTTAAGCCATAGCTTTCAGCGTATCTTCTCCATAAAATCGGCGACGGAAGTATCTTTGACTATAACCCCGATATTACATAAGTCATCGAATCGTTCAAATAAAAAATACTCGTTCCATGCTGTTTGCATTTTATCTGTCAGATAATAATTTTCATACCAATCTCGCCAATGAGTGCCGAATGCTTTGTTAGGCAGATTCAGGATAGCCTCTCCACCTTTACGAACTTTATCGTTAAAATGCTTAAAATTACGGATAAAATAGTGATATACTACAATATCCGCAATATGACTTTTACGTTTATGATACATTCTCGCCTTATGATTTCCTTCTCCTATCATTTTATAATCCGAAGCTTTCATAATAACTTTGGCAGTTAAGTCTTCATACGAATACATCTTGCTTTTAATGTTATATTTTTCTTCTTCAAACCGGTGTAATCTGCGGCCGATAAAATATGGTTCATTTATAAAATTTTCGGAATTTAGGTATGGGATAAAATTCTTGAGATACACGCTTAATGAGTTGCAATCGCTGTTTTCTGCAATATCATATTTCAGATTCAATGACTGAGCGTACCAAAATTCATCAGCGTCGGCACTGATAATCCAATCGGCTTTATATTTGTTTTTTGCCGTAAGTATCATTCGGTTGCACCAATCTGCCTGATGCATGGTTGTACTTGGTTCGTCAATAAGCTCGAGTATCCAGCCTTTATCTTTATACTTTTGCAAAATTTTGCGAGTGCCGTCGGTAGAATTATTATCCGTAACAATAAAGGCATCGACCCCCATCGCTTTATGAAATAAAAACCAATCATCAATAATATCGGCCTCATCTTTGCATAACAAAACCATAATCAATTTTGTTTTATTTATGGATTGTTCTATCAGTTCTTTTTGGCGTTTTTTACGCTTATCTCTGTTTCTGATGAAAATTGTTGCCAGTTTTGCCATTTGTTTATTCATGTTTCTGCTCCGGTTGATTGTTACAAACAAAAAACCCACTTTCGTCAGAAAGCGGGCGGATGTTCAGAAACCGTCATTAAAATAGATAAAAAAGCGGCTCGGCTTATTCGGCATAGCCTTATTGGGCCGACATCCGCCCTTAAAAAAGGACAGAAGTCGGCATATATATTTAAGTCGCTTATGCTCCAGCGACTATCTATTTTAATGAACAGGGTTTCTGACGCCCTGAGTATGGTTTTCCATACCTGAAACCAGACTACAGATTATTAAAACAAAAGTCAATAAAATGATTTTGAAAATTATAAACTCAGGTTATTATCTTTTTCGGTAGGTGGCGTTTTCTATCAATCTGGCGCATAAATCGGCATAAGAAACACCAAGATATTTGGCTTGCTCCGGCACCAGCGACAGCGAGGTCATTCCCGGATTGGTGTTAATTTCCAAGAACACCACGCCGTCGGTCGGATTATAGCGAAAATCACAACGCGAAACTGTGCGGCAGCCCAGCGCATTGTGTACGATTTCGGCATAACGGCAACAAGTTTGCGCTGCCTCTTGCGGAATATCCGCTGGTAATATATGTTGAGTAAAACCGGCGGTATATTTTGCTTCATAGTCATAAAATTCGTTTTTAGCCTTAAGTTCTGTCACAACATTAGCTTTGCCTTCAAAACAGGCTACCGTCAATTCACGTCCGGCAATATACTGTTCAATCAGTACTTCAAGCGAATCGTCAGAATAGTTGATTTGTGCGGTGTCGGCGGCACTACGGATTATAAATACTCCGACACTGGAACCGTCTGCCACCGGTTTTATTACGTATGGGTAAGGTATTGAGGTTCCATACTTTTTGTATTCGGCAAAAGTTTTTTTCTCATCGGCGGCAACTTTAACCCCGTTTTGCATTGCGATTAATTTGCATAAATGCTTGTTCATACCGATGGCGGAAGCGTTCAATCCCGAGTGGGTATAAGGAATGCCGAGCATATCAAACAAACCCTGAATTTCACCGTCTTCACCCCAGTTTCCGTAAAGTCCGTTATAAATAACGTCAGGTTTTTCAGCGCGCAAAACGTCGAGCAAATGCCAGACATCTGTCAGGTCGTGTTCAATTACCGTATACCCCTTACTTCTCAGTGCTTTTGCAATATCGTCGGCAGAGGAAATACTGACTTCACGCTCGGCCGAAAATCCGCCATAAAGCAATAAAACTTTTTTATCCATCATTTTTTCCTTTATTATCTTAAATTTTCTGTTATGTTAGGATTAATTGTTTAATGATTGGCTAAAAATGAACGGAATTTTGATTTTTTTATTTGCTGTGATGACCGCAATTCGCGCCGAAGCACTGGAGGTAACGCAAAATATGCAAACCACCATCGGGGTGTTTAATGCTTGCGAACAGTCTCTTACTTATAAGTTTGAGAACAATAAATACAATATGCAAACCAGACTTATCACTACCGGTACATTCGGTAAAATATATCCGTTTACCGGCGAGTATCACGCTTACGGCACCTACAATAAGGATAAGTTTAAGCCGGAGGATTACGGCTATGAAGTGCAATCAAGATATCATCATCGCACCAAGCGCCTGACCTATAAAGACGGGGTGCCGCAAACCCGCATCAAAACACGGGAGGATCGCTATTTGGAAGAACCGGCTCTGGTGGATTTGGATAAGCTGGATGATTCAATTGATTTATTGTCGCTGTTCGGAGTTTTAACCGAGCAAGTGGTGCGGGCGGATACTTGCGATTTGCACCGCTACTCGTTCAATGGTAAAAAATATTCGCTTTCGGAAATGAAAACCGTCGGACATGAGGAAATTCAAACTCCGTATTTTGCAGGTAATGCGCTGAAATGCGAATATATGTTGGAAATTCAAAAAGGTGCTTCCGCCGGATTTTTACTCAATCAAAAAATGCCGATTTATTTGTGGATTTTGCGCGATAAAACAGCTAATGCTCCGTTTATTGCCAAGGTGGAGGCTCAAAAAACACCGTTCGGAAAATTGGAATCTTACACAACATCAATAGAGGTAAAAAAATAATGAAAAAAGCAGAATTACTTCTGCCGGCAGGTTCGCTGGTAAAATTAAAAACAGCAATTTTGTATGGTGCTGATGCCGTTTATGCCGGAACTCCTGATATGAGTTTGCGTACTCAATCAAAATTTACGCTTGAGGATTTGAAAGAGGGCATTGATTTTGTGCATAAAAACGGCAAAAAGATTTATCTGACGTTGAATTTATACATTCACAATGAAGAGGCGCGCAAGTTGCCGCAATTTGTAAAAACTTTGCAGGAGCTTAAACCGGACGGAGTCTTGGTGGCCGACCCCGGTGTGTTTTATTATCTTAAAGAACACGCTCCGGAGTTAAAGCGATTTGTTTCTACCCAAGCCAATATTTGTTCGGCGCAAACCGTCAAGTTTTGGAAATCAATGGGAGCAAGTCTCTGTGTTTTGGGGCGCGAAGTTACTTTTGCCGAGATGAAGGAAATTCGTGAAGAATGTCCGGATATGATGCTCGAATGTTTTGTGCACGGCGCTATGTGTATGTCTTATTCAGGAAGATGTTTGATTTCCAACTTTATGGCCGATCGCAGTGCCAATAAGGGAAAATGCGCGCATTGTTGTCGTTGGCATTATAAAATGCATCTGCGGCTTAAAGACGGTACTATTAAAGAAGTGGAAATCAATCAGGATAATGCATCGGCGTTTGAGTTTTTGTTGGAAGAGGAATTTCGTCCGGGAGAATATTATGAGGTGGTGGAAGACGAACACGGCGGCTATTTGCTGAACTCAAAAGATATGTGCTTAATGCCGCGGCTTAACGATATTCTTTCTATCGGTATGGATTCCCTCAAGGTCGAGGGACGCAACAAAACCGAATATTATGCCGGAACGGTAGCTCGTGCTTATCGTCAGGCTATTGATGACTATTACAAAGATGCTGAGCATTGGGATTATAACAGGTATATGAACGATTTGTATGCTTTGCAAAATCGTGGTTATTGCTTAGGCTTTCATGACGGCAAGCTGACCAATATCAGTCAGAATTATGAATATACGCGCACATTGGGTGAATGGCTGTTTGCCGGCTCAATTGTGGAATGGCAGGGCGATGACGTGATTTTTGAAATTCGTAACTATATCAATTCCGGCGAGCCGATTGAATTTTTAATTCCGCACACCATGGAAAATCTGCGCTTAATGCTGACCGAGTTTGAAGATGCCGACAGCGGTGAAATCACTTCACGGGTTTCAGCTGGTGAGGGCAAAAAAATCCGTATTCGTCCGCAGATGTGGAATAAACCGGTTGCGGAAATAAAAAAGCTTCTGCCGCAATATGTGATTGCTCGCAAATTTCAGGGCTTAAACGGCGAAAATGCCGAAATGTATCGGCGCAAAAAAGCAGAATTTGCCGAACTTATTTCGGGTTGTCCGGCGGAGGAGTAGATGAAGCAAAATCCGGTACTTATTATCGCCGGACCGACGGCATCGGGCAAATCGGCATTGGCAATCGCGGCGGCGCGTGCTTTAAACGGTGTGGTGCTTAATTGCGACTCAATGCAAATTTACAAGGATATTCCGATTATTGCCGCCACCCCGAATGCCGAAGAAAAAGCTCAGGTAGAGCATCGTTTGTTTGAACTTTATGATGTGGAAAAACGCGGAAATGTGGCAGAATGGTTGGACTTGTGCGTGACGGAAGTTCGTAAATTATGGGAGGAAGGGTGTTTACCGGTAGTGGTTGGCGGTACCGGTATGTATATTGATGCGCTCATTAACGGCATTACACCGATTCCAGAAGTTAATCCGGAAGTACGTAGGCATTTACAACAACGTTTACAAAATGAAAGTTTATCAAACCTTTACTTTGAGTTAAAAGCAAAAGATTCTGAAATATCAGAAAAAATCAATAAAAATGATAAAACCAGAATTGTGAGGGCATTGGAGATTATAGAGACCACCGGTAAAAAAGTTTCTGATTGGTATAAGGCGCCGCTGATAAAAAAATTGCCGGAAGCGGAATTTACGGTAGTGAAAATCGTGCCGGAAATTGCGGTAATCGAACGGCGGTGTCGGGAGCGGCTCAATAAAATGGTAGAGTTGGGGGCACTTAAAGAAATTGCCGATTTACTCAAAAGCGGGGTTGATGAAACATTGCCGGCGATGAAGGCTCTCGGAGTGCCGGAATTGTCACGGGTAGTTAAAGGAGAAATGCCGCTTGATAAAGCTCTTGAGCTGGCAAAACTGCATACCAGACAATATGCCAAACGCCAACGTACATGGCTCCGTAATAAGTTGCAAGCCGATATAGTGTTTGATGAAGTCTACACCGGTCAGCCGGAATTTTTGGAAAAAATAAAACTCCTGATGCAATAGCAACAATACATAGTTTTTCCCGAATCAATTAAGCTGAATTTTCTCATATTTTTGTCGATTGCGTGTGTCGATTTTGCTTGACTTACACGGGGATGGGTGTATAATAAAAATGATACTACTTAGGGATTATGTTTTATAAATGAAGTTACAAATTATGTATTCTTTATTAAAAGCATAGACCAACTTATTTGACGCTCAAGTGTTTGAATGTTTGTTTTTATTGAATTTTGACAAACTGATGACATTTTGTGCGGATGAGTTTCTGTTTTTTAGAAATTTATTTACAGATAAGCCCTAAGTTTTTATAAAGAATTAACAACGTAACCGGTTAGGTTTGTTTCTATCGATATTTCAAGTGTGATTATTGCTTTCAAATCTCATCGTTAAGAGAAAGATGAGAGAACCGTTTTTACGGAGTGCGATTTTATCGTGTGTGTGAAGGTTCAGGGCTTGCTTTTCAGTGAGTTTTGAGTAGCGCATAGTTAGTAATATGAGTGTTTTGAATATACGGAACAAATAACCCCGGTGAGTTAAAAAAAATAGAGAATATGAAGAAGATTATGTTCGTTCTGATTTCTCTTATGTCTATCGTTTTCGTTTTTTCTTGCAATAGCAAAAAGCAGCAGGAAGAAACAGCTGCACCTGTTAAAGAGGTAACAGACGTCACTTTTAGTAATCCAAGCATCAGCATAGCTGATAATTGGATTAAAGTAACGATAGATGTTTCCTCCTCAAGAGGAAAAGAAACTCTCTCAAAGAGTTTTCCTATACTCTATGAGGCAGAAACCGGAAACCGGTATTTCACAGATAATGTAAAAATACGGATTTCCGGAACAGAACAAAAAATTGTCAGAACCTCCACAAAGGATATAGACAATTTCTTTTTTGATGTTGAAGAACATCAAATAGTTGTTGAAACTGAACTGCCGGATACAAGCATTTCAAATAAGATATTTATCTTTTTGCCGAATAATATTTCAATCAAGAAATATGGTAAAACATATAAATTTGAAAGAATCAATTATTCCAGTTCAGTAGTTAGCAACAATCTACAACAAGAAGATATGGGATTATATCGTCATGTGATGTTAGTGCACATTGAGTATGATAAGTACGATTATGGTTATAATATCGGATTGACGAATGTAATATCTTCTAATAAATAAAACAGTCCGCGGTTTTGTTTTTCTCAGTTGAGAGAAGCAGAACCGCGGATTTTTTGTTGTGTTCGGTATATCCTCACACAATCTTCACATAATCAAAAATATTGCTTGCACATTGTCGCGAGTTGTTATAAAAGGTAAAAATAATGTTAAAAATTTGGAGATAATGAATAATGTTTTCACGCTTAATGAGAATGTTTTCCGCCGATATGGCTATTGATTTGGGTACGGCAAACACTCTGGTTTACGTACGCGGTCGCGGTATTGTTTTGAATGAACCGTCGGTGGTGGCAATAGAAGAATATAAAGGTCATAAACGGGTTTTGGCTGTTGGTAACGAAGCAAAGCGCATGCTTGGACGCACTCCGGGGAACATACGCGCGATTCGTCCGCTGAAAGACGGTGTGATCGCCGATTTTTTGATTGCCGAGGAGATGATTAAGTATTTTGTGTGCAAAGTACATAATCGTCAGATGTTTGTAACTCCGTTAATCGTGATTTGCGTTCCGTCCGGTGCAACTGAAGTTGAACGTCGTGCTATTAAAGATTCGGCATATCATGCCGGTGCCCATAAAGTACAGTTGATTGAAGAACCAATGGCAGCGGCAATTGGTGCCGGTCTGCAAATTACTGAACCTACCGGCAGTATGGTGGTAGATATCGGTGGCGGTACTACCGAAGTAGCTGTTTTATCTCTTAAAGGTGTTGTATATTCACGTTCGGTGCGTGTCGGCGGTGATAAAATGGATACCGCAATAGTAAATTACATTCGCCGCAATATGAACTTGCTTGTAGGTGAGAGCAGTGCCGAAAGAATCAAAAAAGAAATCGGTTCGGCAAGTATGCCGGAAGACAATGATGGTAAAACCGTTGAAATTAAGGGACGTGATTTGCTGAACGGTGTGCCTAAAGAAGTTACCATTAGTGAGCGTCAGGTTACGGAAAGTTTGATGGAAACCGTGGCAGAAATCGTTGATGCGGTTAAGGTAGCCCTTGAAAATACTCCACCGGAATTATCTGCCGATATTGTGGATAAGGGTATTGTTTTGACCGGTGGCGGCGCGTTGCTGAAAGGCTTGGATAAAGTGTTGCGCAAGGCAACCGGATTGCCGGTAACAGTTGCAGAAGATCCGCTTTCATGCGTGGCCAAGGGATCCGGTATGGTTTTAGATGAATATGCTGTCTTGAAAGATGTTTTAGCCTCTATGGAATAATCGGTAGAGACTGTATAAAAAGGATAATGAAATGGTGCGTCGCAATGTGCTGCTGATAAAAACAGGAGAACTTAAGGTGTTATTGCGGCGCCTTTTTATTGCCGTTTTGTTCTTTTGTTCTATATTTTTTATATTACTCAGTACAGTAAACAGTCCGTTGATATCGGGCATAAACAAAGCCGCATTGCGCATTACCGGTCCGATTATGCAGGTGGTGGAATATCCGGCACGCATAGTGCATCGAGCATACACATATTTATATGACATCAGTCGCATATATATAGATAATCGGGAATTGCGTGCTGAAAATAAACAAATGCTGATTTTGCAAAACAAAGTGCGCAGTTTGGAAGTGGAAAACCAACTCTTGAGTCGCCTTTTGAATTATGTTCCGCCTCCGGAAGCTAATTTTATCAGTGCAAAAATCATAGCCGAATCCGGTGATAACTTTACTCATATCCTATTTATTTACATTGGCAATGAAGATGTGAAAAAAGGGCAAATAGTATTGGGAGATGAGAGTGTAATCGGCCGTATTGATGCTGTCAGCGGCAGTTATGCTAAAGTTATTTTAGTTACCGACATAAATTCAAAAATTCCGGTAGTGGTGGAACGTACTCGTGCCCGCGGCATTTTGAGCGGCGACAACACGTCAATGCCGTCTTTGATATTTACGCGTTCCACAGCCGATATTCAGGAAGGAGATGTGATTGTTACATCTGGTGTCGGAGGAATGTTTCCTGCCGGTTTACCTATAGGGTTTGTCAGTTCGGCTCAAAATAATGAAATAAAAGTTGAAACTCTGGCCGATATCAGTCGTATTGAATATGTTCGTATTGTAGACTACGGCTTGACAGCAGCTCAGGTAGAAATTTTTGATGCATCACTTGAGAGTGCAAAACATGAGAGATAGCTGGCAAGAAAAAATAAAATTGTTCTGGTTGCACGGAATACCGCTATGGATTACACTTTTTCTGATGTTTTTGTGTTTAATACCTTCAGATTCCGTTAAGATTAACTATTTTCGTCCAGCCGTAGGTTTGATTTGCGTTTTTTATTGGTCGCTCAAGCGCAGCTATATATTTAGTTATATATCGGCATTTACGGTAGGTTTTTTTATGGATGCTCTCAGTTCTTCGCCTTTAGGTATAAATATATTGTTGATGATGCTCATGGTATTTGTCGCGCAGTGGCTGGCGCATTATTTTCAGAACACGTCGTTCGGTGCCGGTTGGGTTATTTTCGGTTTGGTGGGAATGTGCGCTTTTGCATTGAAATGGCTGTTGCTGTCAATATATTATCGCATGCTGATTTCACCTGATGAAATCATTTTTAATTATATGTCCACTGTTATGTTTTATCCTTTAATTGCAGCTTTTAGTGAATGGATGCAAAAGTATTTGCCGCAGGAGAGGATAGATGAATAACTACAATACTGAAAAGAATCATATTTTAAATCATCGTCTGATGTTTATTATAATCATCAATCTTTTAGCATTTGCCGTGCTGGCGGGAAGACTTTATTATCTGCAGGTTTTTGAAGCCGAAAAATATCGTATGATGTCTGATGAAAATCGCATATCAACTCGTTTTTTGCTTTCGCCGCGCGGTACTATTTATGATCGTAACGGCGAGATTATAGCTAAAAATGAACAAAATTTTCAGGCGGTGCTGATTGCCGAGCAAACACCCGATGTTAATGAAACTTTACGGGTTTTCAAAGAAATTATATCACTGTCAGCCGATGAAGAAAAACGAATTTTAAATGACCTGAAGAGCAAAAGTCGCTTTATCCCGATAAAACTCAAAGAAAACCTGAACTGGGATGAGGTTTCCAAGTTGATGCTGAATGCTCCGGATATGCCGGGGGTCGAAATAAGCGAGGGTCTAAACCGCAGATATCCGGCAGCTGACTTATATGCGCATGTTTTGGGCTATGTCGGGCCGGTATCAGAAGCCGACCGCAGCGGTAATCCTCTTTATATGGTGCCGGGGTTTAAAATAGGTAAATCCGGTTTGGAAAAATATTTTGACTATAAACTTCAAGGCAAGAGCGGAACCGTAAAGTTAGAGGTAAATGCCTACGGCCGCGTAATGAAAGAAATAGAACGCGATGCCGGTAAACAGGGTGATAATTTAACAATTACAGTTGATTCGCGACTGCAAAAAGCTGCATACGAGGCTTTTGGCAGTCAAAGCGGAGCGGCGGTGGTTTTAGATGTTCGTACCGGTGAGATTTTAGCCATGGTTTCCACTCCGTCATTTGATCCCAATTTATTTACCAATGGTATCAGCTACAAACATTGGAACGAATTGCTGAACAACGAAAAAACACCGCTGATAAATAAAGCCGTATCCGGTCAATATTCTCCAGGTTCTACCTTTAAGATTGTAGTGGCTTTGGCCGCATTGGAAGCCGGTATTATTAATGCCGACACACGCTATTATTGTGCCGGAGGTATGGAAATCGGGAATATTCGTTTTCATTGCTGGAATCATTATGGACACGGCAGTTTAAACGTGGTTGAAGCCTTAAAATATTCCTGTGACATTTTTTTCTATGAAACAGCCTTGCGTTTGGGGGTGGATAAAATCAGAGAAATGGCATTGAAGCTCGGATTGGGTAAAACTCTTTCGGTAGGTTTGGATAACGAAAAAAGCGGACTTATTCCGTCAAAAAGCTGGAAAAAAGCCAAATTTGATGCTTTATGGGCACCTGGCGACAGTGCCAATACCGGTATTGGTCAGGGCTATGTTTTAGTTACACCGATGCAGCTTGTAACCATGTTGGCGCGAGTAGTAAACGGCGGATATGCCGTCAGTCCAACTTTTATAAAACCGACTGACAAAGAATTAGGTAAAATTAAAAGATTGGATATTTCAACCCGCAATATTGAGCTGGTAAAACAGGGAATGTTCGAAGTTGTTAACGGTGTCGGCGGTACAGCTAAAAAAGCCAAGTTTAATCTGGATGGAATACGTATGGGCGGCAAAACCGGCACTACTCAGGTGCGGCGTATCAGTATGAAAGAGCGTCGCAGCGGAATTATTCATGATTCGCAATTGCCGTGGCGCTTGAGAAATCATGCGTGGTTTATGGGCTTTACTCCTGTAGATAATCCGCGTTATGCAGTGGCGGTAATTGTGGAACACGGTTCATCGGGCAGTGGTGTGGCGGCACCGATTGCCTCAAAAATTTTACAGGAAGCACTGAAACTGGATATAAAGTAGGGGAAATATGGCAGAATTTGGCTTAGACGGTTATAAACAGAGTTGGAAAGATAAACTTTTTTCCATGAGTTTTACGTATATGTTTTTGATTATCATATTGGTAATAATAGGTACCGTAACGTTGTATTCAGCAGCCAACGGAGATTGGCAGCCTTGGGCGATTCAGCATATTATGCGCTTTGTAGCGGCATTTGCCGTAATGTTGGGAATAGCGGTTATCGATGCTAAATATTATTATAAGAGTGCATACATTTTTTATATGGTGACATTCTTGTTATTGGTGGTAGTGGAATTAACCGGACATATCGGTATGGGGGCCCAACGCTGGATTAATTTTGGAGTGTTTAAATTACAGCCGTCTGAGTTGATGAAAATAGGTATAGTGTTGTTTTTGGCCAGATATTTCAGTTCAATGACTCTTCAAGGAATTAAATCTATTCGTGGTTTGATTATACCAGCGGTTTTTACAGTCATTCCGGTTGCACTGATAGCAGCCGAGCCTGATTTGGGAACAGCATTGATGGTATTGCTGACAGCTTCCGTTATGCTGTTTGCTGTTGGAGTGCAATGGTGGAAATTTGCCGCCGTCGGTTGTGCTTTGGCGGCATTATTACCGATAGGGTGGAATTTTTTGCATGAATATCAAAAAAATCGTGTGCTGACATTTTTAGATCCGGAACGCGATCCTCTCGGTACCGGATATCACATTATTCAATCTAAGATAGCCTTCGGCTCCGGCGGGTTGTTCGGTAAGGGTTTTTTACACGGCACGCAAACACACCTTAATTTTTTACCGGAAAAACATACCGATTTTATATTTACGATGTTTTCTGAAGAATTTGGACTTATCGGTAGTCTGACGGTATTGTTTTTGAATATGCTGGTGATTGCCATAGGCTATATGTTTGCTTTTCGCATTCGCAACTATTTTGCCCGCTTAACAATAATAGGTCTTAACACCAATTATTTTCTGTACGTATTTATAAATATCGCTATGGTGATGGGGGTTCTTCCGGTGGTGGGAGTACCGCTGCCGCTGATTTCTTACGGTGGAACCGTTATGTTTTCGATTATGGCCAGCTTCGGCATTATTTTATGTATGTCAGTCAGTTACAACAGTCGTGAAGACTAAAAAACAGGCCTTATATATGCCTGTTTGGTGAAGTAAGCAAAGTTAAATTTAAGTTTGTCGTTCGTAACCACTTCGATTAAGTGATGACGGCATATTGTTCAGCTTTTCCTTAGCGGAAAGATTATTGTGTCGCGGCAGAATATTGGCTTTATTAGCATTCATATTTTTAGCCACAGCAATTGCTCGTTGCTCATCATTAAGATTCTCGCGAATTTTAGAATAACGGCGCTGAGCATTTTCCATAATTTCGCTGCGTTCATTATCAGGCAAATATTTAAGCACATATTTTGCCAAGAAATCGCGAGTTTCATCATTAAAGTGTCCGATTTTGGCTTGAATATTACGTCGTTGCAAATATGCCAACAATTCCGGTTGTCTTTCTTTCAGAGCTTCTTGCAAGTCCAAACGCGACATATCGGCGACTAACTCATCTTTATCGATTTTACCGGCATTGAATTTACCCAATAAATGAATCAAGTGTTTTTCCGGCTGATGCGGTTTCATCCTGACGACTATATCGGTACCGTTTTCATCCTTACTGCGGATATATCCTCCGCCCCAGTCAGCTCTTATGGCATCAGCAGTTGCTTGTTGTGACTTCAGAATATCACGGTGAATTTTATCTTTTTCCTCTTTAGAGAGGTTAGGATCATCCAACTTATCAAACAACGCATCACGATCCTGTCGTTGACGAGCCAATTCGGCACTGCAAATTTCGGAATATCCGGCCACAATCGCTGCAGCAAACGCACTCTTGGCCGCAAAATTGACAATATCTTTAGGCATCATGATACTGCCGTATTTTTCTTCAACTTCGGCACGAACTTCATCAACATTTCTTTTTTCCGGATGATATTCCATTTCGCGCAGAACATATATTTCTTCACGTTCTGCGGCTTCCATAACTTCTTGCGGTACCCGTCCGTAATATCTGTCGCGCAAAATTGTCGGAACTTTTTCCCAGATTTGGAATCTGTTAACACGTTCGGCGTCATTGGCTAAAGTATTAAATTCTTCTTCTAACTTTGCTTTTGATTTGGCAATTTCTTCCGGCGTGGTGCCGCTCGGAGATGTATCTTTTAAGGCATCAAGCCGTCCGGCAACCGTCGGGTAGTTTGCTTTTAAAAATTCCATATATAACGAGTTGACTTCCATTTTTGCCTCCGTTAAATTGAGTATTATCTAGTATTGGAGTTATCTTTGCCAAGCAAAGAGTTACGGCGATCAAGTTGGGCTTTTGAAATCTGCATGAAAACAGATTTCTGAGTTTCATTCAGCTGTTTAACATCAAAGTCCTTTCCATTATTTGCCTCTTTCCAGAGATCAGCATAATTTTTGATGGTTATTTTGTTCTTATCAATATATTCTTTAAGTTCAGCATCTTTAAGCGCCGAATCTTTATTGTCTGCATCCAATCCTAATTTGATTGACATGTCTTTTTTATTTTGCTCGCGTAATTGTTTTCTGTTTTCAGAAGTTACATATTTACCGTCATTATCTTTTTCTCCCTTCAGCTTATCATGTTCGGCGAGTTTGTCCGGATCCATATTGCTACGAATCTGTTCTAATTTCTTTTTATTGTATTTATCGTGAGCTTTGGTTATTGCCACCAATAAATCTCCGTTTGCCTTAGCTTCTTCAAGTATTTTTTCTTTATCAGGATTATCTTGTAATTTTGGTCCGGCGATAATTTCATTTTCTTTGGTTTTTGGATTTTCCTTAAATCCGATAAATCCCTTGTCAAATTTATCTTTTAAGTCTTTGCGTGCTTTTTGGGCATCGGCAAGTACTTTATCTAAGTCTTCCGGACTATTTATTATAATTTCTCTTTCTTCCGAATTAGTTTTGTTTTCAATAACAGGCTGTTGCGGCTGATTTTGCGGATTCATTGCATCAGTTAACTGCTTAAAACGATCTGCGCCTAAATTAGCAGCCAATTTTTGCATATCTTCCGGAGAAAATTCAGGTACATCACCGGTAATCTTTCTGCCGTTTAACAAGCAGGCAGCACGTAGCAATACAGCGGTTTCATGTGGCATTCCCTCGGTAAAATTAATCGTACGATTTTGATTATCCGGTTCGTTGATAATCGTTTCAAAGGTTTTAATATCAGCATTTTCCGAAACTTTAACGCTGTCCGGAGAAGAATACGTAACGGTAACGCCATCGACTTTGGCTTCAAAATGGTCTTTAATTTCCAAATTCGGTTCAAACTTTTTAATTTTACCGGCGGCTTCCATTGCCTGATAATTTTGGATTTTTTTCAAAACCCATTTTTTCATATTAGTCGGCTGCGGCAAATTTTTGGATTCATCAGATATTACACCGACTTTGAGTTCTTTATCGTCATCTTTTTTCTCATCGGCCTTATTTTCAATCATTTTGTCTTTTTCTTTATCGTATTCGGCAATTACTTTGTCCTTACCGTCTTCGTTTTCACCTTTTAGTAAAACCTTATCACCGACAACACTATATCCGGCTGTCTCAATTTTGCTCAAAACTTCTTCAATATCGGCGCATTTTTCCCAATTAATTTTAGCTTTTTCTGCCGCCCATAATTGAGCTTTAGTCAATGTAAATTTAGGTTTATTATCATCGTTATCGGTTAGTTCAGTCATTTTCTTATCTCCCGTATTTTGTGTAATTTTATGATTGGTATTCAATGTCGTATTTGTATCTTTAGGTATCGGACGTTCCGGTAATTTGCGCAACGGTTCAGCTTTGGCCAGAGGCAGATAAATACCGAAATCATTTCCTTTTAGCAGGGATTTATACTTTTGGGTTTGTTTTGAATCAAGCTGATTTAAGACTCCGCGAATATGACGGGTAATTATCGCATCAATAAATTCGGAGTTATAATCAGATCTTTGTTTATAAATGTTATGCAAAAAAGTATCTTTCGGAAATTCTTTTTCTTTTTTAATTTGCTCTGCATAACGTTGTGTTGCCACTGTATCAATTTTACCAATGATAGTCCATGCCTTAGCGGCAATATCGTATTTTTTTGACATTTGTGCAATTGCATTTGCCAATACAACAGCATTATCCGGATTAATATTTTTATCGCTTGCCGCCAGTTCTATTACCTCGAGGATGGCGGATAGGCGAATATCCTTTTGTTTTAAGGATAAATCTTCCGCATCCATATAATCACCAAGCGTATCGGAATACTCATCGGAATTTTTACCGAAAATATATCGTTCGGCATCTTTCAATGCCGCCATCTTATACTCTTCTTCAAGCATCATAAGCGACATTTTATAGTTGGAACCGTCGATTTTAGTTAAATCAATATTTGCCGCCGAAGCCACCAGTATATATTTTGCCAGATTCTCTTTTTGCTTGTCAGTCAAAGGTTTAGTAACCCTTTCTTTATTTGTCTTATTAACATTTTTATTTTCGGCTTTATCTTTTTTAGCGGTACGAGCAGCTTTTCGCGCTTTCGTTGTTACAACCGGCGACGAAACAGTAATATTTTCCGTCGATGGTAAATTTTTTCGCGCTGCAATAACAACGGAATCAACACGGCGAGTATAGATTTTATGCTTTGGTTCTAAATGCCTTTGGGCTTCATTTATTGCTGTTTTGTAATCAATAGCTTTAGCAGAAGCCAATTCGGAAATGATAGTCTTTGCTTCCGCACCGGAACTATCAAGATCTTTATTGGCATAAATCTCGAGTAACCGTTTATATTTGCTTTGAATATCAGATATTTTACTCATAATACGCACTTTCAATAAATTCCATTTGTCACTATAATAGCACGGCTTTTATGTTTTGTCTAGTCTTTTTGTGTAAAAAGTACATTATTTTTTATCACTTGTTTTTATGAGTTTTTTTATCTTTTTCAAAAGTTTCGGAGTGGAATGTCCGTAATCGGCAACCATACAAAAATCTGCCTGTGGAATTGCTTGATACAGATCCCATGCTTGTTTCGGCGGGCAACAGAAATCCATGCGGTTATGAGCTATTATTATCGGAATGTTTTTAATTTTATCTATATTGCGCAAAATTTGATTTTCGTTAATAAAAAAGCGATTACGGTCATAATAGGCATAAATACGGGCACTGTTCAACACATTAGCCGTGGCTGTTTCAAGTGGTGTAAAACTCGGATTGAGCTGCCCTAATTTGTATTCGTAACTACCGAAAGAGGAAAGTGCGCTCAGATAATCTGCTTCATTCTCCGAAAACAGTAATTTGTTGTAAGCTTCAAAAAAATTCTTCTGCGGAATAATACGGCGCATTTCTTGCCATAAATCCGGATAAAAACGCTCGCTGTCGCGTTTTACCCACATATAATCTTCAAAACGCGCCAAAAATATTGCGGAAACAATAATGCGGCGCACCAGTTTGGGATAAGCCTCGGCAAACAACAGGGCCAGAGTTGAACCCCATGAGTTGCCGTGAACCACAATCGGTTCGTTGATGTGTAAGTACGCCAAGAGATGCATGGCATCTTGCAGCAGATAAGCAGTTTCATTGCGAAATAATAAATCTCCGGCTTGTGATAATCCGCATCCACGCTGATCAAACTGTAAAAAACGATAACGTTTTAAATCAAATAATTTGGCATATTTAGGACGTGATTCCCCACCCGGACCGCCGTGAAAAGACAGTACCGGAATTCCCACCGGATTGCCATATTGATAGTAGTGTATACGGTGTCCGTCGGTTGTCGGTAAATTTCCTTCATCAAACGGTTTCGGCATACGATTGAACAAATTCCACAACATATAGCCACTCTCCTTTATCTTAGTGCATTATAAAAGATTATTTTGAAGTTGCAAGCATAAAGCATTGATTATCTTAAAAGGGATAAAAAGTTAATCCTCTTGAAATTTTACAAAGTATCTGTACAATACTCGTATTGAGTTTATGGGAGGTAATAAATGAAGTTTGCATTTATATTGTCAGGTTTACTGGTATGGGCAAATATTTCTTTTGCCATTGAGTCTATTGAAGATTATGCACAGCGTTTGCGCGAGAATTTTGAGGCATCAAAACATTCAACAGCTGGGGCTCATTCGCCGCTGATAACCAAGTCTGATGCAAAGCCGGATATGAAACCGCAGCAGCCGACAATTAAACAGTCGGAAACAACAGTAATTAAAGTTCCGGAAAAAGATGTGGAAAAAACAAAACATCCGGAACATAAAGTACCTGATGTGCAGGATAGCGATAATGCTAAACATCATCACAATAAATATCATACACAGCCGCTTAAAAGATCGGATCATTTTAAGCCGAAACCTCCTCGGCCGTTGCATCATCAGCCGGAACATGCGTTTTATAGCACGCAGATATACGCTGTGCCAAAATCTGCCGTATCTTATGTAACTTCTTCCGGCGGTGTCATTTATAATGCCAATCCGCACATATATACACCAAATGCTTATGCTTGCAGCTTAAAAGGCAATATTAAATATTGTACCGACAGTATTGGCAAGCCATTGAGTGGTCGTGTGGTGCAAAATTACAGTGACAGTATTGCTTACGAAAATTATAAAAAAGGTTATCTTTCGGGCGAAGTTTCCATTTATACTCTTGACGGAACATTAATTCAGACTGTTAATTATTCCAAAGGTTTAAAAAACGGCAAAGAAACAGTTTATTTTGGCAACGGCAGAGTACATTATGTGGCTCACTACAGCCGTGGTCAGCTGAATGGCAATATTAAGCAATACGACATAAATGGTGCTTTGCTCGGAGAAATGCGCTATCGTAACGGGCGTTATACTTCGCGTTATTGCCGCAATGATACTACCAACGATTTACTGCGAGAACGTATTCGTGCTAATGAGAAAAATGTATTGATTTTGTGCGCCGATCATTAAAGCAGAATAGGGGAAAACAATCTGATTTTAACCTCTTTTCGGTTGTTTTAGCGCGGCATGATCTTTGCAGTCAAAGCTTTCTTTTTTGCTGATTTCTTCGTGATAATGATTGACCACGTGGTTCAATTTATGCCAAAACTGCTCTTCATAGGCGATAATGCTACCCCATACCGCCATTACAAACATAATGATGGTAACGACACTTTCAGCAATTTCTAATTTTTCTTTGACTGTATATTTCATATTGTGGTAAATAATGGTAAAACACACAAATTCAAGCATCTGAAAGTTTTATTTCACCACAAATATGATGCGGCGGAAAATATATACCACAGCAGCCGATAATCACTCATAAAATCGGTGTAGAATATCAGCCGTTTCTTCCATGTTGCGGGCAATATGAACAGCACCTGCTTGGCAACATTTTGCGGCATATTCATCGTTGTTATTACCGGTTGCTCCTATGTATGCAATAACCGGCATATTAGCGGCAATACCGGCGGCGATACCTACCAAAGAGTCTTCAATAACAACGCAGTTTTCAGGTAAATATCCCATTTGCTTGGCTGCATATAAAAACAGATCGGGAGCAGGTTTCCCGTTGGTAACTTCATTAGCGGTAAACATATTTCCGTTGTCAAAATATTTATAAAGCCCGAGTTTATTGACTTTTAACGCATTTTTTTCTTTGGTGGCTCCGGTAGCAATACAATGTGAAAAATTACGATTTTGAAAAAGCTGTTCAACACCGGCCGTCAGCTTGAGCTTGGAATTAATCAGGCTTATGGTATTAGCTTTGAGCTTATTCCAAAACGGAGCTTCCAATTTTATTTCCGGAAAGTCCTTACTTAGCAGCTCCACTTTAGTTTTATTGGCTTTTCCTCGAATATAATATTCCACCATATCGTCGCTTAATTCCAATGCAAAAAATGAGCGCAGGCATTCAATCTAATTATTTACCCATAAATGCTCGCTGTCGGCAATCACACCATCAAAATCCCATATAATAAGCGTCTTTGGTTTCGTCATTATTAAGTCCCCTTGCAGTTATTATAAAAAAACACGTTTCAGAGTCAATTACAGCATAAATTTTTACACAAATTATACACATACCACTAAAAATAACTGTTAATTGACATAAAAATATCATACAACAAATGTAAGGAGAATAGGAATGCGCAAGTTATATGAAATATTGCAACAAATATGGCAGAGAATAAATTGGCAACCAAATGTCTGCACTTGGTTGGAGCTTTTATTGATTATGGCGGTGATTCCGGTAATGCTCCGAGCTGATCCGGCATGGTTTGTTGAAGACGGACTGGTAGAAAATATTCAGCTGATTGTTTTGTCTTTGGCTTTTATCGTGGCATTAAAGTCGCAAAATCAGCATCGTTTTTTTGTTTTTTTAGGTATGATTATCTTATTTATGATTATGCGAGAGACAAATCTGTTCCGCGGTTATTTTTGCGAAAAGTATTTATCGCCGTATGATATTTGTCGTTGGAAAGAATTTAAATACGGCTATCTGGTAACCGGCGGACGTTTGATTTTTGTCGCGTTCGTTTTATGGTACTTTATAAAAAATAAGTTATGGCGGCCGTTGTGGAACTATATTGTTAAAGCTCCTATTTATATATGGGACTTTACTTTTTTGGTATTAATGATACTAGGTGGAACCATTGCCGAATTTTCGTGTATCGATAATGAGATTATGGAAGAATTCTGCGAGCTTATCAGCTATATTGTCATCGGCAATTGTATTTGGCGTTATCGCCAAGTCAGCGTATGATATTTTATGCAATTGACTGTTTTGCTAAATTTCCTCAAGAGATAGAGGTTGGCATGTTTTTGTGCAATGACGGCAAAATTAGCAAAAAATTTGTTGCTGGTCGCAATTGCGCAATGGTAATTGCTGTCGGCGAATATAGTGATACTCTGTTGGTGATGTGTACGGAAAAAGCATCAACATCATTCTGTACACAAGAAGAGAAAATCGATACAGATCTAATAAGCGGAGGTTTGAGTGCTACGCACTTCCTTAAAGAAATGGCTAAGGTTTCCGGTATGTCGGTTAGTGCTGCAGAATATTGTTTATCTTACACCAACAAATTTGTTAAGCCGCAACAAGCATTTATGCTTTCTATCGAAGAAATCAATAAAATCGGTTCCGATACGGCGAAAATCGCATTGGCAGCACAAACTGCAGGCATGACAGATAAGTTCTGGCTGGTAACGTCGGCTCATACGGACGATGATGATATTTTCCGTTTTATGACCGGAACGTTTGTTGCAGACGGACAAGATGTCGGAGTTGATATTACCTCTGCATCTTGTGAAGAACAGCTGGCGGTATATCCCGTCTACGAGATTAGCTCATCGCTTTTAAGGTTCTGACACAAAAGAGATTCGACAGCAGTGTAGAATCTCTTTTGTTTTGAAATTTTCTGATTATTTATATGATGCACGTTGGATTCTGTCATTGATTGCCAACCCGAGACCGGTGTGCGGAATAGGGGCAATAGCTATTTTTCCGCACGGCGCTTTGCTATCTGCCAAACGCAAATAAGCAAACAAATTGCTGGCAGCTTCACATAAATCTCCTCTGGGGCTCAGATTGAGATGCCCGTCAATCGTACCAAACCCTATAAAATATTCATCTTTTTCCGGTTGAGTAACGTTTATGCGTAAAACATTACGCGGAGCATAGTGGCGCAGCAGTTGCCCAGGTGCCGATGGCAATTCGGGATTACCGGTTGAAATCAAAATTTCTTCACCTAAAAATTCCTCGATATCTTCTTTAGCGGTACCGCCGGCACGAAGCAGTACAACTCTTTTGCCGGTCAAATCCAAAATAGTTGACTCCACTCCTACCGCACAAGCTCCGCCATCTAAAATCATATCTACCTTATCTCCCAAACCTTCGGATACATGCTGCGCCGTAGTCGGACTTATCGATTGATATTTATTGGCAGACGGAGCCGCAATCGGCACTCCGCTTTTGCGAATAAGTTCCAAAGCAATAGGGTGGCGCGGCATTCTTACCGTTAGTGTACGCAAACCGGAGCAGGCTAAATCTATACTCGGATTTTCATCAATACGTTTAAGCACAAAAGTCAGCGGACCGGGCCAAAAACGCTTGGCCAATGCAAATACGCGCTCATCAACAGCGGCATATTCTTTCAAAAAATCAACTTCTGCAATATGTGAAATCAGCGGATCAAAACGCGGGCGCTGTTTGGCGGCAAAAATGGAGGCAACCGCTTTGGCATCATATACATTTGCTCCTAAGCCATAAACTGTTTCTGTCGGAAAAGCCACCAATCCGCCGCACTTGATAATTTCAGCGGCTTTTTGTATATTTTGCGGCGTATAGTTGTAAATATTATCAATCATCTCAGAACTCAAAAATCCTACATAAAGCATAATCCAATTCATTTTCCGAATATTCGTCAGTAACTTGAAAATCTCCGCGGTCGATGACCTTATAATGCGCTGATTTATCATCATAACACAACAAATCAAAATCATTACATCCCAACAGCAATAAATTATGTGGTTTTTCAATTTGTTCGTTTTTATCGATAATATCCAAATCATCATCGACAGTTGCGCCAAAAAGGTACGAACCGTCAAACTTCAATCCGTTGTAATGTTTTAAGAATTCGGCATAAGATTTAGGTATCATTCCCAACCCCATATTATGCAGAATTTTTTGTGCAATAATCAAAGCTTCCGCCTCTAATTTTTCACCTTGTGCGATTTTTTTATTTTTAATTTCATCTAAAAACGTATTCATCTTTCGTTTCCTTGTTTAGTCGGAAAATTTTTTGGCTTTCTGCGTTTGGATTTACGCTGCTTCTTTATCTTGATTTCCGGTTCGATCCAATCGGTGAAAATCTGCACATCTTCTGCCGATACATTGATTTTATCTTGTAGAAGATTGAGCAAATTTTTTCGTTCGTTATTCAAATCGTTTTTGGAATAATCAATATTATACTGGTTGGCAATATCCGGAATATTGTTAAAACGTTGCATCTGCATTTCGTAATAGTTGACAACGTTTTTCTTATCTTCTTTCATACGCTTTTGAAGTTGAGTATTTTTCTCCCAATTACAGTAGATTTTATGCTCAAATCCGTTAAGCAAAGCTACCCTTAAATCACACATATTGATTCTGGAAAAATACATTTCATTGTTTTTGGCGACTTCTTCAATCTCATCAAATCCATGGAAATACGCGCGGTGCATTTCACGTTCAACCAGCACTAAATTGGTAGGGTAGTTGACTTTAGCCAGATAGTCGCCGTCATTGGCAAACTTTACGGCATTTTTATGATGCACTTCAAAATTCGGCATATCATCTTTATTCAGCGTTACTCCGTTTTCATCCCGAGCGAGCAGAAGACTTTCTTTGTTATCCCAAAATAATCTGTCGGTTAATTCCTGAGGTATTTTATCACCGACTTTAAAATCGTCATTATAATATTCGGTACCTTTTAAATCGTTTATGATACGCGGTGTAAAGTTTATTTCTGTAATAACCAGCGAACCGATATCGCAGCAACCGTCTTTAGACATACGACGGCAAAGAGAGGCTACCTTACGTTCATCCAAACCGCTGCTACAAAGCTGCGCATATAATTTTTTACCGCATTCCCGCATAAAGCTTTTAACAAACCTTTTTTTGTATCCGGTTTGTAAAAATATGGCTTTCATTGATTGAGGTGTTGGAGCAAAACACTTGTGAATAACATCACAGAAATCGCTTACAGACATCACTTTGAGCGCATCAGGATTGATACCTTGCTTATATAAATAGCGCCTAACATTCGGAGCAATGGTTCTGAAACCCTCAAATTGGTTGAAAACACGCCACATCGGCGACTGTGCCAAGTCATAATCTTTAAGTCGGAATTTGCCGCGGTTGGAAGTTTTACAAAAAAATTTATAGCAGGAACTGAGCTCATGTTCGCGGCGTGCGTCAATTGAGCCGTAACATTCCATTCTCACCAACTTTTTTTCATCATCGGATAATGGATAATATATGTTACCCTCATCATAATAGGAGTTACAAATCCAACCGATTCTTTCTATATAATCGTATGCCATATCGAGTAACATTTCATGCAGTTTTTCCGGCGACATTACTACTTTATTGCGCATAATGCCGCTTATCAAATCAACGGTGGCAATTTGCCGCGGATAGGGGAGTTCCAAAAACTTTTGCTCAAACTCGGAGTTTGCGCGCAGAACATCCCACAAATCAGCGTTTTCTTTAATAAACGTACTTGATAATTCTGCCGCACTGGGCAGGAAACTGTTATGTTTTGCAGCATAAGAGCTTTTTTTGCGGCTCATAACGTTAATCCTGAAAAAATATTGCTTTTGTCCAGAAGATATCAAAAAAATATTTAAAAGTCTACCATTTTTTAATAAAATTTGCCGATTATGTATAAAAAACACAAATATAGGAGAGATAAATATGGTGGAATTTACAATCGGACGCAGCAGTGGCAGCAAAATCACTAAAGTTATAGCGGCAAAAAAGCCTGAGGATATTATTAAAGCATTGGGCAAAAATGAGGTAGGATTGATAAACGCAATCAAAAAGCAAAAAGCCGAAGATAAAATCAAAGAATTTAATTTGGGAGAATACAGTGTTTTTACGGCGATAATCAACCTAAAGAATTCGGTCGAGTGGCAAAAGTTCGGTGCTTCTGTTTGGCACAAAATAAAGAATTGCCGCGAAGTTAAAATAGTCCTCCCGCAAGCTAAGCCGCAAAATATTTATGATTTTTCTTTGGGTGTGGAATTGGGCTCATACAGATTCGATAAATATTTTACCAAGAAAAAGGCATCGTCTTATCCGAAACTCGAAAAGATTGTGTATGTGGGAACCGAACTCAAAAATATGGATGGTTACAAAAATACGGCAGGTCTGGCCAACGCTGTACGCTATGCCCGCGATTTAATCAGTGAGCCGGCTAATGCCTTAACTCCTGAAATTATGGCGGCTGATATTAAACGGCTGGAATATTTAGGACTTGAAGTGGAAATTTTGGAAGAAAACGCTATGCGTGAGCTTGGCTTTAACTTAGCACTTGCGGTGGCACAGGGTTCTGTTAATCGTCCGCGTATTGCTATAATCAAGTGGCAGGGCAATCCGCAAGAAAAAGGTTTTAGTGTTGGTTTGGTCGGTAAAGGTGTAACTTTTGACAGCGGCGGTATTTCGATTAAGCCTGCCGCCAATATGGGCGATATGAAACAAGATATGGCCGGTGCGGCGGCAATGACGGCAGTGATGAAATCGCTGGCTTTGCAAAAAGTTGAAAAAAATGTGGTTGCAGTGGTTGGTTTGGTTGAAAATATGCCGTCCGGCACGGCATATCGTCCCGGCGACGTAGTAACTTCAATGTCGGGGCAAACGGTTGAGGTGGTAAACACCGATGCCGAGGGACGCTTAGTATTGGCTGATTGTCTGACATATATTCAAAAGAATTATAAACCGCGTTGGGTGATAGATATGGCAACTTTGACCGGCGCGATAATTATTGCCCTTGGTCATACTTTTGCCGGTATTTTTTCGAATGATGAACGTTTGGCAGAAAAACTGATTGCCGCCGGAAAACAAAGCGGAGAAAGAGTATGGCAATTGCCGATGGATGCTGAATATGACAAACAAATGGATTCGACCATTGCCGATATGAAAAATACCGGCGGACGTGCAGCAGGTTCGGCAACTGCGGCTTGTTTCTTGCAGCGTTTTATCAACAAAGGATGTAAATGGGCGCATATTGATATTGCCGGTATGGATTTGAGTGAGGGTAACAATGTTTTGTATCCGAAAGGAGCCAGCGGTTTCGGTGTTCGCTTGCTGAACGAGCTGATTAGCAAACTGTAAAATGATAATAAAGTATGCATTGCTTCCGCTTAAAAAACAAAAAAGTCATCGCTCGTTCGGCATAGTGTATTATAGTATATTATATTAACGTCATCGCTCGTTCGGCGTAAGTCCGAACGTCCAGCGATCTACCGTATTGTTCTTCCTCTTACAAGTAAGAGGAGAGAGGAGATAATATACTTCCTTACCCTATACACTTACCTTGAAGAACAAATATTGATTCGAAGATCCCTTGACTCGCAGACGCACCGCGCTGCGAGAGGGATTGTTAGTTAAAAATATGTTATAAAAGATGTGATAAAGAAGAAAAAGGGCGGACGAACGACGAGGGATAGAACACTAAAGTTCGTAGTCATCAGGTTCTCCGCCCAGTAACAATGGATACTTGATGGATTGCTTG